>PMUN01000055.1 GCA_003166875.1 Bryobacterales bacterium | reverse complement strand
AACTGCAACCTGCAGCGCCTGGATGGTCCAGTCCGCGGCAACGGCCAAATCATCACCGAGCTCGAAGCTGCCTTCCGAGGCGCCGGCTGGAATGTCATCAAAGTTCTCTGGGGCTGCAATTGGGACCCTCTGCTCGCTCGCGATACCAGCGGCCTTCTGATAAAGCGCATGGGTGAGGCTCTGGACGGCGAGTATCAAAGCTTCAAAGCCAAGGACGGCGCCTATGTACGAAAAGAATTCTTCGGCAAATATCCCGAGCTGCTGAAGCTGGTGGAACACATGACCGACGAAGAAGTCTTCGCTCTGCGCCGGGGCGGACACGATCCGCAAAAAGTCTACAATGCCTATAAGCGCGCGGTTGAGCATACCGGCTCACCTACCGTGATCCTGGCCAAAACCATCAAAGGCTATGGACTCGGTGAAGCCGGCGAAGGCCGCAACGTAACCCATCAGCAAAAGAAGCTCAATGAAGACGAGATGGCGTACTTCCGCAAGCGCTTCGATATTCCCATTCCGGAAGAAACCGTCCACACCACTTCGTTTTACCGGCCGCCGGAGGACAGTCCCGAAATGCGTTACGCCCGCGAACGCCGCGACGCAATGGGCGGAAGTTTGCCGGCGCGCGTGGTTCCCAAGATCGAAATCCAGGTGCCGCCCGTGGAGCTGTTCGCCGAATCGTTGGCCGGTTCGCAGGGCAGGGAAGTCTCCACCACCATGGCGTTTGTTCGCGTGCTCACGCTGCTTCTCAAGGACCAGGCCATCGGAAAGTTTGTAGTTCCCATCATCCCGGATGAAGCGCGTACCTTCGGCATGGAATCCCTGTTCCGCCAGTATGGAATCTACGCCAGCCGAGGCCAGCTCTACAAGCCTGTCGACAGCGACATGTTCCTGTTTTACAAAGAAGCCAAGAACGGCCAGATTCTAGAAGAAGGAATCACCGAAGCCGGCTCCATGGCGTCATTCACGTCCGCTGGGACATCCTACGCAACATACGGCGTGCCGATGATCCCGTTTTTCATCTATTACTCGATGTTCGGATTCCAGCGCATCGGCGATCTCATCTGGGCATTCGCCGATTCCCGCGGCAAGGGCTTCCTCATGGGTGGAACCGCTGGCCGCACCACTCTCTCAGGCGAAGGTCTGCAACATCAGGATGGCCACAGCCTGGTGCTTTCGAGCACCGTCCCCACCTGCCACAGTTACGATCCGGCCTACGCTTTCGAAATTGCGGTGATCGTGCAAGATGGCATTCGCCGCATGTACCAGGAGATGGAAGATCGCTTCTATTACCTGACCATCTACAACGAAAACTACGCCCAGCCACCCATGTCCGCGGGGACCAACGAAGGAATCCTGCGTGGCATCTACCGCTATAAACCGGCCGAGGCTGGCAAGACCCAGGTTCATTTATTCGGCAGCGGTCCGATTCTCAATGAAGCGCTGAGAGCGCAAAAAATCCTGGCGGAAAAATACCAGGTCCCCTCCGACGTCTGGAGCGTGACCAGCTACAACGAGCTGCGCCGCGACGCATTGGAAGTGGAACGTTGGAATCGACTGCACCCGGCCGATCCCGAGCGCAAACCATATTTGCAACAAGCCCTGGCTGGAGCCGAAGGCCCGATCATTGCCTCCACCGACTACATGAAGGTAGTAGCGGACCAAATCGCCCCGTGGCTCCCCGGCCGCATGGTATCGCTCGGCACCGACGGCTTCGGCCGCAGCGAAAACCGCGAGCATCTAAGAAAGCACTTTGAAAATGGTGCGGAAGCTATTGCAGCAGCAGCCCTATCGCGCCTGGCCCGCGACGGTAAATTCGACAAGAAGCGGGCGAAGGCCGCCATAACTGAACTGGGCTTGAACCCAGAGAGCCCGGACCCAGTCAAAACCTAATCAGCCGCGAATGAACGCAAATAAACGCGAATAAGAAGCCTGCAGTATTTGCGTTCATTCGCGTTCATTCGCGGCCAATACTCTTATGTTCTACTTCACCGAATCCGACGTTCAAGAGCTCCTCCCGGTCTCAGAAGCCATCCGCCTGATGCGCATGGCATTCGAGGCCATGAAAAACGGCCGCGCTCAAAACCAGCCTCGCCGTCGTTTGATCCTCGAATCCGGCTCCGTGCTTCACAGCATGGCCGGCGCCGTCGGCAACTATTTCGGGACCAAGTTCTACTCCACCAACCCCCGCTACGGCGCCCACTTCTACTTCTTCCTTTACGATTCGAAAACCGCCCAGCCGCTCGCCATGATGGAAGCCAATTACCTCGGCCAGATCCGAACCGGCGCTGCGAGTGGTTACGCCACCGATCTGTTGGCTAATCCGAAAGCCGCAACCTTAGCCATCATCGGCTCCGGATTCCAGGCCCGCACCCAGCTCGATGCCATCCGCGCGGTCCGTCCTATCCAGAACGTTCGCGTTTGGAGCCGGAGTGAAGAGAAGCGCCGCAAGTTCGCCGAGGAGTGCTCGGTCACGGCCGCGAATTCCGCCGAAGAAGCAGTCCGCGGCGCCGACATCGTCGTCACCGCCACCAACGCCAAGGATCCGGTGCTCGAAAGCGATTGGATCTCGGACGGAGCGCTAGTCAACGCCATGGGATCGAACGTCGCTACACGGCGCGAGCTCCCAGCCGGCCTGCTCAAGCGCGCAGCCCTTGTAGCAGTGGATTCTCTCGAACAGGCGAAAATCGAAGCCGGCGACTTGATTCTGGCCGATAGCTGGTCGAACGTAGTCGAGCTTCAAAACGTCGAGCCACACTACGCCGAGAACCACGTAACCATTTTCAAATCGATTGGATTGGGAATCGAGGACGTCGCTGCCGGAGCTTTTATCTACGAGCGGGCGCTCGCTACTCCTGAGCGATTTGCTGATCGGAGTCGCGCCACGCGCTGATCTTCAATCGCCGGCAAACCCAGCACAATGGTTCCGCTGAATTCGGTGCGCACGGTGCGCTGCACACCGAGCATTTCTCCACGCGATGCAGTTGGTCGGCCGCGATCGCCCGCTTGGCTTGATCCAGCAGTGCCGGATCAATCACCGGCGCCGAAGTTGTGGGCAGCTTGCGTTTCATCCTTGACCACTACATTAGCATGCAACGGGCGGGTTATGCTGCCCGCTCAAGCCGCATGATGTAGCCCGGATCAAGCGATGCCGAACAACGTGAACACTTCTGCCCCGGCTTTACCTTGGGCGTCTTGCCATTGCTGACAACCGTGCCTTCCACCGTGTGCGTGCAAATTGGGCAATATACAAACCCCTTCGTCTCGAACTGCGTTGGTTGAGGATGAGCTGAGTAGGCCATGCTTCCTCCTTTCGTCACTAGGTAAGACGCAGGGGAGCCGCGAAAGGATTGTAAAAAATATGCAAACCGCTACACTGGTTTCTTGACCTCACGATGAAAACCGCATTCCTGTTCCCCGGCCAAGGTTCTCAATACCCCGGCATGGGCAAGACCTTGTCCGAACGATTCACTATCGCGTGGCAAACATTCCAGGAAGCCGACGAAGCACTCGGCTTTCCTTTATCAAAGCTCTGCTTCGAAGGCCCCGCCGAAGCGCTCCAGCTCACCGAGAACACCCAGCCCGCTCTGCTCACCGTCTCCATCGCGGCATTTCGCGTGCTGCAAGAACAAAGCCTGAAACCTGACTACGTCGCCGGTCACAGCCTGGGCGAATACTCCGCGCTGGTGGCTGCGGGGGCGCTCGATTTCGCCGATGCCGTGCGGTTAGTCCGCAAGCGCGGCCAATATATGCAGGCGGCCGTCCCACCCGGAATCGGCGCCATGGCAGCGCTGCTCAAGCTGCCAGAAGGTAAGCTCGATTCCGTTCTGGCCGAAGCCGCGCAAGGCGAAGTGGTGAGCGCAGCGAACCTGAATTCGCCCGACCAAATCGTCATTGCCGGACATTCCGCCGCAGTTCACCGAGCAGTGGACCTAGCCAAAGCGGCTGGCGCCCGGCGTGCCGTGCTGCTCCAGGTCAGCGCTCCGTTTCACTGTTCCCTGATGAAGCCTGCGCAAGAACAGCTATCCATCGACCTCAATGCCACGGAATTTCGCAACCTCACTGTGCCGTTGGTAAACAACTGGCAGGCCAACGTGATCCACACTGACGCGGAAGCGCGCGATGGTTTGTACCAGCAGGTCCCCAATCCAGTCCGCTGGGCCGAAAGCATCCGCAGACTCGCGTCCGAAGGCGTCACAAGATTTGTCGAAGTCGGCGCGGGCGGCGTCCTAACCGGATTGCTGCGAAACATCAACCCGGATTTAGCAGGCTCCAAATTCGGAGAAGCAGACGACCTGGAGAAAATCCATGCCGCGACTGCCTGAATCTCCGAATACCACCTCAGAGTGCAAGAAGTGGGGCGGTCCCCCTGGACCGCGGCNNACGAGGGCGTCCGCCCCACCATGAGTTATGTGGCTGTTTAGCGGTCGCGGCCTGCATCTTTCTACTGACCAGTTGCAAAATGCCCGGCGAGCAACAGGACTTTTCGAAAGTCACCGAAGATTTCGTCTATGGATCGCTCGCCCTATCGCCGATCTCCGCGACGTCGGCCGGCTACCATGAGCATCAGGGTATGCGGCTGGACGAAAGGCTCGATGACCTGAGCCAGAGTGGACTTCAGGAACAGCGCCTGTTCTATGTCCGTTTCCGCGACCGCCTGGCGCTGATCAAACCCGAATCCTTGTCGCCCGAAGAACGCGCCGATTACCAAATCATCCAGAACCAAATCGATCTTGCGATTTTTGATTTCCGGCGCATTCAGAGCTTTCGCCACGACCCCACCATGTACGTGGAGCTCATCGGCGACGCGCTATTCAATCCCTTCGTCCTTGAGTACGCGCCGCTCGAGACCCGCTACCGGCACATTATCCAGCGCCTGTTCAAAATCCCAAGTTTCGTCGAAAACGCACGAAACATGCTGGTGGATTCGCCGGACGTGTGGACAAATGTCGCACAGCAAGAAAACGAAGGCAATATCGAGTTGATTGACAAGACCCTGCGCGCCAAGGTGCCCAGCGCTCTCAAAGCCGAGTTCGACCGCGCGGCGAAATCGGCGCTCGATTCGCTTCGAGGCTTCAACAAATTCCTGAATACCGAGCTTTCCCGTAAGCCCGCCGAATGGCGCTTGGGAAAGGACAAGTACGATGAGAAATTCCGCTACACGTTGGCGTCCGGAAAGACGCCGGATCAGGTGCTGGCGGAGGCCGAAACTGCATTGAAGGATGTACGTGGCCAAATGGCCAAGTTGGCCGCGCCCCGCTCCGCAAAGGAAGTTCTCGACAAAATCGCCCAACAACACGCCACACCCGAGACTTATTTGGACGAGGCGCGCAAAGATCTGGACGAAGCCACCAACTTCGTGCGCGCGAAACATCTCGTCACGTTGCCCGGACGCGCGAATCTGCAGGTGATCCCGACTCCGGAGTTTATGCGCGGCGGCTATCCGGTCGGAGGATTCAATCAGGCGCCCGCGCTCGAACCGCAACTGGGCGCGTTCTATTGGATCACGCCTATCCCCACCGACTGGCCGAAAGACCGCATCGAGTCCAAGCTCCGCGAATACAATACCTACGGCCTCCAGGAGCTGACCATCCACGAGGCCATGCCCGGTCACTACGTGCAGTTGGAGACCGCTAACAATGTCGAGCCCAAATCTCGCCGCCTGCTCAGAAACATCGACGGCAACGGCGCCTATGTCGAAGGCTGGGGCGTTTACGCACAGCAGTTGATGTCGGACGAAGGCTACTTGAATAACAGCGTCGAGCTGCGTATGACGCTTCTAAAACAATTGCTGCGCGTGATATCGAACACCATTCTCGACATCCGGCTCCAGACAATGAATATGACCGAGCAGGAGGCGCTGGATCTGATGATCAACGACACCTTCCAGGAAAAGGAAGAAGCCACCGAAAAAGTGCAGCGCGCCAAGTTGTCATCCTGCCAGTTACCCACCTATTTCGTCGGCTGGCGTGGCTGGCTGGATCTGCGCGAAGAATACAAGAAACGTAAAGGCGCAGCCTTTAATCTGACCGCCTTCCACGCCGCCGCCCTCAAAGAAAGCGCAGTCCCACTCCCAGTCCTACACCAGTTACTGCAGTAAATCGTGGCGCAGGCACTCTTGCCTGCAGCGTCGGCACTCATGCCGACGGTTCTGTCCTAAGGTATTCGCCGTATTGTCCACATAAGCCAAAGACGTTAGGCTGGAATTGTGAAGTGCTTCATTCTAGGCAGCGTTGTCTTTGTTCTCTCGCTCTCGGCGCAGGACTCCAGCGTACGAACCACCACCTCGGTCGACGTAAACGGCAACCGCATTGCCGATGGACCGCAGATTGATCAGACCAAATCCAAAGGCTCAGTCGATACAACGGAACGGATGCAATCCATCAACGGCCGCATGGTTCCCGTCGAGCGCGTTGAGGAACGCGTGCTGCGCGACGACTCGAGCGGGCGCGTGGTGGAAAGGTTGATCCATCAATATGACCCCATGGGCAACCCAACCCGGCCGGTGAAGGAAACCGTTGAGGAACAGAAACGGCCCGACGGCAGCTCCACCATCCAGACCACGCGTTACCAGGGCGATGTCAATGGCAACATGCAGCTCCTCCAAAAAACCATAACCGATGTACGCAAGAGCGGCTCCACGGAAACGACGAATACCGTAGTCCAACGGCCGTTAAACGGGTCCATTGAAACCGTCGAGAAGAAAGATACGGTGCGCGTGAATCAAGGGAACGGGTATAGCGAGGAAGCCACCACCTATCGCCGCGACGGTAACGGCGGCTTTGGCGTCGCTGTTCGCCAGACTAAGCAGCACACCGAGCAAGGTGGACAGTCAACCGACAACACCGCGGAATACGAGATCGGCCCTGATGGCCAATTGCAACTGCACGGCCAGACCGTCGCCAAGACCGTCACGCAGCCAGATGGCTCCAAGGATTCAGTGGTGAACCTTTTCGGCCGGAACGTTCCCGGTACTGTGGATCCTGATGGAAAGTTGAAGCTCTTCGAGCAACAAATCATCGAACAGACGCCCCGCCCCGGCAACAAGCTGGTGGAAACCGTCAGCGTGCGACGCCCCACGGTTTCCGATCCGAATATGCTAGGTCCCTCACAACAGATTTCCGAAACCACTTGCAAAGGCAAGTGCGGAACTCAGCAGTAAGTCCCCATTCGCCACCCCAGATGTAACGCAGAACGTAACGTAACATCAGCGCTCTAGCTGCATCTACAGTGCGTAGTATTTCTTTTTAGAGCTCTGAGAGGAGAAATTTGATGATGCAGCCTTGGAAACGAATCGAACCAACGGTGACAGCCGCTATCCTGCTAATAACGTTCGCGAGTGCAATCCCACTTGTCGCGCAAACCGCCCCCACCACGCCCGCCACGTGCACAACAGCGCCGCCTGGCCTAACAACTCTTGACTTCGAACGGGCCGCGACGTTGTCCGACATTTTAACAACCGTAACGCCCAACCTGCCGCCCAACGAACTCGCCTCCATTACCGGCGGCGCGCAGGAAATTCGCGAAATATTCATCTACAACTCGCAACAGGGAACTGTAACATCGACGGTGTTCCTGGTGGCCGCTGGAGCGCCACTCCCAACTCCTAATTTCAATTTCCAAACCGGGGTCATCCAATCGACAACCATCAAGATCAGCCAGATCCTCACCAGTTGTAGTCCCACGCCGTCGCTCTTGATCGTTGGAACCGTTTCCGCCAGTTCAACCACCGGAGCGTTTGGCAACCTCACCGGCGCACCCGCCGCCATCTCCATTGGTTACACCACCGCTACTCCGCCGGCCATCAACAATGTAGTGGAAGTTATCGCCGGGACAGTAGCCGCATATTCGACCGCAGGAACCGGAACCTTGACGTTCCCGGCTGTTCCAGTGGTGCCACCCGGGTCGACTGGGGCCATAACGGTAACCGTCACCAGCCCGCAGCTTGGCACTCTCGTGGGCGGAGCCAAGGTTGTTCAGGTGAGTCAGAACCCATTGTTGCTGGATGCCAGCACCAGCAAGGGTACCGGTCCACTCACCTTCACTTGGACGACTTTAGGAGCGCCTGTCAATTTCGTAGGAACCGGTACTCCCGGTCAGATACTGGTAACATTCCCCAGTAAAGGCGACTTCGTGATTCAGCTCACCATCACGGACTCCAACACAGGAACAACCGCGACGTACAGCGTGATTCTCGAGTACACCTAACCGCTTCTTAGCCGCAGATGAACGCGAATTATTTGCGTTTATTCGCGTTCATTCGCGGCCAATCAGAAACTCAGGTTCACCCGTGCCCGAAATGCATCAGCCAGCCCAACCCGATCAGCGCAGCCAGAAAGTACACGAAGCACCGCACACCGTAGCGTAGCCGCTCGGCGTCAGTGCGTTTCGTGATTACTCCCAGCACCACCGAGGCGAACAGCGCAAACAGCACCGCCGCTTCAAAATGGGAAAGATTCATTTTCGGCATCAGTCCTTCTTCCCGGTCGCGATTTCATAAGCGTCCACCATGGCCAGCACATTCATCAGCCCGGCAGCCACCAGAAACTTGGTTCCGTAATCGTGCACGTGGCCGGCCACGTCCGCCTGCGCATATCCCAGCCAAGTAGCCAGCAGGTAGAGGAGCCCCGAAGCCAGATCGCCTAGAAATCCGCCGCAGTAGATGATGGTGGTGAGGATGTCACCGGTCTGAGGCTGGAACATCGCTCCTCGCATCATCAAGCCCAGCAGAAACATCGAGAGCACGGTCACCAGCAGCAGCGTGCCGCGTCCGGTCCGTTTCAGCAGGAAATGTCCGCCGCCTGGTATAAGCCAGCCGAGCAGCACCGCGGGCGCCCACTTGCTGATCGGGGGCGTCGCCTCGGCCGGCGCCTTGCTTGGAGTTGTTGGCATCGCTTCCAGTTTAGCAATTTCAAACCGAACCGCGACCGTAAGGGAGCCGGTGCTTTCTCTTCGCGTCTCAACTTGCCTCGGCTATTCCTGCTATTCCTAATTAGATATGACCCGCGGCAGCGAAATGTTGCACCTCGATTACTACCTGCCGCAAGTCTTCAACCTGGCGCGCATCGCGCTCGTCCTCATCTTTGCGTTTATCTCGACCCGCGCCATGGGACGCCTGCTTCGCGGATTGCGCAACTACATCGTCAAGATGATGCTCAAGGCCGGGAGCGGCAACCAGTCTGAAATCGAGAAACGGGTCCAGACCGTCTCCGGCCTGGCGCGCAAGGCATCATTCTTTTTGGTATGGACCGTTGCATTGATCATGATCCTCAGGGAGCTGAACTTCGAAATCTGGCCGCTCGTCACTGGAGCGGGAGTCATCGGAGTCGCGGTGGGTTTCGGAGCACAAAGCGTCATCAAGGACGTTCTGAGCGGTCTGTTCCTCCTCATGGAAAATCAGATCCGCGTCAACGACGTGGCTGTCATCAACGGAAAAAGCGGCCTGGTGGAAGAGATCAATCTGCGCACCACCGTCCTCCGGGCCGAGGACGGCGCGGTGCATATCTTTCCGAATGGCGCCATCCAAAGCCTCTCAAACCTGACGCGCGAATATTCCTACTATGTGTTCAACCTCTCCGTGGATTACAAAGAAAACACCGACCATGCCATCGAACTCTTGAAGGAAATCGCCGGCCAGCTCCAGGGCGAAGAGCCTTACCACTCCGCCATCCTCGCGCCGCTCGATGTCATGGGCGTCGATCAACTCGGCGACTTCGCGGTTCTCATCAAAGCGCGCTTCAAAACCCTGCCAGGCCAGCAATGGCTGATCGGACGCGAAATGAATCGCAGAATCAAGCAGCGTTTCGAAGATGCTCATATCGACATGCCATTCCCGACCCGGACCGTGCATGTTATTTCGGAAATGTCCCCGGAACTCCGCAGCGAGCTAAAGCAAGTAGTGCGGGAAGTCATCAAGGAAGGCTAGAAGTGGCGCACGCGCTTTCGCCTGCGAACCACCAAGATGCGCTTTACGCAGCGCGGCGTGGTGTTGTATAGCACGTCGGCGACCAAGCTCTCGCCGATGCGAGCCGTAACGACTTCCGCACCAGCCGCGACAAGTGCTTCGATCCTTTCCAAGTACAACGAATCGTTCGAACGGTTTCGCGGTTTGCGGCAGCCAAACAATTCGACTCGGCCCTCGCCTTCATCGCCGGTGTACGATATCCATTCCGAGCCGCGACCGGCAGGAAGCGCTACCAACACTGGCCGGCTTTGCGATCCGTACACGCTCCGTTCCCGTCGCGGCTCAGTTTTTGCGGACATACCTACACTCCTTCCATAGTTTCGTTGCGCACCCTACATCACACTGTTCCCTCACTGCTGCGCGTTGCGTGGTATTTTAGTGTTTCAAAACTATGTCCAACGTATCCCGCATCACGGTCGCGTACGGCGACGGAATCGGTCCCGAGATCATGGCTGCCGCCCTCCACATCATCCAGTCGGCGGGTGCGCGCATCGAACCTGAAGTCATCGAAATTGGAGAGAAAGTCTACCTCAAGGGAAACTCCGCCGGCATCGAGCCCAGCGCCTGGGAATCGCTGCGCCGCACCAAGGTATTCTACAAAGCCCCCATCACCACCCCGCAAGGCGGCGGCTTCAAGAGCCTCAACGTCACCGCGCGCAAGATGCTGGGACTCTATGCCAACGTCCGCCCCTGCGTCTCCTACCACCCCTTCGTCAAAACCAAGCACCCCAACATGAACATCGTCATCGTTCGCGAGAACGAAGAGGATTGTTACGCCGGCATGGAGTACCAACTCAGCGACACCGTCATGGAGTGCCTGAAAATTATCACCCGGCCGGGCTCGGAGCGCATCGCCCGTTACGCCTTCGAATACGCGTTGCAGCACAACCGCAAGAAGGTCACCTGCTTCACCAAAGACAACATCATGAAGATGACGGACGGCATGTTCCACAAGATCTTCGACGAGATCGGCGCCGATTACCCGTCGATCGAGAAAGAACATTGGATTGTCGACATCGGTGCTGCCAAGATGGCCGACACGCCGGAAGCCTTTGACGTCATCCTGATGCCCAATCTCTACGGCGACATTCTTTCGGACGTGGCCGCGCAGATCGCGGGATCGGTTGGCCTGGCGGGATCGGCCAACGTCGGCTCGCAATGCGCCATGTTCGAAGCCATCCACGGATCCGCGCCGCGCCGCGCCGGCCAGAATCTGGCCAACCCCTCCGGGCTCCTGCTAGGCGGCGTGTTGATGCTGGTGCATCTCAATCAGCCGGATATCGCCGAGCGCGTTCACAATGCCTGGCTCTGCACCATGGAGGACGGCGTCCACACCTACGACGTTTTTAAGGAAGGCACCAGCAAGCAGAAGGTCGGCACCAAAGAGTTCGGCGAAGCGGTGGTGGCGCGCCTGGGCAAAACTCCGCACACGCTCAAAGCCGTGCATTATTCAGCGGCTCCGCCCAAGGCCGCGCATGCCGCGGAAGCCGGCAGGACTCCAGCGAAAGTCACGGTGGAAGGAATTGATGTCTACGTCGCCTGGCCCTCACTCGATACCGGGAAACTCGCAACGGCCGTGCAGAAGGCCGTCGGCGATGGCCTGGATCTGATTATGATCGACAATCGCGGCGTCAAAGTCTGGCCGGACGGCATGGCTGAAACCCTTTGCACGGACGCCTATCGCTGCCGTTTCCAAGCCAAAAACGGAACCACGTCCAAGCAAACAGTCGCGCTGCTCGGCCGCGTGTTGGATCAAGGTGTCGAGATCGTCAAGACCGAGACGCTTCGCAATTTCGACGGCCAGGCCGGCTACACGTTGTCGCAAGGACAGTAGTCCGCATGCAGCCTCTGGTCGGCATCATCATGGGCAGCAAGTCCGATTGGGAAACCATGCGGCATGCCAAAGAGATGTTGGATCGCTTCGGCGTCCCCTGCGAAGCCAAGATTGTCTCGGCGCATCGCACTCCGCAATGGATGGTGGAATATGCTTCGAGCGCCGCCGAGCGGGGACTACAAATAATCATTGCCGGCGCGGGCGGCGCGGCCCACCTTCCCGGTATGACGGCCGCCAACACCCTGTTGCCTGTGCTGGGTGTGCCGGTGGAAAGCAAAGCGCTCAACGGCATGGATTCGCTCCTCTCCATCGTGCAAATGCCCGGAGGCATTCCTGTTGGAACCCTGGCCATCGGAAAACCGGGCGCGCAGAACGCCGCGCTGCTGGCCGTCGCGATACTGGCCAACCACGATCCCGCGCTGCGCGAGAAACTGCGCGGCTTTCGCGAAGAGCAAGCCGGCAAAGTCCGTTCGGAAGAGCTGACGTGATCCAGCCGATTCTCCCCGGAGCCGCTATCGGCGTATTGGGGAGCGGGCAGTTGGGACGCATGTTCGCCATCGCCGCCCGCCGCATGGGCTATCGCGTCCATACCTTTTCGCCGGATCAGGACACACCCACCGGCCAGATTGCCGACGTCGAAGTGGTGGCCCCTTACGATGACCTGGACGCCGTCGAAAGCTTCGCGCGTTCGGTGGCGGTAGTCACATTTGAATTTGAAAATGTTCCAGCCCCCACCGCCCAAGCCGCCAACCGTGCCGCGCCGGTCCGGCCGGACGGAGCCATCCTTCACACCACCCAGCAGCGCATCCGCGAGAAGCGATTCCTCACCAAGACTGGCCTGCCCATCACTCCCTATCGCGAAGTACGCTCGCTCGACCATTTGCATCAAGCCTTGAATGAGCTGGGCTACCCGGCCGTCTTAAAAACGGCGGCCTTCGGCTACGACGGTAAAGGCCAATTCAAGATCGATTCGCCGGCGCATGCACCGGAAGCGTGGACCGCGGTGCACCACCAGGAATCTGTACTCGAAGCCTTTGTCGATCTGCAGTGCGAGATCTCGGTGGTAGCCGCCCGTGGAGACGACGGCCAGTTCGTGCACTACGGCGCAATCGAGAACCAGCACTCCCGCCACATCCTGGATCTTTGCATCGCACCAGCACGCGTCACGCCCCAAATCGCCAATCGCGCAGTGGAAATGTCGCGTACCGTTCTTGACCAACTTGGCGTGGTAGGCGTGTTGTGCGTAGAATTCTTCGTCACTCGCGACGGCCGGCTGCTGATCAACGAGCTCGCGCCCCGCCCGCACAATTCCGGGCACCTTACTGTGGACGCCTGCGTCACCAGCCAATTCGAGCAGCAATTGCGCGCCGTCTGCGGCCTGCCCTTAGGCTCCAGCGCCATGCATCGCCCCGCCGCGATGGCGAACCTGCTGGGCGATATCTGGTCCACCGGCGAACCCAACTGGCCGGCCGCCTGCGCCTTCCCCGATGTCAAACTCCACCTCTACGGCAAGCTCGAGCCGCGCCCCAGCCGCAAGATGGGCCACCTCACCGCGCTAAACCACGCCGCCGACGAGGCTTACCGCACCGTAGTCAAGGCCAGGAAGGCTCTAACTTAAGAAAATCAATAATTGTTGTTGACAAACTTAATTTACTTGATGTATAAGTTGATTAGGTTGATTCTGTGACATCGAGCCAAAAACCATCCGACTGGCAGGAACTGACCAAGCTAACCCAGGGCCAGCCCATCCTGATCGAGCGCGTCCGCATCGCCGACAAAGACATCACCATCCAGGGCCGATTCGAGCTGCCCCAGTTAGCCCGGTTGAGCCAGGAAGACCAGGTTTTCATCACCGCTTTCGTTCGCAGCCACGGCTCCATCAAAGAGATGGAACAGATCTTCGGAGTCAGCTACCCCACCATCAAATCCCGGCTCAACCGCATCGCCAGCAGCCTGGAATTTGTAGAAACGAACCCAGCGCCGTCTCGAGCCGAAGTCCTGGACCGGCTGAAGCGCGGCGAAATCAGCGCCCAGGACGCTATCCAGGAACTGGAGGCATTGAAATGATTCCCTACGCAGCCGCGGTACAGATTCGCACCCAGCGTATGCGTTCCACACAACGCTGGATCATTCCGTTTTGGCTGGCCGGTCTGCTGTTGCTCCCGGTCGCTCTCCTGTTGCTGCCGTTGAGCCTCTTGGTTTGCTTGCTTGCCCGCATCAATCCATTTCCGCTGCTGGGCGCTTTCTGGAAAATCTTTGTCGCCTTGAAAGGCACCATCGTGGACGTTGACGACCCGCACTATTCCGTTTCAGTTCAGATTTCGTAGGAGGCATTATGAATGAGAACCGCCGCCAGATTTTAGAAATGTTATCCACCGGCAAAATCACCGCCGATGAGGCCGAGCGCCTAATCTCCGCCATGGAGAAAGAGCCGGAGCCGCCGTCGGGCTCGAATCCCAAGACCAAGCCGAAATATATCCGCGTAGTAGTGGACGACAACGGGAAGGGAACTGGCACCAAGGCCAATATCCGTGTGCCCATGCAGTTGCTACGCTCGGGCGTGAAGCTGGCCGCTCTGATCCCGCTCCAAGCCCGCGATCATGTCAACTCCGCATTGCACGAGCATGGCGTGGCCTTCGATTTGAGCCAGATCAACCCCAAGAACCTGGAAGAGCTGATCGACCAACTGGACGAGCTTACCGTAGACGTAGACGACAAAGACGTCAAGGTCCGCGTCTTCTGCGAGTAAATTCGCTGTAGCGCACGCACTCGTGCGNNACACTCGTGTGAACGCAAAGCTGTTGCCGCCGTGTACTGTGCCAAACTAAAACTAATGCACGCTGTCCGCCAATGGCTGGATCAAGCCCGCTCCGTCGCCGTACTCACCGGCGCTGGAGTCTCGGCCGAAAGCGGTGTGCCCACCTTTCGCGATGCCAACGGACTCTGGAAACAATATCGCGTCCAGGATCTCGCCACCCCCTCCGCCTTCGCGCGCGACCCCAAGCTCGTTTGGGATTGGTACAACTGGCGCCGCAGCGTCCTGGCCGAAGTGAAACCCAATCCCGGCCACTACGCCCTCGCCGATCTGGAAAAACGAATCCCGAAGTTTACATTGATCACCCAAAACGTCGACGGTCTCCACGAATTAGCCGGCAGCCGAAACGTCCTGAGGCTCCATGGAAGCATCTGGGAAGTCCGATGCCTGGCATGCGGACACCAAGCAGTCGATCTGCGAATTTCATTTCCTGAAATCCCACCCAAGTGCCATTGCGGCGGATTGCTTCGCCCCGCCGTGGTCTGGTTTGGCGAGCCGCTGCCCAGCGACATCTGGAAGGCCGCCGAAACCGCCGCCCGATCTTCCGATCTTTTCCTGGTGATCGGAACATCGGCCGTCGTCTATCCCGCTGCCGGCTTGGTGCAACTGGCCAAGTCATCCGGCGCCCGCGTCGTAGAAATCAATGTCGCGCAAACGCCACTCACCGGCGACATCGACCAGTTTCTTCAGGGACCGTCGGGCGAACTTCTGCCTCAGTTAATCGCATGAAGATCTGCTACCTCGACGCCTTCTCCGGCATCAGTGGAGATATGACAGTCGGCGCGCTAATCGACGCGGGCGCCGACCACGGCGCGCTCGTGAACATCCTCGAAAGCCTCGGCGCCGAAGCAAAGTTCCAGGTCGAAAAGGTCAGCCGCCGTGGAATAGCCGCATCCAAATTCCACGTAATCGCAGGCGTTGCCAAGGGTCACCGCCATCTCAAGGACATTCTGGAGCTGATCGACAAATCCACCGCACCAGATGGCGTCAAACAAAATGCCGCCGCTGTGTTTCAACGCCTGGGCGAGGCGGAAGCGAAAGTCCACGGCATCCCGCTGGCCAAGGTTCATTTCCATGAAGTCGGCGCGGTGGATTCCATCTGCGACATCGTGGGCGCTTGCGCCGGCTTCCATTTGCTGGGCGTGGACGCGATTTACAGCTCGCCATTGAACGTCGGCAGCGGAACCGTTAACACAGAGCACGGCGTGCTTCCAGTGCCTGCGCCAGCCACTGCCGAATTGCTGACCGGCAAGCCTATCTACGCGCGCGGTCCCGCTCTCGAACTCACCACTCCCACCGGCGCAGCCATCGCCGCAACACTTGCGAAAGATTTCGGCCCGCTACCTCCCATAAAGATCACCGCCACCGGTTACGGCGCCGGCGACAAGGATTTCCCGGATCACGCCAACGTCCTGCGCGTCCTCATTGGCGAATCGACGGACGCCCGCGAGTCCACCACCGTTGCCGTTCTCGAAGCCAATATCGACGATTCCAGCCCCCAGGTTCTTGGATATGCCATGGAGCGATTGCTCGAAGCAGGCGCGCTCGACGTGACGCTCGCGTCTGTGCAGATGAAAAAGAGCCGGCCGGGCACACTGTTGAGCGTGATAGCGCGGCCCGAAGATCGCGAAACTCTAGCGCGCTTGATCTTTCAGGAAACATCCACGCTCGGGCTGCGCATATATTCGGCCGAGCGCTCCGTGCAGGCCCGGCATTCCGTGGAAATCGCAACGCCGCATGGCACCGTGCGAATGAAGGTGGCCGATAACGGAGCGTTCGCGCCCGAATATGAGGATTGCCGCAAGCTGGCGATCGCGTCTGGCGTTCCGCTGAAGCAGATCCTGGCCGATGCGAATCTCGCTTACCTAAGAAATTCTCGATGAAATACTATCTGACCACTCCCATCTATTACGTCAACGCCGCGCCGCATCTGGGCACCGCTTATTCCACCTTCGTCGCGGACCTGATCAAGCGCTTTAAGAAAATGGAAGGTTACGACCCGGTGGTGCTCACGACCGGCTCCGACGAACACAGCCTCAAGGTGGAACGCGCCGCGCAAGCCGCCGGCATGAACCCGCTCGCGTACACCA
>PMUN01000310.1:4871-5495 GCA_003166875.1 Bryobacterales bacterium | reverse complement strand
CGGGTCCTGGGGGACCCGCGCGGACCAGGATCGCGGACCAGGGGGTCCGCCCCACTCGCTACTCGCGCCGACAGCCCACTAGTCCACAACCATCTCGCTCTTCTTCGGCCGGATCCGTTTCATGAACAACATCAGCGGAATTACGGCCAGGAAGGTGAACGCCAGCAACCGGAAATCCTCCAGGTACGAGAGCAGCGTAGCTTGCCGCTGCACCATGTTGTAAATCATCTGCTGCGCCTGAGCCGTGGCATGCACGGCATCCGCGCCCTTGCTCATAAACATCTGCTTGGCGGATTCGAGCGTGGATCGGTAAGCGCCATCGAGCGGCGATAGGTGCTCGATCAGCCGCTGCTGGTGAAATTGCTGGCGGCGCGAAACCAGCGTGGTGGAGATTGCAATGCCGGTGCTGCCGCCGATGTTGCGCGCCAGGTTAATCAAACCCGTGGCATAGCTGGTGTTCTGCTTGGCGATAAAGTAGAACGCCATGGTGTTGATGGGCACGAATAGGAACGCGAGACCCAGGCTTTGCACGATGCGCGCAATCACGGCGTGCCGGAAATCGATATTCAGATCGAAGTCGGTCATCTGGAAAAGACCGTAAGAGGAAATCAGCAATCCGAAAAT
>PMUN01000310.1:0-4800 GCA_003166875.1 Bryobacterales bacterium | reverse complement strand
ACGGGATCTTTTTGGCGAAGCTCCCACATCACCACCGAAATCAGCCCGACCACGGCGATGATGGTTGCCGCCACAATAGCGCCCGAGGAGAACCAGTCATTCCGTTGTCCTTCATCGAGCGTAATCTCGAGCGCGCCGAGTCCGGTAGCCAGCAGCCCCAGGCCAATATAGTCGATCTTCAAACCGTCCTTGATGCTCTTGCGCACCAGGTACGGCGGATCAAATATCAGCAGCGACGTGAACAGCAGAGAACATATCCCTACCGGAATGTTGATAAGAAAAATCCAGCGCCAGGTGTAGTTGTCCGTGATCCAGCCGCCCAGCGTGGGTCCAACCACCGGCGCCAAAACCACACCCATGCCGTAGACCGCCATCGCCATGCCTTGCTTTTCCCTGGGAAATGTCTCGCGCAGGATGGCCTGCGAAACCGGCTGCAGCGCGCCGCCGCCCAGGCCCTGCAGTATGCGGAACAGGATCAACATTCCCAAGCTGGGAGCAAGTCCGCACAGAGCCGAGCTGATGGTGAACAGCAGCACGCAGGTCATGTAGAAACGCTTCCGTCCAAACAGAGAGGAAAACCAACCGCTGAGCGGAAGCACAATGGCGTTGGCGACTAAATACGCCGTCAGCACCCACGTAGCTTCATCCGGCGTGGACGCGAGGCTGCCCGCGATATGTGGCAGGGCCACATTGGCCACGCTGGTGTCCAGCACCTCCATGAAGGTGGCCAGCATCACAACGAAGGCGATCACCCACGGATTGATGGCTGGCTTTTCCGGCGCTGCTACGTCCAAAACTTGCGGCTGCATTTACTTCGTAATAATTGTGGCTTCTACGTTCATACCCGGCCGCAGGATATTGTTGCCACCTGGAATCGGGTCCAATATGATCTTCACCGGGATTCGCTGCACCACCTTCACATAATTTCCCGTAGCGTTTTCCGGAGGCAGCAGGCTCAAGCGAGTGCCCGTGGCGCCGGCCACCGAATCCACGTGGCCGGGATAAGTCTTACTGGTGAGATCCACTTTCACTTCCGCCTTTTGCCCGGGAATGACGCCGCGCAGTTGCGTCTCCTTGAAATTGGCGGTGATCCAGACATCGTTCAGAGGCACCACCATCATCAGGCCCTGACCTTGCTGCACAATCTGTCCAACCTCCACCGATTTCTTGGTAACCACGCCATCCATGGGCGCCACAATCGTCGTGTAGCTGAGGTTCAACTCCGCGGTTTCGAGATTAGCGCGCGCCAGCGTGACATTGGCTGCGGCCGAAGCTGCATCGGCGGTACGCACATTGACCTGCTGTTGGTTGGCTCGCGCTTCTACTACCCCAGCGCGGCCTTGCGTCACACGAGCCTGGGCGGCAAGCATGGCCGCTCTTTTCATTTGAGCATTCTGCAAGGCTCCCGCCAGCTTATCCTCGGATGCCTTGAGCTCGCTCTCGGCAACCCGAGCCGCGGCCACGTAGGAATCATATTGGAGCCGCGAAATCTCGGCCTTGTCCACGAGCGGCTTCATCCGGTCGAGATCGGCTTTCGCGCGATCGTAAGTGGCCTGCGCGGTCACAACGTTCGAGCGTGCCCATGCGACATCGGCATTCGCAGCTTTGTCGAAGTCGGCCTTGGCTTGTTCATAATCTGCTTGGATGGCCCCCAGCTCCGCTTCAGCGCTCGAAGTGCTGCTTTGGGTTGTGTCGCGGATCAGTGGAACGCCCACGTTCGCGCCCTCGGCCTGGCTCTGGGCCACGGCTACCGCGGCTCTCAACTGGTCGGCCTTGGCCTGGTAATCCCGCGGATCGAGACGAACCAGAACCTGGCCCTGCTTGACCTGTTGGTTGTCATTCACCAAAACCTCAACGACGTTGCTGTAGATTTTCGAGGACACCGGAACAATGTGCCCATCCACTTGCGCGTCATCAGTGGAGACGTGGTTCCAACTCCGCACCCAGAGAAACACGCCGACCGCGACTATGAGCAGCAAGCCGCCAAAGATGGCGAGCTTCCGGCTGAACTGCCGTCGAGATCGCCGCTGCGGCTCCCGAGCCACCTCGCGGTTTAATTGTTCCAGCTCACTGTCGGTGTCGTAATCGAGCGTCTTCGGTTCCATCTTCTTCCCTTCACTTGGCATACAGAGATTCCATCTGGCCGGTAGCATGGGCCAGGTCGGCGCGAGCTTGGTTGTAGCGATACAGCGCCCCAATCTGATTGTCGTTGGCGCGGGACAACTCGTCCTGCGCTGTGATTACTTCGATGTTGTTGGCCACGCCGGCTTGAAACCGGTCGCGCGCTTCGGTCACTTCCTGCCCGGCTAGATCGACGCCGAGGTTGGCGACTTCTACTTCTGTCTTGGCGGACTCGAGCTCCGCCAGCGCCGTTTTCACTTCCAGTGCGATCCGGTTCCGAAGCTCGTCCTGTTGTTGCGCCAGTTTCTTCAGCTCGATTCCCGACACCGCCGTCTGCGCCTTGATCCTTCCGCCCGTGTACAGCGGAATATCCAGGTTCACGCCAAATTCATAGACCGGGACGGCCGAGGTGGGTGTTATGCCCTGCAGATTCCAGGAACCAGCCAGATTCAGGCTGGGCAGCCGTTCTGCTTCAACGCGCTTTTTCTCCAATTCCGCCGAACGGATCTGCGAAGCCAGGGCCTTCATCTCCGGACGCTCCACCCAGGCCCGCTCCATCGTCTCATCGGACGGATAGTCCGGCGTGTGAAAGAACACCGACTCATCGGCCAGCTCCAGCGGCTGGTGTGGATCGATATTGAGCAGCCGCACCAGGCCGTAGAGCGATGTTTTCAAAACGGTCTGGGCCGCGATCAGCCGCTGCCTTTCGTTCTGATACTCGACGTTGGCCCGCAATGTGTCGATCCCGGTGCCAACCCCATTTTTCTGCAGATCGCTGGCCTGATCGAATAGTGCCTTGGAGAGTTGTACCCGGGATTCGGCTGCCTTCACATCCGCAGCCGCCCTGAGGCTCCCCAGATATTGCGAAACCACCAGTTGTACGTTCTCTTCTCTCACCGTCAGTTCCTGCGCCCGCGTTCCAGTCACGTTTTCTTTAGATGCTTGCCAACGCCTCCAGGCTGTAAAATCGAACAAAGGCAACGAGCCGGACGGCCCCCCCTGCACCAGCCAGAAAGGCCCGACGTGGCCCGGAAACTCCGGTATCTTCGAACCGAAAGCGGCTTCCAGGTTTATGCGATGGACCGATTCAGACCCTGAAAAGTTGATTTGAGGCAGTAAACCGGAGCGCGCGACGTTTTGATTCTGCTGGCTCTCGGCGATATTGAGGTTTGCGATCTGGACTTGCGGGTTCTGCTTCAACGCCATTTGCACGGCGTCACGCAGAGTAAGTTTTAGCGGCGCGGGATCCGTGGCGCTTCTCGCGATGCCCACCGCGAGTAACAGCAGCAGCGGCTGCGCGAGTATGCTTCGCCGCGACTTCCGCGACTTTCCGGTAATCTCATCCACGATGCAAGTGGTCATGGTCCCGGAAGTACGGAAAAGCGCTCCGTCGCGAAATAAGTTTGTAAGTACCCGCTTACCTTCTTCGTCAATATATAAAGTTCCGGTAAGATCGACAATTAACGTCTTACTGTCCCGAGCAGAGGAAGCTGTCTTCCAGGCCTGCTCCAACTCTTTCGCCCAGTCTCCTATCAATTTTCCTTCTACCTGGAAGGTGAGAGATTCCGAGCTGTCGTGAATGGTGATCTTGAGCATTCCCTTGGTTCTCCGTCGATGGTTGGAGGGCATTTGGGCAACCGATGTTACAGTTAAGCATCTCAATGAGTTACGGCGAGATGCCGAAGGGGGCGTGCCGACATGTCGGCGCTGGCCGGTTATTCGGCGCAACCCGGATCGCCTGGAACATTTCCACAGGAGTGGGTGTCTACATAGACGTGTTCGAGCAATCCATACTCGTTGACAACGGGCCGAATAAGTCGTGGAGCTTACTGGCGTCACTAAGTGCTGAGTTACTGGTGCTAAGTTTGATGATCATAATTCCACTTATGTACGGCGATCACTTACCCGGCTTTCATTGGCACGTAGTCACGGTGGGTCCACCGGTTCGGCAGGTTCAGACGCAGCCGGTTCCGGCGCGTGCAGCGAGTGGTCCCGCGCGGCCACCTTTTCTACACCCACCGCTGATATTCAATCCGATTCGACCCACCGCGCTAACGCCGGTGGCATCCGGTCCGGTCACTATCGATCAGCCGCCGGGGATTCAGATCTCTTCAGATAGTGTGGGAGGGTCAGGCCCGGCGTTATTCGTAAAGCCAATAAACATCGCGCCCCCAGTGATTAGGCCACCGACTCCACCGACGCCTCAACCGGGC
Source organism: Bryobacterales bacterium (assembly GCA_003166875.1). Taxonomy (GTDB): domain Bacteria; phylum Acidobacteriota; class Terriglobia; order Bryobacterales; family Bryobacteraceae; genus Palsa-89. The sequence continues at coordinate 466 of PMUN01000310.1, read as the reverse complement.
CTCCTACACGTCAGCGGCGGCGTGCAGATGGCCAAACTGGTGAAGCAAGTAATCCCGCTCTATCCTCCGCTTGCCAGAAACGCGAGAATCTACGGCGTGGTCCACCTGGTGGGCATCATCGGCAAGGACGGTACGATTCGAAACTTGCAGTTGATCGACGGCCATCCGCTCCTGGCACGCGCCGCACTGGATGCTGTTTCGCAGTGGATTTATAAGCCAACCTTACTAAGTGGAGAGCCCGTCGAAGTAATTTGTCCGATAGATGTTACTTTCACGCTAAATCGCTAAGTAACTACGCGCGGGGAATTCATCCTATCGTGCTGGCTGGAGTGTCGCTGATGCTCATTTGGGTAACGTTGGTTGCCTGGCGTTACCGACGTATCGGGCCACGAGCGGCGCGTGCTGACGATGGCGCTACGGTGGGAGTAACACGTCGTTAAAAGCGCTAGCAGCCCGTGTTTAAACT
>PMUN01000047.1:539-31146 GCA_003166875.1 Bryobacterales bacterium | reverse complement strand
CTGATCGAGGTGCCTATGGGCATCACTCTTCGCGACATCGTTTTCGAGATCGGCGGTGGAGTTCCCGAAGGCCGGCATCTGAAAGCCGTGCAAACCGGAGGTCCGTCGGGCGGCTGCATTCCGGAAAGCTTCCTGGATACTCCCGTGGATTATGAGACGCTCACCAAACTTGGTTCCATCATGGGCTCGGGCGGAATGATCGTCATGGACGATACGTCGTCAATGGTGGACGTGGCGCGCTATTTCATGGAGTTTTGCATGACGGAATCGTGCGGGAAATGCATCCCTTGCCGCGCCGGCACCGCGCAGATGTACAACCTGCTGGGCCGATTTGTGGATCGCACCGCAACGCGGGCAGACTTAGCCCAGCTCGAACAGCTATGCGATTTGGTGCGCAACACCAGCTTGTGCGGTTTAGGACAATCGGCGCCGAATCCTGTGAGTAGCACGCTGCGCTATTTCCGGCCGGAATATGAAGCGGCCTTCGCCACCGAAGGAGGGGAGTAAGATGCCGGCCCGTGTCGTCACTTTGCAGATCGATGGACGCGACGTCACCGCGCGCGATGACCAAATGCTGATCGAGGTCGCGCGCGAGAGCGACATCCGTATTCCGAAACTGTGCTACGTATCGGGCCTTTCGAGCTACGGCGGCTGCCGGATGTGCCTGGTGGAGGTGGAGGGAACCAGCAAACTACTGGCGGCCTGCACCACCGCCGTCACCGAGGGGATGCAGGTCCGTACGGTCACTCCGCGGCTTACCGAGTACCGGCGCATGATCCTCGAAATGTTGTTTGCCGAGCGCAATCACGTATGTAGCGTGTGCGTGTCCAACGGCCACTGTGATATGCAGTGGCTGGCGCAGCACTTAGGGATAGATCACATCCGCTTCCCGTACGTTTATCCGAACCTGCCGGTGGACGCCAGTCACGATCGTTTCGTGTTGGATCAGAATCGCTGTATCCTCTGCACGCGCTGTGTCCGCGTGTGCCAAGAGATTGAGGGCGCGCACACCTGGGACGTGATGGGACGCGGCGCTCAGAGCCTGGTGATCACTGACTTGGCGCAGCCTTGGGGTGAGTCGGAAAGCTGCACTAGCTGCGGAAAGTGCGTTCAGGTGTGTCCCACGGGCGCATTGAGCGAGAAGGGCCGATCGGTGGCCGAGATGTCCAAGCGCAGAGAGTTTCTGCCCTATCTGACCATGATGCGAGGTGAAACTGGAAATGAGTGACCGCAAGCCGACGCTCGCCACCGTGTGGCTGGATGGCTGCTCGGGCTGCCACATGTCTTTTCTGGACATAGATGAGCGGCTGCTGGAGCTCGCCCAACAGATTGATCTGGTATACAGCCCGCTGGTGGACCGCAAGGATTTTCCCGAGCTGGTGGATATCACGCTGGTGGAAGGCGCAGTGTCGAACGAAGAGGATTTGAAGAAAATCAAAAAGGTCCGCGCGCACACCAACGTGCTGGTGTCGCTGGGCGATTGCGCGGTTACATCCAACATACCCGGCATGCGAAATCCGTTTGGCGTGCGATCGATCATCGACCGCGCTTATGTCGACACGGTCGCGATCCCGCGTCCGGCGCCTAGCACGGTGATCCCGCGCTTGCTGGATCGCGTGCGTCCGGTGCATGAAGTGGTGCCGGTGGACGTTTTTGTGCCAGGTTGTCCACCATCCGCCGACGCGATCTATAAGGTATTGTCGGATTTGATTGCCGGCCACAAGCCGGACGGGAAATCCGATCTGCGCTTTGGCGCTTGACAAGGAGTTCATGTCACAAAGAATTGTTATCGACCCGGTTACGCGTATCGAGGGCCACGCCAAGGTGACCATCCAACTGGGTGACGACGGCCAAGTGGCGGATGCACGCCTGCACATCACGCAACTGCGCGGCTTCGAGAAGTTCTGCGAAAACCGGCCTTTCTACGAAATGCCATCGCTCATGGCGCGTATCTGCGGGATTTGCCCGGTCAGCCACCTGATTGCGTCCAGCAAGGCGTGCGACGCGATTCTGGGCGTGAACATTCCACCCAATGCAGCACGGCTGCGCCGCATTATGAACCTGGCGCAGATCCTGCAATCTCACGCTCTCAGTGTCTTCCATCTTTCGTCGCCCGACCTGTTGCTCGGCATGGACTCGCCACCTGAAAACCGGCATATTTTTGGCGTCGCGGCCGTGGCGCCGGAGGTTGCGCGCGACGGCATCCGGCTTCGCCAGATTGGACAACAGATCATCGAGATGCTGGGCGGCAAGCGGATTCATCCGGCCTGGGTGGTGCCCGGAGGAGTGAGTAGTCCGCTGGCTGAAGAGAAGCGGGATCACATCCAGGCCATGCTGCCGGATGGTATTGCCGCGCTTCAACGAACGCTCGATCGCTTTCGCGGCTTGTTCCAGCGGTTTCCTGAGGAGATGGCATCTTTCGCGAATTTTCCCTCGTTGTTTCTCGGCTTGACGGACGGCACCGGCAAACTGGAATACTACGATGGGCCGCTGCGCATTGTAGGCGCCGACGGAGCTGTCGTCGCGGATCATCTCCGTGCCCAAGATTATCCGGATTATATGAGCGAAGTGGCTGAAGATGATTCGTATCTCAAATCCGCATTCTACAAGCCGCTCGGCTATCCCGACGGCATCTATCGCGTGGGACCGCTGGCGCGTTTGAACCTGGTGACCAACTGCGGCACGCCGCTGGCGGATCACGAATTGGGCTTGCTGCGCACTTTCGCGGGAAGCCCTTTGCTCGGATCGTTCCACTATCATCACGCGCGCCTTATCGAAATGCTGCACGTAATCGAGCGCATGCATGAGTTGCTGTCGGACCGGGACGTATTGAGCCCGCACGTGCGCGCTTTCGCCGAACCGAACTGCGAAGAAGGCGTGGGGATGTCGGAGGCCCCGCGCGGGACGTTGCTGCATCATTACAAGGTGGACCGCAATGGGCTTATGCGATGGGCCAACCTGATCATCGCCACCGGACACAACAATCTCGCCATGAACCGCGGCGTCAAACAGGTCGCCACTTATTTCGTGCGCGATGGAAAGCTCTCCGAAGGCGCGTTGAATCGCGTAGAGGCAGTAGTTCGCGCTTTCGATCCGTGCCTCAGTTGCTCGACGCACGCCATCGGTCAGATGCCGCTGGATATTGATTTGCGGGACGCATCCGGTGCATTGTTGGACAACTGCCGCCGTGGCTAACTGGGTGGCGCCGGCGCTTTCGCCTGCGAACCGGCTGGTGGGCTGTCGGCGAAAGAACCTTGTCATCGAAATCCCATGCGTTCGCGTAGCGCACGCACATTTGCGTGCCGCGTTGCCACTCCTGGCGACGCACGGCAGTAGCAAAGATGCAGAGCGGACAACCCACTAGTATGGAACCTCTGACACGGACGGCTAAGGCGCGTGCGCTCGTGATAGGCTACGGCAATCCGCTGAGGGAAGACGATGGCATCGGCTGGCGTGCGGCGGAACTTCTCGAACAGAAGCTTCCCGCTGGCGCAGCCGAGATCATCCAATGCCACCAGCTAACACCGGAGCTGGCGGCTAGCATCGAAGACGCAGCGGTGGTGGTGTTTCTGGATGCGGCCTGCGATCAGGAACCTGGCGCCGTTTCCTCAGTGCAGGTGCAGGCCGAAGGCGCAGTGGTCTGGTCGCACTATCTCACGCCGGGCCAGCTTCTGACGCTAAGCGAACAATTGGGCCGCAAAGCTCCGCCGGCATTCCTGATCCGCGGGGGAATCCAACGCATGAATCTCGGCGAAGGACTCACGGAGCTAGGGGAGCAAACCGCATCACGGATGGCGGATTTGGCGCTCGCCTGCGTGGGGAGTCTCTAGAGAATGTGCCGCAGACACTCGTGTCTGCAGCTCCGAGACTCGTCTCGGAGATTCCCCTTCTGAATAAGCGCCGAGATGAGTCTCGGCGCGGCAGGCAGGAGTGCCTGCGCCACATTAGTGATCAAACTCGCGTGAGAGCAATCTCGCCCGCAACGCGCTCTACAGCCTCCAGCACCTCGCGGCAGGGCGGCTCACCCGGTTCGAAGCTTGCCGCTTCAATCCCATAGATCTGAATACGCGCGGGCAGCCGATCCAGCGCGCGCGCCAGCTCGATGGCTTCCCGCGGACCGAACGCATGGGTGGAACAGCGGTAACTTTCAGCACACAGGGGGTGAGTGATCGGATCCCAGGTCAAAACCGTCCCCGCATTGGCGCCGCTCTGCATGGCGTCCACCAGGATCACTTCGTCATCAATGTTCCAGAGCTCCATCAACGCCAGGCCGTCGCCCGAGTGCTCCAGCGCGTCAAGACCTAGCTGGCGCAGGCGCCGGGCCACCAGAACGCCCGCGCCGTCATCGCCGCGATCGGAATTTCCGCAGCCGATGATCAGCGTCATTCCCGTTCCATTTTGACTTTGAGGAAGTGCGTGGCGCAGGAGATGCAGGGGTCGTAATTGCGGACCGCCTGCTCGCAGCGCCGCGTAAGTTCTTCCATGGGCTGCTCGATGATACTGGGCACGAACGCGCGTAGATCGTCCTCGATCCGTTTCTGGTTCTGCGAGGTCGGCGGCACGATGCGCGCCGATAGAATCATACCTTTGTCGTCGAAGCTGTAGCGGTTATATTGGATGCCGCGCGGCGCTTCGGTGATGGCTTGCCCGGTGGCGGCGCGGATCTCGTAGGTGGCTTTGGGCGCCGGCGGCGGCTCGTACGCCTGTATGTCGCGCAACGCCTCATCCAGCGCGAATACCGTCTCCACTGCGCGCGCCAGGATGCTCTTGAACGGGTTCAGGCACGGCACCCGCAGCCCACAGATATCAGCGGCCTGTTGCGCCACTTCAGGCAGCTTCGAATAGTTCAAATTGAATCGCGCCAACGGGCCGACTTGGTAAGAATCGCGGCCTCGAATGATGGAGTGCAATGCGTGCGAATGCTTTACATGCTGCTCGACAAACCGGTCCTCGTACTGGCTGGCATCAATGTTCAGGCCACGGTTAGAAACCAGCCGGCCCTCATTCAACGGGTACTCCGACGGATGCGAAAGCGCCACGAACTCGTAGGCCTGCTCGAAATCGGGAAATTCAAAGCCTCCTAAGAACTTGGCCTTGGCGAGCGCGATATCGAGCGCCGCCTTCAGCTCCTCCACAAGCGGCAGCAAATCAGCCTTCGAAGGTGTTTTGTGAAAACCGCCGACCGTCACCGACACGGGATGGATTTCACGTCCGCCCAGGATGGCCATGATCCGGTTGCCCAGCTTCTTCAACCGCAGCGCCTCGGTGGCTTCCTTAGGATAATCCTTCGCCAGTTCGACGAAGTCGCGGTAGCCGAGAAAATCCGGCGCGTGCAACATGTAGATGTGCAGCACGTGGCTTTCGATCCATTCCGCCGCATACAACATTCGCCGCAGCAGCCGGACCATGGGATCGATGCTGATTCCGAGCGCCCGCTCGATGGAGTGCACCGCGGTCATCTGGTAGGCGACGGGGCAGATGCCGCAGATGCGCGACGTGATGTCGGGCACCTCCGTGAAATGGCGGCCATGCAGCAACGCTTCGAACAACCGCGGCGGCTCGAATATTTTCAACTTCACATCCTGCACACGGTCTGCCTTGAGTTTGATCAGGAGCGAGGCTTCGCCTTCGACACGCGCCATGTAGTCCACTTTGATGGTGCCGCTCTTCTTGCGGGGTTCCGCGGCGTCGCTCATGTCAATCCCTTTCCCTCGGCGGCTTGCCGGAACGGCCAGGCGCAGGCATTGTACGAACGGAATGCGCGTACCACTTCATCCGGCGCATGTCCCTGGGCCAGCAGGTGCTCGGCGAGAATCGTGGAACTGGCCGACTCCGCCGGGCCAAAGCAGCCGTAGCATCCGCGCGAGTAAGTGGGGCACAGCGCGCCGCAACCGGCCTGTGTCGCAGGTCCCAGGCAGCCTACTCCCTCGGCCACCGCGATGCAGATATTGCCACGGCGCTTGCATTCCACACACACGCTGTAGGTGGGGATATTCGGCTTGCGCCCAGCCAACGTGGCGCTCACCAGTTCCAGCAATTGATATTTGTTTACCGGGCAGCCCCGCAGCTCGAAATCCACCGGCACGTGCCCTGAAATCGGCGTCGACATGCTCAGAGTCTGGATGTACTCCGGATGCGCGTAAACCTGGTTCACCCACTGCTGCGTATCGCTCCAATTCCGCAACGCCTGAATTCCACCCGCCGTGGCGCACGCGCCAATGGCCACCAAGTTCTGGCACTGTTTGCGTATCTGATGGATTCTGGCCGCGTCCTGGTGGGTAGTGACAGAGCCTTCTACCAGCCCGATCTCGTAGGGCCCGCTGCGCATATTGCTCGACATTTCAGGAAAAAAAGCGATGTCGACTGCGCCTGCCAGCGCCACCAGTTCATCCTCGAGATCCAGCAGACTCAACTGGCAACCGTCGCAGGATGCGAATTTGAAGACGCCGACGCGGGGTTTGTGTTTCACTTACTTAGCCTTTCCAACTCTCAACATCTGGAATAATCCTCTTCGGGTGCTGGTGGGGCGGACCCCCTGGTCCGCGGCCGGGGCCCTCGCCGGCCTTGGTAGCTCCGGAAACAGCGTTCGAAAATCATAGGCAGTGCCGGCCAGGGGGCCGGCAGCGGACGAGGGTGTCCGCCCCACAGTTGAATCAACCCGATCATTGTTAGAGCTCACGCAGGTCCCCCATCCAGTGCCGCATCTGCCCATACGTAAAGACCGGCCCATCCTTGCAGATGAAATAGGGACCCATCTGGCAATGCCCGCAGAATCCCACGGCGCATTTCATGTTGCGTTCCATAGAGAGATAGATCCGGTCATCCGGGAATTTCCGGCCCTGCAGGCCGCGAATGCCGAAGCGCATCATGATCTCCGGACCGCACATCATGGTTATGGTTCGTTCCGGCCGCAGAGAAACAAAGTTGAATAACTTGGTGACTACGCCGACGTATCCGCGCCAACTCGGTTCGCCGTAATCGACGGTGGTGAGTACTTGGGTATCTGGCGACTTGCTCCAGCCGCTCAGCTCCTTGCGGAATAGCAATTCCTTGGGACTGCGCGCGCCATAGAGGATCACCAGGCGCCCATACTCGCTTCGATGCCGCAGGATGTGGTAAATCACCGGGCGCAGCGGCGCCAAACCGATGCCGCCCGCCACCAACAGCACGTCCTCACCGGCGGCTGCTTCCATCGGCCAGCTTGTTCCAAACGGACCGCGCATGGCGACGTAATCCCCCACTTTCCGGGTGATCAGGGCCGTGGTGACAGCGCCTACCGATCGAATGGTGTAATCTAGCCTGTCTGGATTACCAGGGTCCCCGCTAATCGAAATCGGCACTTCGCCCGCACCGTAGGCATATAACATGCTGAATTGGCCGGGAACGAATTGAGGAAGAGAGCCGGCAGCGGGTAGCTCAGTACTGATGGTCACCGTGTCACTGGTTTCACGAGTCACGCTCGCGATCCTCGCCAGTTGCGGCCGAAACGGATCCGCGAGCGCCGTGGTGTCCAAAAGTTCGGGCTCAGAAGTGAGGGTCATGCGCGCGCCACTCCCGGTTTGGCGTACATATCCACCAACTGCATCCGCGATGCGTCCAGGCGCTCAGTCACCAGCGTGAGCAGGGCCTTCATCATCCGGTAACCGAAGGCCGGGTCTGACTCGCAGGTCGACCGCAGCGACGGGCCATCGAAGGATAGGGCGCGAACGGCGGAGACGACGCGAGCCTGAAAGTGCGCGCCACCCTCTGCTTCCACCAGCGAAGACCAGCCCATGGCTTCTCCGCCGTTGAGCGTCTGGAGCAACATCGGATGGCCCCCAGCAGTGATTTCCAGCACCACGCTGCCGTCCATGATCAGATAGAAGCGTCCGTGGTTCTCCCCTTCCCGAAACACGATCTGGTCGCGCTTGAAATGGACTTCCTTCGCCAGCGCAGCCAACCGTTCCAAATCCTGCGGCTCAAAGCCTTCCAATATGCTTTGCCCTTTGGTGTATTGAATGAATTCCTGGATGCCGATCACTCCCCACCTCCATTTGTTTTTTCCGCAGGCGCGGCGGCGCGCAGAGCCGCCACTTCCTCGGTAAGATCGATCCCTGCCGGGCACCAAGCAATGCAGCGCCCACAACCTACGCAACCGCTCTCGCCAAACTGATCGTGCCAATAAGACAGCTTATGGGTAAGCCACTGCCGGTAACGCGATTTCGTGGATAGACGAACGCTGCCGTAGTGAATGTACGAGAAACCCAGCGCGAAGCAGGAATCCCACTTACGCCAACGTTCGGCATGGTCACCGGTGACATCGCTCATATCTTCCACCGTGACGCAGAAGCAGGTGGGACACACCATGGTGCAGTTCCCACAAGCCAGGCATCGCGACGCAACATCGTCCCAGCGCGGATGATCGAAATTTTCCTTCAGCAGCTCCGCGACCCCGGTATTTTCAAACCGCCTCTGGATGCTGCGTTCGGCACGCGCGGTCACTTCGTCGGACTTGCGCCGAAGCTCCTCAGATGCCTCTGTGTATTCGGCCCCGGCCAGTAGATCGGCGCCTGTTTCGCTTCCCACTTCCACCAAGAATTCATGCGCGCCGCCGTCGATGACTTCGGTCAGGGCCAAATCGTAGCCAGCCTTGGCGCGCGGTCCGGTTCCCATCGACGTGCAGAAACATACACCCGACGGATCGGAGCAATTGACCGCGATGACGATCGAACCAGCGCGCCTCTGGCTGTAGATCGGATCCTTGAAACGATCCTCCATCAGCACTCGGTCCTGAACTCCTGCCGCAGCCAGTTCACAAGCACGAACACCGAGAAAGGCGCGGCGTGGCGCAAGACCGTCATTGGACAGGATGCGAAACGTGCCGTTCGTGCGTTCAGCCGTGAATAGTTTTACTTCCGATGGATGCAGGAAATTCTTCAGGCTCTTTGGACCGGTGGCGTAGCCGAACAGGGCGCCATCCGTCCTGCGCTTGAGCCGGTATGATCCCGGCGCTTGTTCAGAGGTCCAGCCTTCAGGCAGGTCTTCAATAGCGTGGATGGGGCCGTAAGATATCGCGGAATCGTGGATGGTGGGTCCGAGGACCTCATATCCGCGCTGATCCATCTCGGATATCAGCGCTTGGAGGGCATTGCGGTGGATGCGGACCGCGGATCCGATGACGGGGCGCTGGGCATTCATTTACCTTTGGAGTAGCAGTTGGCAGTCCACCCTATATGGGGGCATTTTTCAAGTGGTTAACGAGCCGGAAGCGGAGCCAAACACGGCCGTCCCCCTATGGTGGGTGATTTGCCCCAAAAAATTGGCCGGACTCGGATTGGCTCTGAGCCCGGCCCGCATGACCGAATTGAGACATGGAGGAGTTGGTCTCAGTCCGGGAACTTCGAGAAAGTTCCAGAGCAAATGAAAGGCCAAAATCCGTTCCTCGTTTCTCGTTTCTCGTTGGGGACGGTCGAGCGCACCCAACGAGAAACGAGAAACGAGAAACGATCTTTAACAGATCCTCGGTAACTGATCTCCGGCCAACATATCCACAATGCGCGTGGTTCCAAATACGGTTCGCATCGTCACCCAGCCTGGATCGGATTTCGTAACCGTGCCGATGCGGCGCGCGGCGCGTCCCAGCGGATTCGCCCGCATGACGGCTACCAGCCGATCTGTGTCCGATGGATCTACAATCGCGAGCAGCTTGCCTTCGTTCGCGACATAGAGTGGATCAAGACCGAGCATTTCGCAGGCGCCGCGCACTTCGTCACGAACGGGGATGCTTTCTTCCTGAAGGAGCATGCCCACGTGCGCCTGCGTCGCGATCTCGTTCAAGGCGCTCGAAACTCCGCCGCGGGTCGGATCGCGCAAGCACCGAATGGCGTTGCTCGACCGAAGCATATCGGCCACCAGTTCATGTAATGGCGCTGAATCGCTGACCACCGGGCTCTCGAATTCGATCCCTTCGCGTTCGGCTAAGATAGCGATGCCATGATCCCCGATGGAGCCGCTGAGGATAATGGCATCGCCCGCACGGGCTTGGCTGGCGGATAAAAATAGACCATCTGGTACCACGCCAATACCCGTCGTATTAATAAACACGCCGTCGCCACTGCCTTTGTCGACGACTTTCGTGTCGCCCGTCACCACTTGTACACCGCAGGCTTCAGCCGCGCGGCCTAGCGACGCCACTACGCGCCGCAGTATCTCCATCGAAAGACCCTCTTCGATGATGAATGCAACGCTCAGGAACAGCGGCTTGGCTCCGCCCATGGCGAGATCGTTTACGGTGCCGTGCACGGCCAGCGATCCGATGTCGCCGCCGGGAAAGAACAACGGTTTCACGACGAAGGAATCGGTGGTGAAGGCAATGCGTGACCCACCGATGTTAACCACCGCCTGGTCGTCCAGCCGGGCGAGTGTCTCGTTGCTGAAGGCCGGCAGAAAAATCTCGCGCATCATCTCGGCCGAGAGCTTGCCGCCGCTGCCGTGCCCCAGCATAACTTGATCTCGCACGGCAACCGGGACGGGGCAATTCAACGTGAGGACGCTCATAAAGTGCAGACCAGACTGCTCGCGTGGCGGCGATATTGATGGTAGGCGGCGCATGCGCCTTCCGCCGAAACCATGGGCGCACCCAGCGGATGTTCGGGAGTGCAGCTCAAACCAAAAGCCGGGCAATCCACGGGCTTTTTCAGACCTTTCAGCACCTGCGCGCTGATGCACTCGGGCGGTTCCGCGGTTTCGACGGTATCCAGCCCGAAGATCTTCTCGGCATCATACGCGGCGAACGCGGGACGCAGCCGTAGGCCGCTGGCGGGAATCTTTCCGATGCCTCGCCATTTGCGATCGGTTACTTCAAAAACTTGTTCGACGATGCGTTGCGCCGGTTGGTTGCCCAGGTACGTGACGGACCGTACGTACTGATTCTCAACTTCCGCGCGGCCTTCCTCGAGTTGAGTTACCAGCATCCAGATGGCCTCCAGCAGATCCACCGGCTCAAAGCCGCCCACCACGATGGGAACGTGGAACTCATCTGCAAGTAGCTTGTATTCCCAGTAGCCCATTACCGTGCAGACGTGGCCGGGCGCGATGAAGCCTTGCACGCGATTGTCAGGCGAGTTCAACAGAAGGCGGATGGCCGGCGGCACCAACACGTGCGACACCAGTTCGGAGAAATTCGTCAAACCTTCTTCCCGTGCCTTCCACACCGCCATGGCGTTGGCGGGCGCCGTGGTTTCAAAGCCGATGGCGAAAAAGACCACCTTGCGGGAAGGATTGTTGCGGGCAATCTTCACCGCTTCCATGGGCGAATAGGCGATCCGCACGTCGCCGCCCTGCGCCTTCACATGCAGCAGGTCGGACTTGGTGCCGGGTACGCGCAGCATATCGCCGTAGGACACGAACGTGACATCAGGGCGGGAAGCAATCTCCACCGCTTTGTCGACGATCTCGATGGGCGTGACGCATACCGGGCAGCCGGGACCATGCACCAGTTCCACTTGCCGCGGAATCAGCTCGTCGATGCCATAGCGCATCAGCGTGTGCGTCTGGCCGCCACAGATTTCCATGAGCACCCACGGCCGGCTGACCGTGGCGGAGATTTTGTCTACCAGGGCTTGCGCGATCTTGGGATCGCGATACTCGTCAATGTATCGCATCGAGATTTCCCGCTACCGATGCTATGCGCGCCTCGTCTTCAGCTTCAATCTCGACGTCCGTCTCGAGCATCCCGATCCGCTCCAGCAATTGGTAGGTGCGCTGGGCTTCTTCCTCGTCCAGGACGTTGAGCGCAAAACCGACATGCACCAGAACGTAATCGCCCGCTTTGGCCTCTGGCACGAAGTCGAGAAAGACCGAGCGCTTGATGCCGCCGAACTGAACGGTGCCCACGCGGTTATCGCCGATCAACTGCGTCTCCATCAGTTTTCCCGGTACAGCGAGACACATATAAACCCGTTTCTCGTTTCTCGTTTCTCGTTGGGGGCGCTCGATCGGTCAGGCGACCGAACCAGAAACCAGAAACGAGAAACCAGAAACGTCTTTTAATAAGCGATTGACTGTCATCCGCGCAAAGCTGGCCGCCATCCCTAAACTGGCCTGGACGCTCGGCGACAAACCGATCCCGAGCCCGATTTTTTCGGGTTCGAGACCGATCATTGCAATGTCCTTCGGTGTTTCTCCTAGCAATTCCAAGGCCGCGAGAATCTGCGGAGCGCTTCCTTCGTGAGCGGTGGTCGCGGGCCGGCCGCCCATTCGCATCAGCTCCTCACCGCGTAAAACGTGGACCGCGCCGGGCTTGTCACCTAGACGGATGGCATCCAGGAACACTACGGCTTTGCGTCCTTCAAATACGCCCAGCAACGCAAGACCTTGCGTCCCACCATCCACGAACTCCACTTGCGGCCCCCAAGCGGAGGCGAGGGACGATAGCTTGGACAGTAGCTCCTGTCCAGCGCCATCGTCCGCCATCAGTGGGTTCCCCAACCCCAATAACAAGACCGGCGCGGTCTGGCCCGATTCAACTGATCCACTTGTCGGCATCGTGGTCTCCCGGTTCGTAGAACTTCGGACCAGCAATGATGGAATCAACGATCCCATTTTTGTAGAGGACAGAATCGTAGATCGCGATGTAGAGGTGCAACACCACAAACACTACGATCAACCAAGCTACTAAGTGATGCCACATGTGAACGCGGAACGAACCGCCCAGCAGAGGAGTGGTCCAGCCAACCAGTTTGTCCCAGAATCCTCCTGGGTTCGATTCTCCATAAAGGGCGAAGCCGGTAACTCCCTCGAATCCGCACATCGCGAAAAATGCGACGTAGGAAATTCCGGCTAGCGAGTTGTGCCCGATATTGATGTGCCCGCGCTCCAAGTGCGTATACTCCACCACCTGCCCGAACACTGCCTTGTACCAGGACCTTCGCCAGAAGAACGGGAAGCCCGACCGGGCGTAGTTGTTCCCCACAAAGAACCAATACACCCGGATCGCTATACCCACCACCAAAGCGTACGCGAAAGCGAAATGCAGCAGCCGTATTTTCCCCATCAGGAAATGGTTGTAGGCTTCTCCATTCGGCGCGGCGACGGGACTCGCGATAAACAGGCCCGTAAGGAACAGAACCCCGATCGCAATGGCATTCACCCAATGCGAAAGGCGAACCGGGAACTCCCACACATAGCGCCGGCGCTCGATCGGATCCAAATTGGCCGGAGGAGCATTGGGTTGAGCAATGGTCGCCATATCATCCTCCTATCGCACCACTACTTCGGCGAGTGTTTCCCCGTCCGGACTGGTGACGTGCGTCGCGCAGGCCAGACACGGATCGAACGAATGGATGGTCCGCAGGATCTCTACGGGCCGTTTCGGATCGGCCATCGGCGTTCCAATCAGCGCCGCTTCATAAGCGCCGCGCTGTCCCTGGCCATCTTTTGGCGATGCGTTCCAGGTGCTCGGAACCACGATTTGATAATTGGCGATCTTCTCGTCCTTGATATGGATCCAGTGTCCCAGCGCGCCGCGTGGGGCTTCTTCCGGACCAAAACCTTTGCAGTCCGCCGGCCAGGTTTTCGGATCCCAGAATTTGGTGTCGGCCGTGACCGTGTCGCCGGCCTTGAGATTAGCGATCAAACGATCGTATTCTTCGAGCAACCACCCTGCTGCCAGCTTGGTTTCAAGCCCGCGTGCAGCGGTGCGGCCAAGTGTTGAAAACAACGCGGCGGGCGTCAGCTTCAACTTGCCCAGCGCATCCACCACGACGTCTTTGATGTCGGTACGTCCACTCGCGAAGCCAACCAACAGCCTTGCCAGCGGCCCCACTTCCATCGCGTGGCCCTTCCACCTTGGCGCCTTCACGAATGAATACGTGGCCTTCTCATCCAACTGCGCGTACGGCGGTTGCGGACCCGTGTAGTCGGGATCCGTTACGCCTTCCCAGGGATGCAACGCCTTTTTCCCGTTCGGATATTTGTACCAGGAATGATCGACCTGTTCCTGAATCTGATTGGCATCGGCCAGGTCAACCGGCAGCACCTCCGAGAGATTCTTGTTGAGGATGATGCCGCGCGGAAACCGGAAGTGGGACGGATCGTTGATGCCATTCTGCGGAATATCGCCGTACGCCATGTAATTCCCGATCCCGCCGCCATAGGTGGTCCACTCAGGATAGAACGAAGCGATAGCCATCAAATCGGGAACATACAGCCCTTCCACGATTTGTTGCGCGCCTTTGATCAAGTCGCGCACGTACTCCAACCGCTCCATGTTGATGGCGTTGTCGCCCTGCATATTAATGGCACAGGCTACGCCGCCCACCAGATAATGCGGGTGCGGATTCTTTCCACCAAAGATGGTGTGAATCTTGATCACTTCCTTCTGCCACTTCAGCGCTTCCAGATAGTGCGCCACCGCCATCAGGTTCGCTTCGGGCGGCAGCTTATAGGCTGGATGACCCCAGTAGGCATTCTGGAAAATTCCGAGCTGTCCGGAATCCACAAACTTCTTGATGGTGTTCTTGATATCGGAAAAGTATCCGGGCGAAGATGTTGGCCAGCTCGGCGACACCTTTTGCGCGAGGCCAGCCGTGGCAGCCGGATCGGCTTTGAGCGCCGACACAATGTCCACCCAGTCCAGCGCATGCAGGTGATAAAAGTGAATCACATGATCCTGGACATACTGCGTCAGCGCCATGATGTTGCGGATGATCTCCGCGTTTTTCGGAATGGTGATGCCGACGGCATTCTCTACCGCCCGCACCGAGGCCAACGCGTGCACCGTAGTACACACGCCGCAGATGCGCTCGCAGAATGCCCAAGCGTCGCGGGGATCGCGACCCTGCAGAATTACTTCGATGCCCCGCCACATGGTCCCGGAGGAGATTGCGTCGCCGATGACATTGTGATCATCGAGAATGGCTTCCACCCTCAAGTGACCTTCAATGCGCGTTACCGGATCCACTACTACGCGTGTTGACATGGCTTACTCCTTCTCCCCCGCCTGACCCGGGCCATCCTCGGGCGTCTTCAGTTTGCTGGCTTGTTTGCGCGCCGCCATCGTAATCAGGTGCGCGCCCACGCCGACTCCGGCGATAACCGTCAAAGTCTTGCCGATCTGGTCCGGAGTGGAGTCGATACCCGGCACCACGACATTGGACAGCCTCTGATAGAACGGTCCGTTGTCCCAGAAATTGTCTTCCGCGCATCCAATGCAGGGATTTCCGGAATTGACGGGCCAGCCTTGACCGCAATTCCACTTGAACGTGGAGCAGGAGTTGAATGTCGTGGGCCCGCGGCACCCCATTTTGTACAGGCACCAGCCTTTGCGGGCTCCTTCATCGTCCCAAGCCTCGACGAACTGTCCGGAGTCGAAGAACGCACGCCGGTAGCACTTGTCATGCAGCCGCTGGCCGTAAAACATTTTCGGCCGGCCCTGCCGGTCCAACTCGGGCAGCGCGTCGAAGGTAAGGATGTAGGTGAGCACTCCGGTCATCACTTCCGCGATGGGCGGGCAGCCGGGCACGTTGATTATCGGCTTGCCGGTGATGAGTTTTCGGACCGGCATTGCGCCAGTCGGATTGGGCCTGGCGGCCTGGATGCAACCGTTCGAGGCGCACGAACCCCACGCCACGATGGCCTTGGCGTCCGCGGCGGTCTCCTGGAGAACCTTCAGGAACGATTCCCCGCCGACGGTGCAATACACGCCACCGTCTTTCGTGGGTGCGTTGCCTTCCACGGCCAGCAGGTATTGGCCCTTGTAATCCTTCATGATCTTGCGGCGAATCTCTTCCACTTGAAATCCGGCGGCTGCCTGCAGCGTGTCGTCGTAGTCAAGCGAAACCATGTTCAGGAGAATGTCCTGAGCAATGGGGTGCGATGAGCGAATGAACGATTCGCTACAACAGGTGCATTCCAGTCCGTGCAGCCAGAGTACGGGAATTCGTGGCTTGGTCTCCATGGCGGCAACAACCTTGGGGACGAATGCGGCGCTTAAACCCAAGGCCGCGGCGGACTGTGTGCAAAATTTCAGGAAATCTCGGCGATCGACTCCATGTCTCTGGAGGACCTGGTAGGTAGTGAATTGGTCCGAAGGCTCCACGGCCTTACCTCCTTCGGTTATTACAGCGGCCAATAAATGCGCTTCTCATACGAGGATCGGCGCGAAACAGTGACGGGGGATGCATGTCGAAGGCCATGCCGCAGATCAAATAGAAAATAGCCCTTTTGTCAAGCTCGGGATATTGTGGTGAGGAAATTCCCACAGCGATTTGAGCAATAGCACCCAGCCATGCGCACTTTCAGACTGTGTCCATCCCCTGGGGCATTTTCCGCAGCACAAACTGCCAACCTTGTTTTTTCAAGCACATCGGATGGCCAATCAGTTGCAGTTCGCGTAGGGTAAGCCTCCGGCTTGCTAATTGGGGGAGATAAAACAAATGAGCAACGCATCCTTTCGAACCGAGCGCCCGGTCTACCAGGATCATCTTCCCCCCTGCAATCATGCCTGTCCGGCGGGTGAAAACATCCAAGCCTGGCTCAATCGCACGGAGGTTGCAGATTACCAGGGAGCTTGGGAATCGCTGGTGCGCGATAACCCCCTACCTGCCATCATGGGCCGCGTCTGTTACCACCCATGCGAATCGGCCTGCAATCGGGCGCAAAAGGATCAGGCGGTGAGTATTCACGCCGTCGAGCGCTTTCTGGGGGATGAGGCGATCCGGCGCGGTTGGCAATTCACCACCGGCGCCCCAAGCGGCAAACAAGTATTGGTGATCGGTTCCGGACCATCTGGTCTATCGGCGGCGTATCATCTGGCGCGCTTCGGGCACAAAGTCACCATTTACGAAGCCGGGCCCACGGCAGGCGGCATGATGCGAGTGGGCATCCCGAAGTATCGCCTGCCGCGCGAAGTTTTGGACGCCGAAATTGCCCGTATCCAAAACATGGGGGTTACCATCCGCCTCAATACCAAGGTGGACGACCTGGATCGAGTGATGGCCGAGGGCAAGTTCGACGCGGCGTTTCTGGCGGTGGGCGCTCACGTGGCCAAGCGCGCGTACATCCCGGCCGGCGACGCCTGCAAGATCCTGGATGCGCTCTCCCTGTTGCGGGATGTGGATCGCGGCGATCCGCCTCTGCTGGGGCGACGCGTCCTGATATATGGCGGCGGCAACACGGCGCTGGATGCCGCCCGCACCGCCAAACGGCTGGGAGCCACCGAAACCCTGATCGTGTATCGCCGGAATCGCGAGAAAATGCCGGCTCACAATTTTGAAGTGGAGGAGGCGATCGAAGAGGGCATCCAATTCAAATGGCTCTCCACCATCAAGCAAGCCGGCGATACCACCTTCACTGTCGAAAAGATGCAACTCGACGGCAAGGGATTTCCGCAACCCACGGGCGAGTTCGAAACCATCGAAGCCGATTCGCTGGTGCTCGCACTCGGCCAGGATGTGGACTTGAGTTTCCTGAAGCAAGTCCAAGGACTCGAGATCTCGGACGGCGTGGTGAAGGTGGATGCGCGGATGATGACTGGCCATCCCGGCATCTTCGCAGGGGGCGACATGGTGCCGGCGGAACGAACCGTGACAGTCGCGGTTGGCCATGGCAAGAAGGCTGCGCGGAACATCGACACATATCTCCGTGGCGAGGTTTATGCGGCTCCTTCAAAGCATGATCTGGCGGGTTCGGAAAGAATCAATGCCTGGTACTATCCGGACGCGCCGGTAACGGTGCAGCCAGTGCTTGAGAACATTCGCCGCCAGACTACTTTCGAAGAAGTGGTCAGNNGGCAATTGCGCCTCCGAGTGCCCTTGCGGAGCCATAGACATGGTTGCGGAGCCGGCTGGATGAAAACCCCGATCGACCAATTACTGGCCGAGCACCGGATTATCGAAAAGGCGCTGCGCGCGCTGGCCGGCCTGTGCGACAGGCTGGAGCGCGGCGAGCAGGTCGATCCGGACGCATTTGATCGAATCTTCGAATTCCTGATGACGTTTGCCGATCGCCGGCACCATCAGAAGGAAGAGAAATGCCTGTTCCCGGCGCTCGGCGCGCAGGGGGTGCCACGCGATCGCGGCCCCATCGGAGTGATACTCCAGGAACATTGCACAGGTCGCGCTTTGATCGCGCAAATGAGGCGCGCTGTGAGCGCTCACGCGAACGACCAGTTCGTCGAGGCTGCCCGCGCTTATGTGGACCTGTTGAGCGAGCATATCCAGAAGGAGGACAACGTGCTCTTTCGCGTTGCGCAGACGCTGCTGGACGAGCGCTCCATGCGGTCGCTCCAGGATGATTTCAACCAAGCTGAGGCGGAGCTGCCGGGATCGCTCGCCAAGTACGAGCAGGAAGCACAAGAAATGGAACGCGCCTGGGCCGTTTAGCGGCCAACCACTTCAGAGCAGACCGTACAGCAGCGCTTTCCAGCGGGGAATATCGATTTCCCAGTGGACTAAAGCGTTGGGACCTTTGCCAAGCAACGGCTCCCAGACCGCACGATTGCGTTCGTCCGCGGCTACGCCTAGCCGGTCCACCACCGTGATGCCGCGCGTGAGTTCGCTGTCCGTTTCGACGTCGACGTAGTGGCGGCTCGAGCGCGTGGAGATGGATGGATCGATCGCGATGGCCATGGCGGTGGGATCAGGCAGACAGATTCCGATTTCACCGGTCTGCAGGCGGTTCGCTTCCATGGCGGTGCGGTTGCAGTTGATGGCGAAGCGAGCGAGATCGGTATCGAGCGAGAGGACGTGGTCGATATCGGCTGCTGTCAAATTCGCTTCTCCGCGGCAAAGATGCCAGCCGACCAGCTCAATGGGAAAGCCTGAGCGCAGCACGGCTCGCGCGGCTTCCGGATCCACCCACATGTTGTATTCGGCGGCGGGAGTAACGTTGCCTTCGGTGCAGGGGTTGCCGCCCATGACAACGCATCGGCTGACGTTCTTGACCATGCCCGGCGATCGCGCCAGAGCGAGCGCGATGTTGGTAAGCGGGCCCAGAGTGACGACGACAATGCCAGGATTTGCGGAAATGACTTCGACGATGGCGTCAACGGCGTGCTTCGATTCCCTCTTTCGTACTGGCGGCGGATAGCCTTGATCGCCCAAGCCGTCGCGGCCATGAAACCACTGTGCGCTTTGGTGCGGGCGCATGAGCGGACGCGCCTCGCCGGCGTAAACAGGCACGGACGATCCGCACAGCTCGGCAGTATAGAGCGCGTTGCGAGTAGCTTGTTCGAGCGGGACGTTGCCTGCTACGACAGTGATCGCGGCTACGTGGACATCGGGCGATCGCAGGGCCATGATGAGGGCCACGGCGTCATCAGACGCGGTGTCGGTGTCTATGAGAAAGGTCCGGGGCATTGTTTCGATAGTAGGACAAGCGTCCGGCTTGTTCAAAAGCAAGCCGGAGGCTTGCGCTACGGGGACGGGGACGGCGGCGAAGATGGAGACGACGAGGCGTCCGGCGGTTTGGCGTCTTTGTTTCCATTCAGAAAACGATCGAACCAGTACAACTGCCAGTTGAGACTCTCCACCAAGTGCTTGGGCTCACCGGTGCGGGTGAGGTTGTGGTTCTCACGCGGGAAGATGACGAACTCGGCGGTTACGCCGTAGTGCTTCAGGGCGCGAAACCATTGCTCGCCTTGTTCGATCGGTACGCGATAGTCGTTGTCGGAATGAAGAATCAAAGTGGGGGTTTTGACGTTACTCGCATATTTCAGCGGCGATGCGTTCCAGTACTGATTGAAATCGTCGAACAGAAATCCCTTGAAGTCGTCTTCGTGGCCGTAGGCGCCGTCGCGCGTACCGTCGTCGCTGATGAAATTCGACACGCTGCGCAGCGTGACAGCGGCCTTGAAGCGATCGGTGTGGCCCACAATCCAGTTGGTCATGTAGCCACCGTAACTGCCGCCGGTCACTCCCAGCCGGTCCCGGTCGATCCATGAATTCTGCTTCAGCACCGCATCGACGCCGGCCATGATGTCCTGGTAGTCCATTCCGCCCCAATTGTTGACGATGCCGCGTTCAAACTTCTGTCCGTAGCCGGTCGAACCGCGCGGATTGCAAAAGAAGACCGCGTAGCCCCGGGCCGCGTAAACCTGAAATTCGTGATACCAATCCACACCGTACTGCCCCGCCGGACCTCCGTGAATGCTGAGGATCATCGGATATTTCTTGTCCGGCTGCCAACCTATTGGCTTAACCAGAAAGCCGTCGATAGCCCAATGATCGGTGCTGTCATAAGGTAGCCGTTCCACCTTCGCCGGGTCGAGTTCGTGCCACAATTTCGCATTGACGTGCGTCAACTGGCGCTCACCGGCGCCATCCAGTCCGGCCACGTAGAGATCGTCCAGGTGCTCAAAATCGTTCGCGAGATAGGTCATCACGCCGGCCTTCTGGTTGATGTCGAAGCCGTGCACGGAGCGCTCGCCATGAGTGACCGGGGTGACGGCGCGGGCGGCGAGGTCGACACCATAGATCTGCGTGGTGCCCTTGAATCCGGATTCGAAACGCAAGTTGTTCGGGCCGGGTCCCCAGTGGAGTCCAACGGGAATCAGGTCGAGATTGTCCACCACCAGGCTGGATGGCGCACCGCCGCCCTTGGCATCCGCCACGTAGAGCTTCGGAAACTGGCGGCGAGTGGTCCTGCCGGCGAAGACAATCCGCTGGCCGTCAGGCGACCAACGCGGAAGATCGTCTTCAAAGGCGTGGTCGGATATTTTCGTGAGCGCGCCGCCCGAGGCCGGGATCACCCACACGTCGGTGTTATGGCTGTCATCGTACTCGTGGCCGGTGCGATCCGACACAAATGCAATGCGCGCGCCATCCGGCGACCATTGCGGATCGGTATCGTTCCAGTCGTCGCCCGACGTGATTTGCTGATCTTGGCCCGAAGCCGCATCCACCACCCACAGATGGCTACGCTTGTCGTCGTACCAACCCGTGTCATTGAACTTATACAAGATGTGCCGGTAGTGGCGGACATCGCTTTTGTGGGCGTCGCGTGGGACTTGATCGCTGGGACCAACGCGGCTGACCGCGACGAATCGCTTTCCGTCCGGCGACCATTGAAACACCGTAACGCCGTTTTTCAGATGGCTCGCCACTTGCGCTTCTCCGCCATCCATATTGAGGATGCAGATCTGTGGGCGCGCCGGTTCGGCTGGTGCACCCGCGCCACTCGGAGCCGGGTCCAACGTTTCCACATTGCGAGCGGAAAGGAAGGCGAGCCGTGAACCATCCGGGCTCCAGCGCGGCGAATTCGAATTGAGACCCTCGGCGGAGAGACGGCGCGGCGCGGACAGGCCGTCCACCGCGACCAGCCAGATGGACGAATTCCGGCGATTCTTTTTCTGATCGATGGCGGTGAGAACGTAGGCCACTTGCCGGCCGTCCGGCGAGATCCGCGCATCGCTGACGAATTGGAACGCGAAATAATCCTCGGCTGTGATTCCACGATTCGCGGCCGCGGAAACTGAAAAGACGAGCGCGATTACTACGAACGAGACTACGCGGCGAGAGAGCATTGTCACCATCCTGGACGATTGTCGAACCGGTAAGGGATCTCATCGGTATCGATCGGTAGCCGGTACACATCCGGGTCATCGTGCTGATAAGCGCGCGTGGGCATACTGACAAACAAAGCGTCGGTAGTCCCAATATTCTGGTGCGCGTGAAAGACGTAGGCGGGAATCACCATCAAGTTACGGTCCAGGTCGGTGCGGTAAATCTCATTCACTAATCCATAGGTCGGCGAATCTGGACGGCTGTCATAAAGCACCACCTTCACCTGTCCCTGGCTGATAAAAATTCGATCATCATGCAGATGGTGAACGTGCCAGCCCTTGATTTTGCCGGGCCGGATGGTGAACTGATAGACGTAGACCACCGGCGCTTCCAGCGGCGCCGCGTAGGGTGTGTGGATCTCGCATAGCGTCCCACGATCATCGATGTGGGTGACGGCCGATCGAACGATTACACCGTCGATGAGCCGCGCCAACGGCTGCCCATCCACAGTTACGGTCTGCCTGTCCTTCTTTGGACTGGAAGCTGTCATTTCGTCTATCACTCCAAACCCCGCATTTTACGGTACTGTGTTATCTGCCATCCCGGCGTGTGCGGAGAAGGTGGCGGCGGAAAAATCGGCGCTTCAATGGGCAACCTTCGCAGATGAACCCACGCGACAGCAAGCATCTCCTTCAGCAGAAACCAAGGCTCGCTCCGGATTCTTTCGAGGTACGCCTTTTGCTCATGCCAGGGCTTCTCAATGTAGCAGTTCTTCCTCAGCGCCGAGTTGAATTTGAACACAGTCAACTCATTAGTAGACACAAATCGAAATCCTTCCAGGAAAGCTTGATATCCGAACTCGCACTCGGGGTTCCTCCATATCGTGCGATAGTCCCGCCATTCCCCTATTCGTTCGTAGACCTCGCGCGTAAGCATCAGCCCAGACGGAGGTAAACACTTCACGGCGTCATAGCCGGTGGCCGGATAAATTCCGTGGACAAGCCGGTAATTTGTTCCCCTGGGGCCGATCATTTCCGTGAGCGACGAGGCAATGTCGGCGGGGGTTGAAACGATAGCCCGGAGCAAAGTGCGGAGATGGTCTGGATGCCAGATGTCGTCATGACCTAGAAAGGCGATGTATCGGCCGCGTGACATAGCGAGGCCAGCATTCACAGGGGCGGACTGATGGCCGGAGTTGGACGGTAGATTGTGCCAACGAATGCGTGCGTCGCCGAAGTCGTTCGTCACCGCTTCGGAATCGTCTGCGCATCCGTCCCCTACCACCAGGAGCTCGAAATCCTGCTCGGTCTGCCACAGCACGCTGTGGATCGCCATCCGCAAAACGTTGCTCCGGTTAAAAGTGGGAATAATGACGGATACCAGAGGTTCGCCCGGCGGCGTGTCTCGCACAATTCGAAGCTTCGGTCTTGGCCGGAAGATGTACTTCAGCGAGCGGCCGAGCAGCATCCACAGCTCTTCGTGACTGAGGTATTCGGTGACGCGTTGAAAGCTGGTGACAGGCACAGCGCTAGGAATCAAGTTTAGCTTATCAGCAGGCCTTCCGGGATCAGTTGCCAAGCGGCGCGGAAAAGGCTTTCACCGCCGGTTTGGGAGTGCCGTCGGCCCGAAAGAGGCCGTAGTTTGCTTCAGGATCAGTCGAGATACTGGCATCCCGGAGCGTATACCAATACACGCGTTCCACGTAGGGAATTCGCGCCAGAAAGCTTCGCGCCTGGCCCAAATATTCGGCTTGCCAAGCCTCGCTTACTGATCCAGGACCGTTCGTGTAGCAACCCATTTCCGTAATCCAAACTGGCTTCGCGACGTCGCCGTTAGAATCCATTACATACCGGATTCCGAGTAGCGCGTCCGCGAGCCAATCCCCGAGCGCGCCCTCGCCATAGGCATGGTACGCAACGGCGTCGAAAAAAGCTCCGCCTCCACGCTGGTAAATCTGGCTCAGGAAATCGGCGGCTGAAACAGAGTCCGCAATGCTGCTGCTATTGCCGGGGCTCAGCCCACCCAGGATAACCATCGATTTCGGATTGGCCGCCTTCACTGCCAGGTAGGTTTTCTTGAGCAGATTCGTGTAGGCGTCGACGCCTACTGCGGGTCTCCAGAAGAACGAAGTGTTTGGCTCGTTCCACACTTCCCACGCTGGAATCTGCGGATATCGCCCGGCCAGATTAGCCGCGTAGGCCGCAAAGGCGTCTGGATCCTTGGGCGGATAGTTGATCACGGCTTGCAAATCTTGACCAATCTCCTGAGACATCGAAAGCGGCTCGCCATCGACCAGAATTCCAGCGGATTGCCAGATCGCCTCCGCTACCGGGTGGCCCGGAACCTGATCGATGTTGAAGAAAAGCTCGACCGAGGTCCCGGCCAGGTTCGAGATATCGGCAGTGAGCGTGGAAAGAGTCCCGTCCGGCCCTTTCTGGATGCTAGCCAGGCTGGGGAAGTTGGTTCCCTTCAGGTACGTGACCGAAAAATTGGCGCGTGTCCGACTGTCGAGACCTTGAAGAAAACCAACCTTCGCCCATAGCACCACCGAATGCCCCGCGGGAACTTGAAATTGAATGCCACCGTGGACAAAGCCGCCTTCGGTCGTCGGGGTGACTGCTACCACGCGGGGATAAGTTTGTCCGTCATCGAGCGTCACATTCCAGAGGTATTTTGCAGTTCCTTGGGAGCCGGCCGATCCCCAAGGCAACGGCCCTACTGCGGTGTCCCACGAGATGTTGAATGGGCTGATTTCCGTGAAGTCAAAATCAACCGGCATGGACGATTCATTCAGGGACGAGTATCCCAGGATGCCCAGTATTGGTACACCAGCCTGGGTAGCAGCGGCAACCTGCGAATCGTAGTAGTCCGGACCGTCGGCAACCTTGTGCCAGTAGAAGGTCATTCGCAAGGGAACGGGCGACGGGCTGAGTTGTCCAAGCATTTGGGCATCTCCAGCGCCAAATCCATAATGATTGACGCCCAGCGTTTGTGCGCCGGCCAGCGCGGCCGCCAACGCCAACACGCCGGCCATATGCGCTCCCTGAAATAGGTTCATGGGCACTCGTTTTGAGATTTTTAACTTTCGCTCTAACCCAGTTAGCGCAAACGGAGAGGAAACCGCATCATTCTTCGCGCATTTTTAGTACTGGTGGTCTGTCCGCGCACGAACTTTAGCNNCCACGCGCGTAGCGCACGCACGTTGCGTGCCGCGTCGCCACTCCTGGCGATGCATGGCACTTGGCTATAATCGCGGGAAGCGAGAAGGAGGCGACAAGTGCGAATTGCTAGTCTATTTCTGAGTTTGGGACTATTGCATGCGGCGGACGTTGCGGTGGGGACGGCCGTTGCTCGATCCGGACAAAAGGCTACTGGTTTTATTCAGGTGCCGGGCGGAGTGGATGCGGCGCTGGACATTCCGGTCATCGTTGTCAACGGCTCCCAGCCCGGTCCCACGCTGGCGCTTCTGGCCGGCGCGCATGGGACCGAGTACGCGTCGATTATCGCGTTGATGAAACTGGCGGAGGCAGCCGATCCGGCCACCGTCTCGGGGACCCTGATCGTGGTCCCGCTTCTAAACGTCGCGTCGTTCCTTCAAAAAGTGCCGCATCTTAATCCCGTCGATGGCAAGAACATGAACCGCCTCTACCCGGGAAAGCCCGACGGTACGCAGACCGAGCGGGCGCTGTGGGCGATTACCAAACAAGTGCTCGAAAAGTGCGACTACCTGATTGACTTCCACGGAGGAGATTTGGACGAGAACATGCGCAAGTATTCCTACTGGCCGGACACCGGCAACGACCGTTTGGATCAAACCTCGCGCGGGATGGTGCTTGCGTTCGGCTTCGATCACATTATCATCCAACACAATCACGCCACCGATCCTCGGACTCCCGGCGTCACCACAGTCACGCGGCAGGCGCAGAACCTAGGGAAACCGGCGATCGCCGTTGAGGCGGGCCATGCCGGCACGACGCACGCAGAAGATGTGGATGCGCTGATGAGCGGCTGCTGGCAGGTAATGCGCCACCTTAAGATGTTGCCCGGTGTCGCGACGCGTGTGGAGCACCCTTTGTGGATCGGCCGCTATGCGGTGGTCACTAGCGACCGGGATGGCGTTTTCTTTCCGCTGGCGGTGCCGGAAGCCTATGTCAAACAGGGAACCACGATCGGGTACATGACGGACTTTTTCGGAAACAAGGTGTGGGATGTTACGGCGCCGCTATCGGGTGTAGTGATATACATCGGCGCCGTGCCATCCATGAAGAAAGGCGACAACATAGGGTACATCGGCGAGATCGCCGGAAATGACGGCCAGTAACCGCTTACTTCTCGCTTTCGACCAGCAGGTCGTTGGTCACTGAAAAGACGCTGGAGACACCGTTGGCCTTTATGCCAATCAGGTTCTTGTCCCCCTGGTTGGCCACCACGCCTTCCAGAGTCACGTGCCCGTTCTTGACGATGATGTGAATGGAGGGCAACGCGCGATATCCATATCGCGTGGATATAGAGGAATCGCCATAAATGGCTCGGTATTCCGCCATCCGGATCTGGTCGTCCATAGGCGAGAGTGGCAGCACCTCAATGTCGTTGATCACCTGCTGGACACCCGGGATTTTTTTCACCACTCGCCCGGCATCGTCTTTCAGCGTGGGCTTGACGACAGCGCCCAACAACGTCACAGTCCCGCCGTCCAGTTTGAATGCGAGATCATCGAAGATGTTGTAATACGGAAGCATCACGAGTTCGTGCCGGACGTGCTTTGCGATCTCGGTCTCATCCGGATCGCCTACGAAGGCATCCTGGTGATTCTTGTCATGTTTCTGGGCGAAGCTCGCTGGAACCACTAGTAAAACTGCGAGTGTCAAGCTGGTGGTAAGTGATTTGATTGGCATTTGATGTCCCTTCCCTCCGTTTGACTTGTTTCGTGGATATAAGGTTACTACATCACTTATAAACATCGCGCTTCAGATCGTCCGGCAAGTCGGACAACTTACCTAACATTTCGTAAGTCTTCACCACCGCCCAGTCCACGATGCGTTCTCCGGCGCCCGGTTCCACCCAGGTGCTGGCGCTAGCCGCTCCGTAGCCGCCGCGCGAGGTTGCGGAGATGGTGGGGAAATAGCCGTGGTAGCCGTTGGTATAACCAAAAAACAAAGCCGTGGTTGCAGGACACCGATCGCGCCAGTTCTTCTGAAAATCGACGAACGGTTCTCCGGGAACGGTTGCTATTGCGATCTGATGATTGATCAGAACGGCCGTGACGCGGCTCTCAATCACGGGATGAATCGGCGAACCCATCAGATCCAGCGTTTTCGGTCCCAGGAACTTCAGCAGTCCCGCCTGGAACTTTTCCTGGCTCCAGCGAAGCTTGAAATTGAGTGTCTCCTCGCGAAAGTCGATGCTTGCCGCGGGAACATTTTCCGTGTGAATCTCTTTCGCTACGCGCGCGGCTTCAACACCCAGCCGTTGACCGGTCCAATCCCGCATCTTCACGGCGTCCTCTTGGATAGGAGTAACGGCATGATACGGGTTGATGTCGCCCGGCGCGCCTTGCAGGAAAAAGCTGATCACGCGGCCGCCAAACGCATCTTCGATAGTGCGATTCATCGCCGCTGGAAAGTCCGCCGAATACTGGCGGTTATCGGGTCCCAGAACCACCGGGTGGCAAGCATAGTTCACCAGGATCGCGAGCGGCGTTCCATCCGAGCCATCCACGCGCAGCACGGTCACGGTAGGATCCACTGGCGAGGTAGGCAGCATGGTTGGATTGCGCTCGAACCATCCGAACGTTCCGTCCGGCCGCAACGGTAGACGATTATGGCCGATATAAACCGAACCTGTTCCGGTGCCGATGTTCGCGTCCACGAGATGTCCGGCGGCTTGGGCGATGGCAGCGCCGATACGGTCAATCGCACGTTGCTCCCATGCGGGTGGCGCGCCGGTGTATTCATCTTTGATGATCGGAGCGCTGTGCGTATGGGAGGCGCACACCAACAAACAGGAAATGCCGCTCGACTTGCGCGCCGATTCGCGCAGCCGGTCGAGGGACGCTTCGCCGAAGCTACGCCCGAGATCGACGGCCACGATGGCCAACCGCTGGTTGCCCGCTTCGAGCACTAGCACTCGCGCATACAGCGGATCGAGCGTGCTTTCGGCCGGGGCCAGACGATCCTCAAATCCCCACATCACTTCGTGAGTGGTGGGCGTAATATCGGTTTTGGCAACACCGGCGCGCAATCCCGCCCAGGCTGGGAGCGCGATCGAGGCCAGCAGCAGTGCGCAGGTCAATCGAAGCATGCTTAGCATTTTAGCCTGTGTAGGACAAGCCTCCGGCTTGTCCCTGGCAAGCCGGAGGCTTGCCCTACGGCTGCCATGCGACCATAATTGTTCATAAATGCCGGATGTGACCCAGCCGACGGACATCACCACGTTGCTGCGGAGATGGCAAGCCGGGGAGTTGGGCCTACCAGAGAATGCTGGCCATCGCGGCTGGATTTGCCGCTCAGGAGAGAATGCCCACCGAGCCGGCGGCCCTAGTGAACGAGGCATATATCAGGTTGCGCAGGATCCAAAACCTGCAGTGGAATGATCGGCACCATTTTTTCTCGGTGGTGGCCGTGGAGCTGCGCCGCATCCTGGTGGATCAGGCCCGGGTGCGCGTGGCGCTGAAGCGCGAGGGCGGCCAGCGTCGGATTCCGATGTCGGAGGACTTGAGCTGGGTGGACGTGGGAGGCCAGGACATGCTGGATGTGGACCGCGCCTTGACAGACCTGGAAAAATTGGATACCGACAAAGTCCGCCTGGTGGAATTGCGGTATCTGATGGGATGTACGGTGCCAGAGATTTGCGAACTGCGCGGCGTTTCAGATGCGACTGTGGAAAGACATTTGCGATTTGCGCGCACCTTCATTCAGGAATGACGTGAAACTCGGCGTGAAGCCACGGGTTGCTCCAGCGTGAATCATGCAGCATCTCTTCATCGGTGAGCGATTTCAGGAATTCGATCAGGTCGCGCTTGTCGGAATCGGTCAGGTTGAGCCGCCGCAGGATATGCGACTTGTTGGGATGATCCAGCTTGCCGCCGGCTGCGTAATGCTGGATTACTTCTTCGAGAGTGCCCAGGCTCCCGTCGTGCATGTAAGGCGCGGTGACTGCGATGTTTCTTAATGAGGGCGCGCGGAACTTTCCGATATCCTCGGTCACCCTCGTAAGTTCAAACAAGCCGCGATTTGGCGTGTCGTAGGTGGACACGCCGGTGTTGAAAAACGCGACGCGCGCGACGGGGCTCCCTTCAAACTGGATCGCGCCACTGAAGTTCCATCCGGCATGGCATTGAAAACATCCTGCCCGCTCGCTCGAGAAAAACAGGAGCTCGCCGCGCTTCGCCGCATCGGAGATTGCTGAGGAATCGGCGCCCCAGCGGTAGCGATCATAGGGTGACCGCATGGAGACGATGCTGCGCTCAAACGCCGCGATGGCTTTGATCACATTCGAGAGCGTGTAGGGATCGGCGGCGCCGGGGAATGCTTTCGGGAAGCGTTCTTGATAAATACGATCGCGGCGCACGGCTTCGAGAAACGACGCCTCGTGCCCTTTCAGGCCCAACTCGATTGGCTCTTCGCCCAGCATCGGAATCAGCGCTTGTGCCTCGAGCGATGTAATAGTTGGATTCGCCCAGGTCAAGAACGGAACGTAGGCCACGTTCACCAGGCTCATGCTGCCACGCGGATGAAGTTGGCCGGTAGTACCTTGGGCACGGCCGTGTCCATCCGTGAAAGCGAGTTCTTGACGGTGGCATGTCCCGCACGATTCCTTCCCGTTCACGGACATCCGGCCGTCGTAGAAAAGATAGCGGCCCAGTTGGACTTTGACGGCGCTCATGGGATTATCGGCCGGGATGGCGGGACGAGGAAAACCATTGGGAAGATTCCAATCGAAAACGGCGCCCGTCAAACTAGCCGCCACCGCCAATCCAAGCGTGCAGCGCATGGCGCTGCCCCACACCTGCCACGAATGCAGAAACTCAATTGGCAGGTTGATCCAGAGATGTGGCGCAGGCGCTTTCGCCTGCGAACCGGATGGGCTAAGCAATCAGCGCTCCAGTTTTGGATGTATCGTATCCGGCGAGCACTTCCAACTTGCGCCGCAAGGTGGCGCGCTGCAGAACATCCAGGAACGCCTTCACCGCCGGTAAATCGGCGGTTCGCTTGCGCATCACCAGATCGTAGCGCTCCCTTTGCAGCGGAATAAAATCCAGGCCAAAGGTCTGAGCGGCGGATCGCGTGGCCAGGCACACATCCGCGTCTTGAGAGAGCACGCAATAGGCAGCCGCAAGATGACCATGGGCGACGCGTTCGTATCCCTTCACATTGCGCGCGTGCATGCCGGCTTTCGCAAGAAGTTTGTCCAGTAGAGCGCGGCTTCCCGAGCCTGGCTCGCGATTCACAAACCTGACGTTTTTCCGCGACAGGTCTTCCACCTTGTGCACGCCTTTCGGGTTTCTGGGCGCGATCACCAGCCCTTCTTCCCAGTTCGCAAACGTCACCACCCGAAAATCCTCGTCCGGAAATTCTTTACGAATGAAGGGCAGATTGAACTCTCCGGTTTTCGGATCCTCGAGATGCGATCCGGCGATGTGAACCTTGCCTTCGTTGAGCCACGCGAGGGCCAGTTTGCTGGAAGCAGCCGCGGAAACGATCTCCACGCCACTGAGCTTCTCCACCATTCGCGAAAGAAGACCTGTGGCAGGGTCGCAACCCGCCAAAACGAGTCGCTTGCTGGATGCATCTTCCTTCGCGAACACAACCAAATCAGCACGGCCGCTCTTTTGACCGGCACGTTTCACAATGCCATCGGCTTCCGGCATGTAATAGGGCGACGCGCTAACGGGCACACCGATCCAGCGCGATCCAATCTGGCAGATTCGAACCGGCTGGCCTTTGGCGGGCGCTGCGGCGCTCAATACTTCGGCGGCCAGCGACTCGGGCGATTTCTGAGAGCCCGGTTGGAGAGAGAACAGTTCACCGACAGTAACTTCCAATTCGCGTGCAAGATTCAACGCGACTTCTGTATTGGGGACGTAGGTCCCGGCTTCGATCGCGTAGATGGTCTGGCGGCTGACG
>PMUN01000047.1:0-511 GCA_003166875.1 Bryobacterales bacterium | reverse complement strand
ACAACTTCGAGCTTGGTCAGCAAGCGGACGGAACGCGCTCCGGGCTTATCTTTCGGTACCACCAGACGGAATCGGCCTTGCGCGCCAAATAAGGGCTTCCCATTGGCGGTGTCGGCCAGCAGAATCTCGTTGTCGANNGCGAGGACGTAGCCGGCCAGTGCCTTGCCGCGCAGTTCGCTTCCTTGAGGAACACCCGCGCACTTCAGAACTTCATGCAGCCACACGCCCTCGTAGACAGTCTCCATTCCATTGTTGGTGGTGCGAACCGTAGCGCGAGGCATCTTCGCCAAGTCGTCCGCGGTTAGGGTGAGCGCCTGTTTGACAGCGCCCGTCACCTGGAGCGATGGCTGAGCATCTTGCGCCGCCAGAAACGCAGCTGCCAAAAGTCCGAAAGCGAAGCACCGTCGTGTATACATGACTACCTCCGAATTATAACTTCGGGAACCGGGGACTGGGGACTGGGGACAAGGGACTAGGGGCTGGGGACTAGGGGCTGGAGTGGCGCTGGTAA
>PMUN01000018.1:281-2859 GCA_003166875.1 Bryobacterales bacterium | reverse complement strand
AATCGGGCGGTCTCGAAAACCGTTGAACCTTTGCGGGTTCCGTGGGTTCGAATCCCACCCTCACCGCCAGTTGGAATCAGCGATTTACGCCAGACAATTAATTTTGTCGGGCAAGATCGGACAATCCGTCGTAGAATGAGGCATGACGCTTAGCCTCTATCGTCGGCATCGACGCGATTGCAAAGCCGGACATCCAGAGGAATTTCACTCCGGGGAATTTGACGAACGGAAAAAGGGCTGGAAGCGTTGCGCATGCCCGATATTTGCTTCGGGAACTCTCTCGGGCCGCTCCCGCCGCCAAAGCACAGGACGATGGGAGTGGAATGATGCCAAGGCAGTTGCACAGGCGTGGGAACGTGTCGGAGCATGGGACGCCACTCCCTCTCTCCCAGCTGCCATCCTGAATGAGCCCGCAAATCCCCAGCGGATCAGCATTGCCGACACCATCAGAATATTCCTGACCAAATGCGAAGGCGCTAAGATCGCTCCGGCCACCCTGCGCAAGTACCGCACGTTCACAAAGCAGCTGACTGAATTCGCGAACCAGCGAGGCTATGTGATGCTCGATCAATTCACGTCTGCCGACATTGATGTCTTCTACTCAGGTTGGAAGCTGGGCGCACGCGCCAAGGGCAAACGGCTCGGCACGCTGCGCGCTTTCTTTCGCTTCTGCATGAACCGTGAATGGTTACCCAAGAATCCCGTCAGCGCCGACATGAAGCCGCCCATCGGTGCCAATCGTGTAGCTAACAAGGCACCATACACCGATGAGGAATTGCAACGCATTATCGACGCCTGTGATCTGATCGGCACCGTCACATGGTCGAACGGTAAGGAACAGGGCAAAGCCTACAGTGGTGACGATCTCAAGGATTTCATCTGGGTCATGGTCTATACGGGGTTGCGCATTTCAGACGCTGGACTATTCAATATGAATCGGCTAAAAGGTAATGAGGTCTTCCTTCGCGCGAAGAAGAACGGCGGAGAAGTGTTCGCCTACATTCCTGACTGGCTCCGGGACCGGCTCAATGACCGCGCAAAGCGCCGCGGCGTCCGTCCATTTGTCGTAGGTCAATCAGACAAGCTCGAAACGGTCACGGACATGTGGCGCCGAAAAATCGGGAAGGTGTTTGAGCTGGCTGGCAAGTTCGAGGAAAGGCCAACGCCGCACAGGTTCCGGCACACGTTCGCGCGAATCCTGCTGCAGCGCGGTGTCCCCGTCGCGGACGTGGCGGACCTTCTGGGCGATGACGAGAAAACGGTGCGTGAGCATTACTCGCGGTGGGTCCCCGAAAGACAGGCACGGCTCACGAAAATCCTCAAGGATGCGTTCGACGACAAGCCGAAACCGAAACTCGTTGCACTTCCGGGCAGGCGCACTCTTGCGACTTAGGCGACGTTCAACAAGCGCGTGTGTATACGCCGTGCGGCGGATTCGGGAATGCTGTAGACCGTGTGAGCCTTCTTCCGTCCCATCCTGATTTTGATGACACCTGGATCGTCCTTAACGAGTTTGCGCACCGTCTCTCTGCCTAAACCCCACATGCGCGAGAGATCGCCAATTCGGTAGTGCTTTTCAAAAGTGTTGTCTACCATTTGCGCTCAGTTCGTAGAGTCAGAAACGTCTGAAAATCTCACCGCTGGAAGCACGCCAGTCGTCCATCCCGCCGCCGTTCCGCCTATCGCCCAGTCTGGCGGCCATTCGTGGCGGTCCCTTGCCGCCCGAGCCCACAAACCCGTTACGTCCTCAACACTCGAAACACCTCCCTACTTATAAGGAAACGGCGAGGGCATCTCGGGACAACAAAATTTATTTGTTCCCACAGGGTGGGATTTGGTCGTCTCAAATCCTCTTATTAAGTAGAGAGTAATGTTTCTCAAGTTCAGAAGCGTGAAGGCGACTGACGGGATGGTGGAAGCCTGTCAGCGCGGGACTACTCAATAGGAGATCTCAATGAACATCACGAAAAGTACTTCGGAATCACCCGCAGCGGGAATCCCTGCGGTCGAAAAACGGGTGATTCTATCGATGGGTGGCAAAGGTGGTGTGGGCAAGACCAGCGTAATGACCGGCTTGGCGGAATGGTTCCAGGAAAACGGTATTCCGGTCAAGCTGCTCGATCTTGACACCGAGAATAAGGCGCGCGGGTCACTGACGCATTTCTTTGGTGGCCAAGTGCCCAAGGTGAATATCCACACGCCAGCCGGGCTTGATGCTTTTGTGGATGAGCTAACCGATGGTCCGCCTGTGATCCTGGCCGATATGGGCGCGGGCGCCGGGCAGGTGACCTACGAGTGGTTCGACAAGATGTATTCGAACGTTACCGAGGCCGGCATCGCCTTCACCGCCGTTGGCGTTGTCACGGCCGATCCGGCTAGCGTGGAGAGCGTTCTTGCCTGGGCGTCGCAGTTGGGCAATCGAACGGCTTACTTGATCGTCGAGAACTCCGTTACAGAGCACACCGACTTCAGGTATTGGCGGGAGAGTGAACAGGCGCTCTCATTCCAACAGAAGTACTCGCCCTCAGTGGTCCAGATGGACTACCGGCTGCCCATTCTCGAAAATACCACCCGGAAT
>PMUN01000018.1:0-266 GCA_003166875.1 Bryobacterales bacterium | reverse complement strand
CACTCCCAGCCGAGCTGCGGGCCGATTATTACCGCGAGCTACGCCACTGCCGTTCGCTTCCCGAGAATGACGAGATGCTACGCATTCTGCGGGTCATGCAGTTTCTGGTGGTGCTAATGGTCGACGTGCCGGAGCGCATTACCACGGAAAGACGAGGGTTCGAAGAGATCATTGGCGAGGCAATCAAAGCGCTGGAGAAAATCCGTCAATCCAGTGCAACACATCAGGCGCAGATCGACCAGCGGTTGTCGCAGCTTCCGAAAACC
>PMUN01000057.1 GCA_003166875.1 Bryobacterales bacterium | reverse complement strand
GTGATTTTTTCACGGCTTCTGAATCGGTGTTCCAGCGCCGGGGTACTAGGATTACTCCAAGAGCGCTCGCTTTACAAGAGGGGTGAATGCGGTGTACAAAGGAGTGGGCCACGTAAACGCCCAAACATAGATGCCGGAGAAACCGACACAGCTTCGTCAGGATGATGCCGAAGCTTCAGTTCCTCTTTGGCAAGAGGCATTATTTGGCGTTGAGGTACTTTTGCTTCACGCTACGCCAGCCTACTACGGATTTGGTGTGCCACATGGCGATGGATCTGGAGTTGTAATCATCCCCGGCTTCCTAGGAACCGACATGTATCTTATGGAGCTGTATGCGTGGTTGCGCCGCATCGGCTACCGGCCTTACTTCTCCGGCATCGGACTGAATGCCGAGTGTCCCAATCTGCTCATACGGCGGCATCTTAACGAGACCATGGATCGGGCACTTCAGGAAACTGGCCGCCCAATCCATGTCATCGGACACAGTTTGGGTGGTATCATCGCGCGATCCGTGGCTGGTCAGCGGCCGGGCGACGTGGCTTCGGTGATCACGCTCGGTTCGCCCTTCAGAGGCACGGTAGCCCATTCCCGCGTTTTGAAAGCGGCTGAGATTGTGCGGAAGCGAATTCAGCTAAAGCACGGCCAGGGCGTACTGCCGGACTGTTATACCGGGCGCTGCACGTGCCAGTTTCTGGACTCGCTGCGCCGCGACCTGCCACAGGGCATCACCGAGACCGCCATTTATACTCGCACCGATGGGGTGGTGGATTGGCGCTACTGCATCACCGAACACCCCGGGGTGNNTAGAAAGGCACCGACTCCCTTACGGTCGCGGTTCGGAAAGAGGCTCCCTTTTTCTGAGCCGCGACCGTAAGGGAGTCGGTGCATGGAAAGGATCCTTCATGGACGGCGCAGTGATACATGAACCAGCACGCATTCCACGCGATCGTGCGAACGACTACACGCATCAGATGGCGGCCACGCGGCGGGAATTCATATGCGAACAAACTGGCGTGGAACTTTCGCATGTCGCGCAGTACTCGTTCGATCCATCCATCCTGCCCGGCAACATCGAGCAGTTCATCGGCGTGGCGCAAGTACCCATGGGTCTGGCGGGCCCCCTTCGCGTAAATGGCGAACACGCGCAGGGCGACTTCTATGTTCCGCTGGCGACGAGCGAAGGGAGCCTGGTGGCCAGCTACAATCGCGGGATGCGCCTGCTTGCGGAGTGCGGCGGTGTGAAGAGCACGGTGGTGGAGGAGAGCATGCAGAGGGCGCCCGTGTTCATTCTGAGCGATGCGCTGGAGGCTCGGGAATTCGGCCAGTGGGTCGTCGAGAATTTCGAAAAGCTCAAACAAGCCGCGGAAGCCACCACGCACTCAGGGCACTTGATCAACATCGGCCAATATCAGGTAGGTCCGTTGCGGTACCTGCGTTTCAACTACACGACCGGCGATGCAGCCGGCCAGAACATGACCGGCAAGGCCACGTTCGCTGCTTGTGAATGGATCAAGCAAAATTATTCTCGTGAATTGAAATACGTTCTGTCGGGAGGCATAGACACCGACAAAAAACATTCGCACATCAACATGCTTCTGACGCGCGGCAAGCGTGTGGTGGCCGAAGCAGTGATCCGCAAGGATCTGTTCAAAAGCCTGATGGGCGTGGATACCAAGGAGCTCTTCTGGGCGCGCCAGGTGCAGACCGCGGGAGCCTTTCTCGCCGGATCGTCCAGCATCGCGGGGCATGCCGCTAACGGACTCACGGCGCTGTTCATCGCAACCGGTCAGGATGTGGCCAACATCGCCGAGTCCCAGGCCGCCATCAGCTACTCGCAGCTTTTGGATAATGGCGATTACTATTGGTCCATCACACTCACGTCGCTGATCGTCGCCACTTACGGGGGCGGCACGGGACTTGCGACGCAGAAACAGTGCCTGGAAATGCTGGGCTGTTACGGCAACGGCAAAGCCAACAAGTTCGCCGAGATCTGCGCGGCTATGGTGCTGGCGGGTGAAACGTCGCTTGCGGGTGCGGTCCTGCACGGCGATTGGGTGCAGGCCCACGAGAATCTCGGCCGGAATAGACCGTGATGATAATCTAAACGGATGCCATTCATCGAAAACCAGGGCGCGAAAATCTATTGGGACGAGCATGGGCAGGGTACGCCAGTCCTGTTGATCATGGGATTGGGCTATCCCTCCCAAATGTGGCATCGCACGCGGCCGCTGCTGGCGGAACGCTACCGCACCATCGCGCTGGATAATCGCGGCGTGGGGCGCAGCGATGTGCCGCCAGGGCCCTATCCGATCCTGGTGATGGCAGAAGATGCGGCTGCGGTATTAGACGCCGCGGGAATTGATAGCGCGCACGTCTACGGCATATCGATGGGCGGCATGATCGCGCAGGAGTTTGCGCTGCAATTCCCGCACCGCGTGCGCTCGCTGATTTTGGGCTGCACCGCCGCCGGAGGGCCGACGGCCGTACGCGCCGAACCGGAAGTGACACAGCTTTTGATGTCACGCGGGCAAATGACGCCTGACGAAGCCGCGGAAGCCTCAATCCCGTTCATCTACGATAGCGGCACACCGCGCGCGCGAATCGATGAGGACCTGGCTGTTCGAAGGGACTGGTTTCCGCGTCCGGAAGCCTACATCAACCAGTTGATGGGGATACTTGCTTGGGAGGCTTACAGCCGGCTGGACCGGATCAACGTGCCGACATTGGTAATCCACGGCGAGCGAGACCGCTTAGTTCCGCCTGGCAACGGTCAATTGATCGCCGCGCGCATTCCGAATGCGAAGCTGGTGCTGATTCCGCACGCAGGCCACATCTTTCCGACCGACCAGCCGGAAGCCGCGCATCGGCCGGTGTTGGATTTCCTGGATTCCTTCAGCTAATGCAAATTCCGCCGTCGACGGGAATGACGACGCCGTTCACGTACGCCCCCGCGCGCGAGGCCAAGTAGATCGCAACTCCGGCCATATCGGACGAATTGCCGATACGCCGCAACGGGCACGACTTCTCAATCTGTTTCTGATAGTGCTCCAACATCCACTTTGTCATCTGGCTGGGGAACGGTCCTGGCGCGATTGCGTTCACTGTGATGTTCCGGCCGGCAAACTTCACCGCCAGGTCTCGCGTCATGTGATGTACGGCCGCTTTGCTGGCGGGGTATGCAAAGGTTTCCAAAAACGGCGCCTTGATTCCATCGATGGATCCGACATTGATCACGCGGGCGGGATCATCGGGCGTACCGGCCTTCTCGAGCAAGGGAAGAAGCTCGCGGGTCAGGAAGAACGTGGACTTCACGTTGGTGTCGATTACCTTGTCCCATCCAGCTTCCGTATATTCCGCGATCGGCGCGAACCATACGGCGCCGGCATTGTTCACGAGAATGTGCAGCTTATTCTCGCTGGCTGCGATCTGCTGCGCCAAGTGCTTGCATCCGTCGAGTGTCGACACATCCGCGGGAACTGAAACGCACTCGCCTACCTTTGAAAGCTCGGCCGCGACTGCGTCGCAAACATCTTTCTTGCGGGACGAAATATAAACCTTCGCGCCCGATTCCAGAAATCCCCGGGCAATCATCAGTCCGATGCCGCGCGAGCCTCCGGTGATCACGGCAGTCTTCCCTTTGATCGAGAACAGCGATTCTACGTGGATTGCTTCGTTGGGTTCCATATTCCTCCGAGCATTCAGCTTACTACGCGCCCGTGGGGTCAGGCTTTCAGCCTGCCGCCGGGCTTCCGCCCGGCGTTCTGACCAAACAAGCGCCGGCTGGAAAGCGTGGCCCCACTACTTCTTCTTCCTGGGCTTGCGCTTGGGAGTTGCGGCCTTGAGTTGCTTCTCAAGCTCCTCCATGCGCCGCAGCAATTCTTCGATTTCCTTCGGCTCCTCGGGCTTGG
The DNA here is from genome assembly GCA_003166875.1 of Bryobacterales bacterium. GTDB lineage: Bacteria > Acidobacteriota > Terriglobia > Bryobacterales > Bryobacteraceae > Palsa-89. Next base: position 14,563 of record PMUN01000057.1, on the reverse strand, counting down.
GTGACGCTGGCGCGGGCGCGGAAGGTGCAGCCGCCGCCCAGGGGAAGATCGGAACCGACCCTGGCGCCGCGCTACCCAGGAACGGATTGCTGCGCCATAAATTCATGACCGCTTCTACGGGATTCGTCGCGGCGTGCTGTACTTCCTGGAACCGCGTTTCAAGCGATTCGCTGACCTTTTGATAAGCCTCCATGGCATTTTTCAGATACCATTCCAGAAATTGGTGCCGCGCCGAATCGCTCGCCAGAACCAGTTGGCGCAGCAGCTCTAACGGCAGGCCCAACTCGCGTCCCTTGGTCTCCTCAACGATGATTTGAGTCAAGACCGTCCGCGTGAGATCCTCATTCGTCTTGGCATCCACCACCTGCACCTCGCCGCCTTTGCGGACCATCTCGGCCACTTCTTCCAGGTTTATGTAGCGGCTGTTGGTGGTATCGTAAAGCCTGCGATTTTCGTATTTTTTGATGACGATTTTGGGCGGTTGACTCATAAATGTAATCCTAGTATACTCGATCAGATGCTGCGATGCAGCAAGAAGGGACCGGCTCAAAAATGTCGAATACCGGTGCAGGTTCCTGGTCAGTATTTGCCGATACGGTCCGCCAAGGCGAGGACACCTTCGCCTCCGCCCAGAAAATGTTTCTGGATATTGCGGCGCAACAGAATACGATGTTGATGGGTTTCGTCGAGCAAAGCCTAGGCAACGGTGTTACGCCGGAAATAATTGACTTGGCTAGAAGAACTACGCAGACGTTTCTCCAATCGCAGACGATGACGCTGGACCTCGCCGTCGAGCAGACCCAGTTGGGTATTGGATTGTTGAAGGGAATGGCGGGCAATTCAGCCGGTTCACTCAATATCGAGTTCTGGGACATGTTGGAGAAAGGCGCTATCACTTTTGCGGCGGCTCAAAAGCGGCTGTTGGAATATGCCGGCCAGCAGGCCGACGCCATGATGAAAGCGGGCCGGGAAGGCTCCGCAACCTCGAATCCGCTTTCGCAGATGGCGGGTTTGGCGCAACAGGCTGCGCAAGCTCTCTCGCCCAAAGAATTTTTGGATCTGCTGACCAAGGCCCAGCAGCAGCCGCAGCGGCTGTTCAAGGATCCGCCCTCCGCCGACCCCGCCGAGCATTTCCTGAACCTGGCGCGGCAGAGGTTCGAGGATTACTTGGACTTGCAGCTCAAGCTCAGTGAGCAAGCCGCACGTCTCATGGATGATTGGACCCGCGCGTGGCAGACCGCCTCCGCCTGGCAACCTTCCATCACTTTTGAGGATCTCGCGCGCCAGGGTGTGGAAGCATTCGTCAAAGCCCAGAGCGAGATTCAGGGATTCGAGTTCCGATCGTCAGGAGCAAACTGGAGCTAAATCACATGTCAACCACTCCCAGAACGTATCCGTGGGCATCCCAATTCGGCCCCAGCTCGGTGACTTTCCGGCTGATGCGCGCCGACGACAAGGACCTCTTCAAGACCTTCATCCGCTCGCTACCCGCCGAAGACAATTTCTATCTTCTGCTGGACGTGCAGAAGGACTCGGCCATCGACAATTGGATGCATGGTATTGAGTCCGGCGCAACGCTCAGCGTGATCGCGGTCGAGAATAATCAGATCGTTGGCTATTGCAATCTCCACACCAACGAGACGCCGTGGATCCGGCACGTCGGCGAAATCCGGATGAGCGTGTCGCCTGCTTTTCGCGGACGGGGCTTGGGCCAGACGCTAGCGAACGAAGTGTTCGCCATCGCCCGCGCGCGTGGATTGCAGAAAATTTGGGCGCGCATGGCCGCCAGCCAAAAAGCAGCTCAAAATGTTTTCGAAAGCCTGGGATTCCACGCCGAGGCGCTTCTGGCCGACTTCGTCAAAAATGCCAACGGACGCACCGAGGACCTGGTGATCATGTCCTACGACGTTACCGGGTTCGTGAACTAGGGCCGCTCGAAAGGAGAGTCCCCGTATGACCTCACCTACATTACGCCCGCGCATGACGGCCGATGATGCCGCGTTTCTGTATCTCGAGCGCAAGGAAATGCCATTGCATATCGGGAGTGTCTCAGTCTTCGAAGGCCCGCTGCCGTTTGAGCGCTTTGTTCAGCAGATCGATTCCAAACTCCACTTGATTCCCCGCTACCGGCAGCGCGTGGTTCCGGCGCCGTTTAATATCGGCCATCCCAGTTGGGAAGACGATCCGCACTTCGATATCGGCAACCACATTTTTCAACTGAACTTGGAACCGCCTGGCGATGAAGCCACATTGAGCGCGCTATCCGGCAAACTGTTCAGCAAGATGATGGACCGCACGAAGCCCCTATGGGAGATTTTCCTGATCGACGGTGTGGCGGGTGGTCGCTCGGCCATGCTCGCGAAAGTGCATCACGCGATGGTGGATGGAGTCTCGGGCGTGGGCTTGATGGGAATCATGATGGATACCTCGCGTGAGATGCGGCCACTCGCCGACAAGCCCGATTTCGCCCCGCCGCCGCTGCCTGATCCCACGCAGCTTTATTTCAACGCGCTGGCACACACTTTTCAGCAAGGTCTGGAGCGCATGTTCACTTTGCAGCAGGACTATCTCAGCTTGTTGCGGACTATGTCGTCGACCGAGAGCGTGAAAGCCATCGCCGACGTGGCGCCGCTGCTGGCGGAACTTGCTCTGCCTGCCGATCGCCTACCGTTTAACAACCCGTGTTCGGGGGAACGACGCATCACCTGGAGCGAGTTTTCGTTCGCCGATGCTCGCGGCATTCGAGGAGCGCTGGGCGGCACAGTGAACGATGTGGCGCTGACGGTCCTGACCGGCGCGGTGAGCCGTTATGTGAAAATGTGCGGCCAGCCCGTGGCACGCCGCTTCTGCCGCTTCATGGTCCCCGTAAATGTTCGACGCGAGGATCAGCGCGGGGACCTAGGCAATCAGGTGTCGGCGCTGCTGGTGAATGTGCCGTTAGATGTCGACGATCCAGCCGAGCGCCTCAAGCTGGTGAACAAGCGCACCGAGACGCTGAAGAACGCGCGGCTGGCCGACGTGCTGCGCGTCGTCACCAACGCGGGCGGACTGGCCCCCGCGCCGCTACAGGCGCTGGTTATGGCACTGCCATTTATCACGTTGCCGGCGCCCGTGTTCAACATGGTTTCCACCAACGTGCCTGGGCCGCAAATCCCTCTCTATGCCGGCGGCCAGGAGATGCTGAATTATTTTCCGCACGTGCCGGTGGGCAACGACATGGGAATGAACTGCGCCATCCAGACCTACAACCAGAAGATGGTGTTCGGGATCACGTCCGATTACGCTGCCGCTCCCGAGGCGCACCACATGCGTGAATTTCTGTACGAATCCTTCGGTGAATTGCGCCGCGCCGCCGGATTGCAGGAAGCGCCGCAGCATATTACTCCAGCACCGAAGAAGCGCCACCCGCGCGGGGTGGATCCGGTAGAGACCGAACAGGCGAACGTGACGGCGACTTAATTCACCGGCTCCCTCACGGTCGCGGCTGGGTAACACGTCTTTCCGAACCGCGAGCGTAAGCGACCGGTTGCATTTCTACCAGCGAGACCACCGCGATCTCGTGGCCGCACTTCAGAGCCGGGAAATCGTGATCGCAATATTCGCGGATCAGCAAGGACTTGGTGCAGTCGCACGCCAGCTTGCCTTTCAGCACCTTGTCTGCGTCTTCGGCGAAAGTGAAGGACCTTCCACTATATGAGAGCGTCACACTACTCGGAAGCATACAGTAGCGTAACGGCCAACCCAGCCATCGCGGAAGAGAGCGCCACTGTATAGCAGGCTCAGTACTAAGGTTTGGGTTTTGGCTTGGGAGGCTTCACCAATTGGACTGCCTTGGCCTTTTCCAGCAACTCACGCCGATCCACCAAGTGATAGAACTTCAGCGCGGTCTCACCGCCGCTCAAATGATCGAGAAGCTGTTCCAGCGCATCCGAAGGGTTGTGAGCGTGGATCTCCGCGGCGCGCAAATAGCCGGCGTTTCGCAGTCGCGAGAAAAGTTCGGGAAGCGTGTATCGTCCTTCCAACGTCAATCCGCCCGCTTTTTGAGAACGGCTGGCCAAATACTGCACCAGCAGCAGCTCATCAAAGAGCATCGGCGCAAGGAACAGACGGCCTTGGTCCACTTCGAAGCCGGTGTCCAGCCGTCGCGAGCGTCGAATGGAGTGCGCGGAATCGAAGTGGGCTTGCCAATCCACCTTCGGTTCCTTGCGGCTCAAGTAGTGGCGCGAGACATCGAGCAGCCAGCCCGGATCGTCAAAATTAATGGCGGCGCTGGTCTTGTCGATCCATTCGAAGAAGGCGTGCTGCCCGGTGGCTTTCTCTTCGAGCAGCACGAACTGATCGCCGGACTTCGGCAGCGATTTCACCAGCCCGCGCCGCAGCGCGTCCGTGGCTTTGCCGCTCTCAATGCGGTACACGCGAAACCGGGCGTGCCATTTCACGGGAGCTCCGCAGTAGGGGCAGGGATCTTTGGCGGCTGTCGCTTCGAAGAAAGGCCGCGTCGGGGCTGGAGCGTAGAGCTCGGCTAGAGTTGGCGTGTAACGCTTGATTTCCAGATGCGCTGTTTTGAGTGCGAGCCCCATGTGGCGCGTGAACACGTCCAGAATGCAGGCCAGGCAGATCCATTTCTCGGTTTGGATGATGGATTCGGGCGGGAAGGCGGAAAGATCGAGCGGTTGGATGCCGGTAGAAACTTTCTTGGGCGTACCGGATTTTTTCGGCGCTCCCTTCCGGTCGCGGCTCGGTTTGGCGGCAGCTCGTTTGGTGGATTTCGCGGATGGAGGTTTTTTCGGGGGTGATTTGGCCGGCATTCGAATCCCTGCAACCATTTTATTGGGATCTTAACCGGAATGGCCAATGACGAAAGTTTTCGTTGACAATGACGAAGGACTTCGTCAATAATCATTGCATGACTTCCAAACGCCGCAGGCCGACCGAGGGCGAGTTGAGCATCCTCGGAGTTTTGTGGGAAGGCGGTCCCCGCTCCGTGCGGGATATTCAACGCATCTTGAATGAATCGCGTCCTACCGGTTATACGACGGTTCTGAAACTGNNCGGGCCCGGTACTCCCAGGAACAGACGCAGCGGCAGTTGTTGCGCGATTTGCTGGACCGCGCGTTCGGCGGCTCGGTGAAGGAACTGGTGCTGCAGGCCTTGGCTACCAAACGGTCGTCGCCCGAGGAGCTGGAAGCCATGGAAAAACTCTTGGATCGGTTCGAAGGAGACAAAAAATGACAGCGCTCGAGCAGGCTCTCCGTACGGCACTCCTCGATTTCGTGTGGCAGGGAGTGGTGGTTGCTTTTCTACTGTGGATGGCGCTCTTCGTGATGAGAAGGCGATCCGCGAATGCAAGATATATCGCAAGCTGTCTGGCTCTGATCACATTGGTCGCGTTGCCGGTCCTCACGGTTTGCGTCGTGCACTCGCGGCCCATCGCTTCGCGAGTAAGTGAACCATTTTTTTCGACTGTGCCGCAGACGGTGGCCGCGGTTTGGAAGGGATCGGTTGCATCTACGCCGGACTGGCTGGGTTCGCTTGGATCGTTGGCGATACCAGCCTGGGCGTTCGGCGTGATCCTGTTCTCGTTGCGGCTGGCTTGGGGATCGAGACAAGTGGCCGTCCTGCGCCGCAGTGGGGAGCTTGCGGAGGGTTCGGTGCTCGCCGTGGCGGCTTCCATCGGCTCGCGCCTGGGACTCACTCGTCCCGTACGGATCTTGATTACTTCTCTGGCGGAAGGGCCGAGCGTGGTGGGTTGGATTCGCCCCGTCATTCTGCTACCGGCGGCAACACTGCTGGGGCTGACTCCGGAGCAATTGGAAGCCGTGCTGGCGCATGAGTTCGCGCATATACGGCGCTACGACTATCTGGTGAATGTCCTCCAGATGGTAGTGGAGACGCTCTTGTTCTACCATCCGGCCGTGTGGTGGACCTCGGCGCGAATCCGCCACGAACGGGAACTGTGCTGTGACGACCTGGCGGTGAGCTTGTGCGGCGATCCGGTGTGCTATGCGCGCGCGCTCACCAAGCTCGAGAGGCAGCGCACATTTGCTCCGAAAATGGCCATGGGCAGCAACGATGGTCCGCTGTTGTATCGGATTCAGAGACTCACCGGAGCCGCAACCCGTCGGTTCGGCCCGTCCAGGCTTCCCGGCATTCTGGCCATTTGTCTGGCCGTCGCGTGCGTTGGCCTCTGTGTGACGTGGAGTCGCGTTCACGCTCAGGAAGTGAAAGTGCGCCCGGCTGCTCCGAAGGCTGCGGCCGCGCCCACACCAGCGGTGGCGGATGCGCCGGGCGTGCGTGTGGACGTGGGCGATGCGACCGTACTGGTTCGCGTCCCGGTGGAGTATCCACGATCCGCGATCGAGGACGAAATTGAGGGGAACGTGCGAGTTGAGGTCACTGTCGATGCGAGTGGAAAAGTCAAAGTCGCGCACGTGTTGAGCGGACCTGACGAGTTGCGCGACACGGTTCTGGCGTCCGTCCAGAAGTGGAATTTCAAAGCTGATTCCAGCAGTGACCCGGTGCGAGTCAGCGTCCGGTTCCAGTTGCCCAAAGCCGAAATCGACGTCGACGATGATGATTCCGATGTCGATATGGACGCCGACACGGATTCCGATGATGACGAAGTGGCGGAGGTTGAGAAGGCGATGCCGGAGCTCGAAAGCGCGCTGCAGGAAGCCGAATCGGCAATCGAAGAAGCCGAGTCTGAGCTAAATGAAAAATTCGCCGATCTGACATCTCAGGTGGAAGAAGCCCAACACGAGCTGGAAAAGCTGGGAAAAATCGACGAGCACATAAATCTGATGGACGGCCGCGTCCTGAAACACTTGCGCATTCTAGGACTCTCCGATCAATCGCGCAATGATCTGTTGAAGAAGCTGCCGGTCCACGAAGGCGACACTCTTTCAAAGAGCGGGATTGAGAAGTTAGATAAGGTGCTTCACGAATTCGATGGCCATCTCTCTTGTTTCGCCATTCCGATCGACGATGGTAAGGCCACGATCCTAATAGAGCGCAAGTAACCAGCCGCGTTCCCTAAACTCTGGAGAGCTTATGAAGCGCAAGCTGGAGGTGTGCGCGAGGGGATTCCTGCGAGCCACCGGCCGCAAGCGCGAGGCGATGTTGCTCGAAGCGCGTGCGAAATGCGCGGCAAGGAATCGCGCGCCGTGACGGCGTAGGGCTAACGATAGACGCATCAGCATTTCGACCGTAGCGCACGCTCACATGCGTGCAGCGTTCACACTCGTGTGAACGCCTGGAGCTCTTCCGGACACTGGTGTTCGCAAGAGTGCGAACACGGCACGCAAAAAGTGCGTGCGCCACATTGGTTGTGACATAATGTTTAAACTTGCCATGAGGTTGCTAACTCGCTGCGCCTTCGCGGCTGCAATGCTATTTAAGTTGCTGGCAGCCCAGCAACCGACGCCTGCGCCCGCGCCTAACGAGCCTCCCAAAGAGCTCACCGAAAAAGAAAAGGAAGATCTCGACGCGGGCATTCCCATCACCAGCGAACTGGTGCGAAAAACCTGCTCGCCCTGCCACAAAGCGGACGACAAGCAACGCCTGTCGCGTATTTCCTGGCGCCGCACGACGCCCGAAGGCTGGGAACAAACCATCAAGCGCATGATCAGTCTGAACGGCGTGAAGATGGAGCCCGCCGAGGCGCGCGAGATCCTGAAATATCTTGCGGACAATCTCGGTCTCGCGCCGGAAGAGGCTCGCCCGGCTGCTTTTGAAGTGGAAAAGCAGATGATCGATTACAAATTTCCGGACAAGGATACGGAATCCACTTGCTCGAAGTGCCACTCCATGGGCCGCGTCATTTCGCAGCGCCGAACCAAGAGCGAGTGGGAATTGCTGGTGGCAATGCATCGCGGCTACTACCCGCTTTCCGATTTTCAGGCGTTCCGGCGCGTGGGCCCTCCGCAGACCGAGCCCGGTCCGGACGGCCGTCCTCCCGATAATCGCCATCCGATGGACAAGGCAATTCCGTACCTAACAGAAAAGTATCCGCTAAAGACGCCGGAATGGTCGGAGTGGGCTCCCAACATGCGCGCCCCGAAGCTGGTGGGCCGCTGGGCGTTTTACGGATACCAGACCGGGAAGGGTTCGCTCTATGGAGTGACCACCATCAAGGCCACGGATAAGGAAGACCAATTCACCACCGAGACGCGCTACGTTCGCGCTAAGACGGGCGATGTGGTGACGCGGCAGGGAAAGGCTGTGGTTTATACGGGATTCCAATGGCGCGGGCGCTCGTTCGCCGCATCCAATGACAAGGCTGGTATGCGCGAAGTGATGTTTGTGGAGCGCAACCAACGCGAGCTTTCCGGACGCTGGTTCACGGGCGCTTACGAAGAAATCGGCATTAATGTGACGCTGCGGCGAATCGGCAACGATCCAATTGTCCTGGGTCTCGACAACCTCGCGCTCCAGACCGGCGCGACTCGCGAAGTGCAAATCCACGGGACGAATTTTCCAGCTGACATTTCTTCTTCGGCCATCGACTTCGGCCCGGGCGTTACCGTGAAGCGCGTGGTAAGCGTTTCGCCCGATCTGGTGAAGGTGGAAGTGGAGGTTGCGAAGACCGCTGGAATCGGACCTCGAGACGTTGGTGTGGCGGGCATGTATCGGGAGGGCGCGGCCGTGGTGTACGACAAGATCGACGCCATCAAGGTCCGGCCACAATCTGGAATGGCGCGCGTGGGAGGCATCCAGTTCCCGAAAGAATACCAGCAGTTCGAAGCGATTGCCTACAACAATGGCGCCGACGGGAAGCCCGACACCAAGGACGATCTCAACCTGGGACCCATCGACGTAGCCTGGAGCATCGAAGAGTACACTGCGACGTTTGACGATGATGACAAGCAATGGGTCGGAACGCTTGATGACAACGGACTCTTCACGCCCAATGTCGACGGGCCGAATCCTAAGCGCAAAAATCACGCCGACAATTATGGCGACGTGTGGGTAATCGCCACCTACAAGCTACCCGATGGAAGGACGTTGCGGGCGCGTGGGCATCTGCTGGTGACCGTTCCGCTGTACATCCTGTTCGATCAACCGGAGGTCGCTCCATGAGCCAGCTCGCGCTCCGCGAATTTCATTCCTTCCAGGCCGCCGGCAAGGATTTCGTCTATCTGGTTCCGAGCGCGGCCGTGTTTGAGCTGGATGATTCCTCGGCCGCCGTGATCAATCGATTGCGGGCGGGGAATATATCGCGCGAAGATCTGGCGCGTCAACTTTCGGCATTGTTTCCGGCCTCTGAAGTGGATGAAACCATATCGGAGTTGTTGCGGGTCCGCGCTATCGGCGAAATAGGAGTGCCGGAGAAGAAGTCCCCCAAGGTAATGCCGCCGGAGAATTTCCCCCTGACCACGATGGTGCTCAACGTCACCAATCAGTGCAACTTGAGCTGCACTTATTGTTACGAATACGGCGAAGACAAAATCGTCGACACCGAAAACGGCAAGAAGCCGAAATTCATGAGCGAAGAGACCGCGCGCGAAAGTGTGGACTTCATGCTGCGCGAGGCCGGCGCAAACAAAGTTGCGCATCTCACCTTTTTCGGCGGCGAAACGCTGATGAATTTTCCGGTGCTGAAGTCGGCCATGAGTTACGCCCGCCAACGCGCGGCGGAAACCGGCAAGCAAGTGGACTTCAGTCTCACCACCAATGCCACGCTGCTGCGTCCCGAGATCATCGAATTTCTAGCGGAAAATCGGGTGGGTGTAACCATATCGATCGATGGGCCGAAGGAGATGCAGGACCAGTTCCGCGTTTTTAGCAACGGCAAAGGCAGTTACGATATCGTCGCTCCGAAGATCAAGGAGCTGCTGAAGCGGCATCGCAGCCGTCCCATTGGCGCGCGCGTCACGCTCACTTCTCAAACGCTCGATATCCGCAAGATCTACAAGCATCTGACGGAAGAAATCGGATTCTGGGATGTAGGGTTCGCGCCGGTAACAACGTCGCCAAGCACAAAGTATGCGATCGCGGAGTCGGGTTTCGATGCCATGCTGGAGCAGTTCCGCGCGCTCGCTGCAGACTTTCTCGAAGCGGCGCTCGAGAATCGGCATCACGGATTCTCGAACGTCAAGGACACGCTGGAAGAAATCCACAAGGGCGTGAGCAAAGCGTATCCTTGCGGCGCGGGTTTGGGGCTGATGGGCGTTTCCACCGATGGCGACGTGGCGCTGTGCCATCGTTTCGCGGGCTCGGACGCGCACAAGTTAGGGACCGTTCGCGATGGAATCGATCGGCTGGTACAGATCGGGTTTCTCGAAAAACATCACATCGATGACAAGACCGATTGCAGCCAGTGCTGGGCGCGCCCGCTATGTTCCGGCGGCTGCTACCACGAGGCGCATACGCGCTATGGCGAGACTGCTCGGCCGAACTTGCACTATTGCGAATGGATACGCGGATGGACCGACACTTGTCTCAAGATCTATGCCGAGCTATCCGTGAGCAATCCAAAGTACCTGGAACAATTTGACGAGAAGGTGGACTATGAAGCATCTCAGGTCAGTTAACACCAAGGCGAAGCGTGTGGCTCGCGCAGCCGATCCGCGGAATGATGTCGTGGCGCTGCAGGGACCACCGACGCCCGCTGCCGCCCCGCACATTCCGCTCGGCTGTACGCTTATTTTCTCTCCCGGTTGGGAGGCTGACCATAACGGTGGCACGGCCGGGCTTTGCACGCCGGTGGAGCGCGATATATTCGATTGCCATGAGGGCTGCTTCTGGCCCGCGCAGGTTCCGGATCAGTTGAACCACGCGCCGGACTGGACCGCCAAGTGCGCTTCCGCGCAAAAAGATTGGCGAAAGATCGATCTGGTATTTCCATGAGGATGAAAATTATCCACCCTTGGGTGGGGCAGACCCCCTGGTCTGCGCGGGTCCCCCTGGACCCGCTGCTCGCCAGTGAAATCAGCTTCAAGCAAACCCAGCCAGCCGACGAGGGCGTCGGCTGCGGACCAGGGGGTCCGCCCCACTTTGATCCACGCAAGTGGACCAGGCCCTTTCGCCTGCTTAGCGCCTTCCTATTTCTTCTGCCTTTCGGGCCCGCGCGCGGCGCCGAAGACAAGCTGATCGGCGGGAACGGCACGCTATATCTGGGTGGCCGTCCGGGTCACATTGTCATCATCGACGAAGCCACTGAAAAAGTCGTTGGCCAAATCCAGATGAAAACTGGGACGCCGGCCGATATCGAGCTCTCCCAGGACAAAAAGCGATTCTATTGCCTGGATATGTCGTTCGAGAATGTCGAAATTGTCGATATCGCCTCGCGGCAGTCGATCGACACGTTCAAATTGAGCGAAGGCAATAAGAAGGCGCGCATTTTCGGCTTCGAAGCAGATCCGTTGAACAGGTTCATGATCATCATGACCAAAACGGCCACCAAACAACCCGATCGTTGGGAAATCAGTGCACCCACGCTGCAACAGTACGATCTGAAAGAACACAAAGTGATGCGCACCATCCCGTGGCCCAAGGGTGAGGAGCGCGAGTTCGCCAACATGCATTTTTCGCCGGACGGAAAGCTGCTCTACTTCTTCGGAGATGACATTCTGGTCTACGACACGGTCGATTTCAAGCAGGTGGATAAATGGGAGCTGTCCAAGCCCATCGAAGACGGATTCGGCCGCATTGACTTCGATGCCCTGGATGACAATAACGAGGAGCCGGGCTTTTTCACGGGACTGTTTACGGTGCAGGACGCTGTGCAGAACCGGAAGATCATGGGCATCGCGCGCGTGAATTTTGAGAAGAAGAGCGTGGATTTTCATGCCATCGGTCCGGACAATCGAGTCAGTTTCTCGCTCGCGCCGGGCCGCAAGATGGGCTACGGCTTGCATTCGGAGATCGGGAAATACGAGTTCTGGTCGTTCGATCTGGTGAACAATCGTCTGGACAGAAAAGCTGAATTCCAGGGACGGCCGCGCATGTCCTTGAAGACCAGTAGTAACGGAAAGGTGCTGTATATCTGGCAAGCCGGGAACACAATCGATCTATACGAGGCTTCCACGTTCAAATATATGCGGACGATCACGCTGGATGCCGACATGACGGGGTCTCTGCATGTCATGCCCGGCCACTAGAGATTCCCGTAGCGCACGCACTCGTGCGTGCCGTGTNNCAAGAGTGCGTGCGCCACGTCGGAGGTACCGGTGCCGGAAAGATCCGCTAAGACGCTGCTCCATTACGCGCTCCCCTACTGGCGCCGCCTGGTGCTGGTATTGGTGCTGAGCCTGCTCAGTACCGCGCTTTCGCTGGTGCTGCCGTATCTTTCGAAAGCCCTGATCGATCGCGGCCTGCTGGGACGCGACACGCACGCGCTGGTTGTGATTGTCGCTCTGTTCGCTGGCATCACGCTAGTAAGCTTCGTGCTGAACGTGGTGAGCGGGATTCGATATACGGGCACGTCCGCGCAGATTCTTTTCGACATGCGCTTGTCGCTCTACCGCCATCTGCAGCGGCTTTCTCCACGCTTCTACGCTCGAACGCGGCTGGGCGAGATTGTGAGCCGCATCAATAACGATATCGCCGAGATCCAACGCGTGGCCGCCGAAACGGCGCTGGCGTGGCTTGGGAACGTGCTGTTTCTGATCGGAACCGTATTCTTCATGCTGTGGCTGGACGCGCGCCTTTTTCTGTTGACCATCGCATTGTTGCCGGTCAGCTTCTGGGCGCTGGTCCATTATCGCCGGCGGCTGGAGGGAAAGGTGGCCACGCTGCGCCAGGCCAGCGCCGATATCGGAAGCTTTCTGATCGAGACTCTGCAAGGCGTCAAGCTGATCGTGACTTCGAACGCGCAAGAACGCGAAGAGCTGCGGTTTCGCGGCAAGAACGACACGTTTATTCGCGCCTTGATGTCCATGCAGCTTTTGAGTTATCTCTCGGGCGGATTGCCGGGTTTGATTCTCTCCGGCAGCACCGTGTTGGTCTTTCTCTATGGTGGTCAGCAGGTAATCCACGGAGCGCTGAGCATGGGTGCATTCGTGGCTTTCCTGGCGTATCAGATGCGTTTATTCCCGCCCATTCAAGCGTTGATGGGCCTGTATACCAGCTTGGCCACGGCGCGCGTATCGCTGGCGCGCGTGAACCAGATCTTCGATACAGCGCCCGAAGTTGTGGAGGCGCCGGACGCCATCGCGCTACCCGAAGTTCGTGGCGACGTGAGTTTCGAAAACGTCACGCTCACGTTCGATCGCAACGGACCGGTTCTAGATGGCGTCAGTTTTTCAGTGCGGGCGGGCGAAACGCTGGCCGTCGTCGGACCGAGCGGCAGTGGAAAATCCACCATTGCCGATCTGTTGCTGCGCTTGCTGGATCCCGATGCCGGCACGGTCCGCTTGGATGGGCACGATCTGCGCGGCATCCGGCTGGCGGATTTGCGAGCGCGCGTGGTGATGGTTGAGCAGGAACCGTTTGTGTTCCATACCTCCGTCGCGGAGAATTTGCGGTACGCTTGCCCACACGCGTCCGACCAGGATCTGGAAGAAGCCGCGCGCGCCGCCGGAATCCACGATTTCATTCGCAACCTGCCGCTTCAGTACGAAACGCAGGTGGGCGAGCGCGGTATGGCTCTGTCGGCGGGTGAGCGCCAGCGCATCGCCATCGCGCGCGCGTTTCTTGCCAATCCGGCAGTGCTGGTGCTGGATGAGCCAACCGCCGCGCTCGATCCGGTTTCTGAACGGCAAGTAGTTGCGGGTTACGGCGCGATCATGAAGGGCCGCACCACCATCCTGATTTCGCACCGGTTGGAACTCGCAAGCCAAGCCGACCGCGTAGTGGTGCTGGACGGCGCGAAAATCGCGGAGACCGGCTCGCCCGAAGAACTGCGAACGGGGCAGGGAAGCTTCGCCAAGTTGTTCGGTGTCGCGACGATTGCGCCGTGAAAACGCCGGTTCGCATCGCCGTCGTCGACAGCGGCGTCCACGCACAGCATCCGCACGTGAATGGCGTCGCGGGCGGCGTGTCCATCACGCCGGATGGCCGCGAGGGATCGGATTACACCGACCGTCTGGGTCACGGAACGGCCGTAACGGCTGCCATCCGCGAGAAAGCTCCGGACGCGGCGATCTACGCGGTGAAGGTGTTTCACGATTCGCTGGCCACGCGAATCGAGTCGCTAGTTCATGCGCTCGATTGGTCCGAGAAAAACGGCATGCACCTTATCAACCTGAGCCTGGGCACGGATAATCCGCAGCATGAAGCCGTCTTGCGCGCCGCAGTGGACCGGCTGGTGGGGCAGGGAATCAAGCTGATCGCTGCGTACGAAGACGCGGGCGTGCGCTGGTTGCCCGGCTCGATCGCGGGTGTGGTTCCGGTGGTGTTGGATTGGGATTGCCCGCGCGATGCGTATCGCACGTCGGCACTGCCGGATGGACGAATGCTGTACCACGCGTCCGGTTTTCCGCGGCCGATCCCCGGCGTAGCGCCCGAGCGCAATCTCAAGGGCATCAGCTTCGCGGTGGCGAATGTCACCGGGTTGATCGCGAGAGGCACCGACTCCCTTACGGTCGCGGTTCGGTAACACCCTACTACTCAGAGACCGTCT
>PMUN01000407.1 GCA_003166875.1 Bryobacterales bacterium | reverse complement strand
CGGAGTACGTCACCGGCGAGTATTTTCGCGGCCTGGCAGTGTCACCGGCCGCGGGACGTCTGATCGACTCCGAAGACGACCGTCCAGGCGCAGCGGCGGTCGCCGTAATCAGTTTCGCTACAAGCCAAAATCGCTTTGGAGGACCGCCGAATGCGATTGGACAGTCGATTCTCGTCGATAACATTCCCTTCACGGTGATCGGCGTCGCGCCGCCGGAATTCTTCGGAGTCGACCCCGCGGTGGCGCCGGACCTCTACCTTCCGTTGCACACGAATCTGCTCGTGGACGGTGCCCGAGCGGCTCGTATGTATCCCGACGGAAACTTCTACTGGATCGAAATGATGGGCCGCCTGCGTCCCGGCGTAAGCATGGCCCAGGCGCAGGCAGCGCTGGCTCCTCGTTTCCATCAATGGGTTGCCGCCACCGCGACGACCGACGGTGAGCGCGCCAAACTGCCCGCGCTGATGCTGAATCCCGGCGCCGCCGGTCTGGGTAGCTTGCGCCGCCAGTATTCCAAGCCTCTGTACGTGCTCCTGACGATGGTGGGATTGATCCTGGCGATCGCGTGCGCGAACATCGCCAATCTGCTGCTGGCAAGAGCCGCCGCGCGACGCCGCGAAATGGCTGTCCGGCTTAGCCTGGGAGCGGGACGGCTCCGCGTCGTGCGGCAGTTGCTTACCGAGAGTGTGATGCTGGCGTCGCTCGGCGGAGCATTGGGGGTCTTGTTTGCAATCTGGGGCGTGCGATCACTGACGTTTCTGCTCTCCCACGGGCAGGAGAACTTTACGCTGCACGCGGAATTGAACTGGAAGGTGCTGGGCGCGACGGCGGCGCTTTCCGTGGTTTGCGGCCTGTTATTTGGCCTGGCTCCAGCGATTCAGTCGACGCGTCCGGACGTCATGCCCGCGCTCAAGAATGGCCGCGGGGGCGGACCGCATCACCGTCACGTCCAGCACGTTCTGGTGGTCGCCCAAATCGCAATCTCTTTTCTCATCCTGGTCGCCGCGGGTCTGTTTGTGCGGACACTCAACAAGCTGCACTCCGTCCAACTGGGATACGCCCGCGAGAACATCCTTCTGTTCTCGTTGAATGCGCGCCAGGCCGGGCATCGCGACCCGGAGATCGCCACTTTTTACACGGACCTGCGCAAGCGCTTCGAATCGATCCCCGGCGTGAGCAGCGCGACGCTTTCGCAATCCTCGATCATCAACGCCGGCCGCGCCGGGCAGGCAATCAGGGGGCCAATGAAGATCGGCGCTGTTACCATCGAAGACGCGCGCGTCCTGGCCGCCGGACCGCGTTTCCTCACGACGATGCAGATTCCGATCCTGGCCGGGCGTGAGATTGACGACCGCGACCAACCGGGCTCGAGGCCGGTTGCAGTGATCAGCGAGCGGCTGGCGCGAACTTACTTCGAGAACGAGAATCCGGTGGGCAGGCGCATCACGCTCCCGGACGAGAAGCGCGATCTCGAAATCGTCGGCGTGTCGGCTAACCTGCGGTACGGTGGTCTGAAAAATGAAGAGGAGAGTGCAATGACCGTGTTCGTAGCGGTCAGCCAGTTTTCTCCGGACCGAGTGACCTACGCGCTGCGCACTGCGGGTGATCCGTTGAGGTTTGTTCAGAGTGTGCATGAGATCGTGCGGGAGGCAGATTCACGCATACCCGTTACAAACGTGGTCACACAGGCTGCGGAAATCGACCGGACGATCAGCCGGGAACTCACGTTCGCGAAATTGAGTACGGGTTTCGCGGTTCTCGCTCTTCTGACCGCGTGCGTGGGACTCTACGGAACGATGTCTTACAGCGTCGCGCGGCAGGTCGGCGAGATCGGAATCCGTATGGCTCTGGGCGCGCAACGCGGCGTCGTGGTATGGATGGTTCTGCGCCGCGTTCTACTACTGGCGGCGGTGGGACTCGCCATCAGCGTGCCTGCCGCGTTGATTGCGTTCCAGCTTGTCAAATCGTTTCTGTTCGAGACCCAGCCCAATGATCCGGGAACTCTGGCGCTGGCCGGTGTCGTCCTCCTAAGCGCCGCGCTTCTCGCTGGCTATGCGCCGGCAAGGCGAGCGTCCCGAATCGATCCGCTGGCGGCTCTACGGCAAGAGTAAGGCATGGTCCTTCGTACCGCAACGAAGGATGAAAATGTTCCGCGCCCGCGCACATTGATCATGGTAGCCGCTCGCGATAGAGGCCGAGCTACGTTGGGATCGAGGACCCGGGCGCAGCGACGTCCTGGATAATGCGCCATCCGGAGGGTGGGTAGAGATCCAGCTGACGAGAACCGGCCTATCCGCGGAAGTGGCGTGTTGCCGGCATGGGGCGGATCTCCGGCCACTCGGAAGTTAGTTTTTTTTGGCGGAGCAAACCACTTGGACGTATTGTCGCCACTTTCGGACAAATGGTCCCAAAACCTCTTTCAGCTTGCCAACTCAAGTAGTGAATGATAAAGGACGTTCACATCAACAATCCGAGCCGCCCATCTGACGGTGATGGAATTCGGGGATCACACACTTGATATAGAGAAGGCGAAGCGCCACTAAACAAGATTCAAAAACCTGATACGGTGAATCGAAGAACGATTTCGCAATGAACCCTCGCCCCCTCTTGCATCTTGAAGGTGCTGCCGTCCTCATCGTCAGCGTGTTTGCCTACCACTGGAGTCACGGCAATTGGGGCTTATTCGCCTTACTCTTTCTCGCCCCGGATCTCTCGATGATCGGCTATCTTGCTAACGTTCGTGCAGGCGCAGCAATCTACAATGCGATCCACACCTATGTCGGCCCATTGCTGCTGGCTGGGTATTCGCTTGGAATGGCTCACCACACGACCTTGCTGCTGTCGCTAATCTGGACCGCCCATATCGGCTTTGATCGACTGCTTGGGTTCGGGCTGAAATATCCGACTCGTTTCAAAGACACTCATCTCGATCCAGAGCGTCATACGGCCAGATGAAATGGCTTCTGCTTTTCGTGTTTGCCGCTGCTGTTCTCGTGATTGGGTTCTTCCTGTACCGATCTCACTTCTCCGGGAATCGCTTGCAGGTCGATCCGCACGCCCGAGAGGAAATCGAGAAGGCAAAACGGCGATGATGGTTGATTGGTTGCTGAGCTTACCCGAGGGGAAAACTTCGGACACGGCGCAAAAGGAGCCGTTCCTATGTCCCCCAAAACGCAGCACAAGTTCACAACTCGCCCCGCAACCGTCACCATCCCTGANNCTGGAACAATCCAAGACGGCCGTGCTCAATACGCTCGCTTCTGAACACTCACGGCGGAGCTATGAATACGCAATCGACAGGTTCATCGATTGGTACTGCAGCGAACTAGATTAACGTTAAAAATTCGTTCAAAATCCCGAGCGCTTTCCCGGAATGGGACTCGGTCCGATCGTGATTCCGTTGGATCGATCCCGTACTGAAGCTGCGCACCTGCCCTTTCGGAACGAAACCGTTTGCCGAGCGACCGAGCTGATATGGGCACGGTCGCCATTTGACCCAATTGCGGCGCTGTACCGGAAGAGGGCGCCACTGCCCGTCTGCGAGAAGCTGCCCCCACAGACTAGCGTTCGAGCATCCTTTGTACTGTGCGCTTGCCGTGGGTGTGATCGCCAGCCCGAGTGTCAAGGCCGCGGCGATGGTGAAAACCTTGCCGATGGTCGTGCATTTTCTATGTTCATGAGGAATCTCCCTTTCTGCTTAATCGATCAGGCGGCCAAATCCTCAGCGTGAGCGTCGTGTTCTGGCAACTGGAGCGCTAGTGGCCGTGGAAAACAGCAAGTTCAACCAGGAATCATCAAGGCTATTGAGGTGTGATTCAGCGGGTTAGTCATGCTATCCTACGCTTTCAGTTTGGGACCGTCCCGCTTTGCGACCGCGGTCTCTCTACACTCATTCACACTGAGACCAATACATGAAGCTCACGTGGACCAAGACCGACGAGGCACCCGCACTCGCGTCGTACGCGCTGCTGCCCATCCTACGAGCGTACTGCAAGGGGACAGGGGTGGAGATCGAAACGGCTGACATCTCGCTCGCTGGACGTATCATCGCCAACTTCCCTGAGTGTCTTCGGAATGACCAGAAGATTCCCGACGAGTTGACCCGCCTGGGGAAGCTGGCGCAGACACCGGAGGCCAACATCATTAAGCTCCCCAACATCAGCGCCTCGATTCCGCAACTCCGGGAAGCGATCGCGGAACTCCGCGGAAAGGGCTACAACATACCCGACTATCCCGAGCAGCCGTCGACCGAAGAGGAGCGTGCGCTGCAGGCCCGCTTTGCCGTGGTCTTGGGCTCGGCGGTGAACCCCGTATTGCGCGAAGGCAATTCGGACCGTCGTGCTTCGAGGTCGGTGAAAGTGTTCGCGCAGAAGCATCCACACAAGATGATGAAAAACTGGCCGAAGTCCGGTTCCGTGACGCGTGTCGCCCACATGAATGACAAGGACTTCTACGGCAGCGAGAACTCCACGACCGTCGGCGCCGCAACCAACGTGCGCATCGAATTCGTGGACTCAGCCGGCGCGGTGAAGGTGCTAAAGCAAAGCATCCCGCTGCTCGAGGGCGAAGTCATCGACGGCGCGGTGATGAACGTGGCGGCGTTGCGGAGATTCTATGCGGAGCAGATGGCCGCCGCTAAAGCTGACAATGCTCTGTTGTCGCTGCACCTGAAGTGCACGATGATGAAGGTCTCCGATCCGATCATGTTCGGGCACTGTGTAGCGGTGTATTTCGCCGATGCCCTGGAGAAGCACGCCGGCGCGATCCTAGAAATTGGCGCCAACCTTAACAACGGACTGGCCGACGTCCTCGAGAAACTCGACCAGCTTCCGGCCAAGAAGAAGGCCGAGATCGAGGCCGATATCGCAGCCTGTTACGACAAGGGCCCCGGTTTGGCGATGGTCGATTCGCGGGTAGGTAAGACCAACCTGCACGTTCCCAACGACGTGATCGTCGACGCATCGATGCCGGTCGTGATCCGAGACGGCGGCAAGATGTGGAACAGAGAGGACGGCCTCGAAGACACCCTAGCCATGATCCCGGACCGCTGCTACGCCACCATCTATCAGGTCGTCATCGAGGACTGCCAGAAACACGGACAGTTCGATCCGGCGACCATGGGCAGCGTGTCCAATGTCGGACTCATGGCGCAGAAGGCCGAAGAGTACGGTTCGCACGACAAGACGTTTGCCGCGCCCGGCAACGGCACGATTCGCATCGTTGATGCCGGCGGCAGGACACTGCTCGAACAGAGTGTCGAGCGCGGCGATATCTTCCGCGCCTGCCAGACGAAAGACGAGGCCATCCGCGATTGGGTAAAGTTGGCTGTGACACGCGCCCGGGCAACCGGCGCACCCGCGGTGTTCTGGCTCGACCAGGATCGTGGCCACGATGCGCAAATCATTCAGAAGGTGAATGCCTACTTACCGGAACAAGACCTCTCGGGACTGGAAGTCAAGATCATGAAGCCGGTCGACGCAATGAAATTCTCGCTAGAGCGAATTCGCCGCGGCGAGGACACAATCTCCGTTACGGGGAACGTCCTTCGTGACTATCTCACCGACCTGTTCCCGATTTTCGAGTTGGGGACAAGCGCCCGCATGCTCTCGATCGTGCCGCTGCTCAGAGGCGGCGGATTGTTCGAAACCGGGGCCGGCGGTTCGGCACCCAAGCACGCGCAGCAGTTTATTAAAGAAGGTCATCTGCGCTGGGACTCGCTCGGTGAATACTGTGCGCTGGTGCCCTCGCTGGAGCTGATGGGGACAAAAGCCGGCAACCCGCGCGCCGCGCTGCTTTCGAAAACGCTGGACGAGGCCATCGGCCAGTACCTCGAAGACTCCCGCTACCCCTCGCGCAAGGTGAACGAGATCGACAACCGCGGCTCGACGTACTATCTCGCGTTGGCGTGGGCAAAGGCACTCGCCGCCCAGGACGAGGACGGGGAGTTGAAGCAACGCTTTACTCCGGTAGCCGCCGCGCTGGCCGCGAACGCGGGCAAGATTACTCAGGAGTTGTTGGTGGCGCAGGGCAAGCCGGTGGAAATCGGGGGGTATTATTTCCCTGACGATGCTAAGTGCGCCGCAGCGATGCGGCCCAGCGTTACGCTGAACGCAATCATAGACGGAATGTAATGGCTTTTGCGCGTCCGTGCCGGCGCGCGCCGCTAATGGTTTAAGCCGCACGTCCTTTTATGCGAACGTGGTAAGGGCGCACGCATGCGAGATCTACTTTTGGAGATCCGAATTTCACGGGGCGAGCCTTGGCGGAACGTCGCTACCGGTGTATGGCCTGCTGGTGGCAGCCTTATACTGGGGCAGCCAACCGAGCACTTACCGCCTGAACTCATTACGGCTCTAAATCGCCATCAAGATGAGTTCGGACCGACAATTGGGACTTGGAACTACACCGTCGGCGATGCAAATTACCAAGTGGCGTTCTCGCATTATGACTCGAATGAAATCAACTGAGGGAGAATCTCGCAACGGGTTGAGGACAGGCGATTGCGACCAGCGTGGTTCCCGATGAATGGGCACCGTTAATGGTGGACATCAGGCATTAGCTTCGCCCGCGCGGAAAGTTCCCACATGCAGCGGGTAGCTACCAACTGTCGCGGTAGGGACGACCATCGCTGATCGCCCCCCGCACAGATCCGTGCGAGCGCGTTTACGCACACGGCTCTTACCTAGGATGAGTGGCGGCGAAGCGGGCATGAGGATAGGGATGCAGAACACGGGGTTGGGGAATCCACCGGTACAAGATGGGGAACAAACGCCCCAGCGCACCTGGGCGCGTTGACTGCGACGAACTAAAACATTCCGCCACAGTCTGCAAGCGCGCCGCCAGAAGACGCGCAACTGAGTCGAGTTCCCTGGTCGGGAACCCTTCCCGAGGTCGAGCTAGCTCATGATGTTGGCTCGATTCCGATCCTGTCGTTTACGGCGGCGGCAATTCGTTGTGTGCAGCCGAGGTAGCGCTCCGTGGTTTGGACCGAGATGTGGCCGAGGAGAAACTGAATCTGCTCCAGTTCGCCTCCGGCCGCCCGACATAAGCGAGCGCATGTCCGACGCAGGTCATGTGGCGCGACCCTATCGATGCCGATCCGCGCGGCGAATTCTTTGACGACGTGCCAAACCAGCTTCTCGGTCACTCCATCGCCCCAGGGCTTGCCCGCACTGCTCACCTTCCCCAGGAGCTTTTCCCATTGTTCACGGTACAGGGTCACCGGGAATCAACCCAGCCCGTAAACCGAAAGCCCACCCTTCTCACTAACCTTGAGCGACATCTGCCCTCTTGCAGGTTTCTTCAACGCTTCGTTCTCGGCGCGAAGCCGCTCGATTTCCGCTTTCAAATCTTCGTCAGATGCCATGTGATTACTGATAGCACAAGACGGCGTGTTTCCTACGACTGCGAATCCGTTGCCTGATACCCCACACAAGCGCAAAGACGTTTCTGCGCGCCCGCCGATGCCACACGAAGCCGAGCTATACGTTGACCCCTGCCGATAAAATCGGCTCATGAAAGTTGATCTCACCGAAGACGAGATCCGGCTCCTGATGGAGGCGGTCGAGCATTTCGACGCCTACCTGCATTCGCAGCGCCGGGAGAGCGATGAGGTCAAGGCTCTGCTGAGGATGCTGCAAAAGAAGTAGCCTTTCAAATCGCCGCCACTCGCGGCGATCCCTCATGACGGTCAGCACAGATGGGCATGGCGGATAGAACGCCGCAGTATGCTGAAGAACGACTGCGAGGCGGTGAACCATGAGCGACGACAAAATCAAAACCATCAGCGGACTTATTTCCCCGGCTCCTTCTCCACCAGACGCATGCAATCCTCGATCGTCGGCGTTTCGCCAACTTCGATGAGCCGCTGCGCTTCCGCGACGGCTCGCTGATTTCCGCCTAAGGCCCTGCTGAGCAAGTGGTCTGCAATCTTGTCCAGCATCTCCGGCGAAAGCTTATCGGGATCGATATCAAGCAGGTTCGTATTCTCGACATGCCGTTTGAACCGACTCGGGTCGTTGGCTTCGAGCAGCCGGATCAGCAGCATATCTGAGTGCTGATGCTCATAGAGTGGCAGGCCATCGAGGTAAACCTGCTTGCCGCGGTTCAGAATTGACGCAGGATCTTCCGCTATCGAGCGTCCAGCCGATCGCCTTCGGCGCGCTGGGGATGATTGCGATCGCGCTTGCGGAGGCCTATGTGCCGGCTCGCCGCGCCACTCGCGTAGATCCGATGAACGCTTTGCGGCACGAATAACCGCCGCTACGAATCCGCGCTGCCTGACTCGCCGTCCCTCGCCACTTGCACGTGCAGGTTGACAAGCGAATCAATCTCAGACAGCAGCTTTTGGATATTGATGGGTTTCGAGACGTACCTGTCTGCCCCCGCGGCCAGGCACCGTTCCTCGTCACCCTTCATGGAGTGGGCGGTAAGAGCAATGATAGGCAGGTGACGGCCGCTCGCCAGTTCCTTCTCGCAGATCTGAGCCATGGCGGCGAAACCATCCATTTCTGGCATCTGCATATCGCAGAGCATAAGATCGAATTCCTGTTCCTCGAGGGCGCTCAATGCCTCGCGTCCATTGCCCACCATCGCCGCGGTGTGGCCCGCTTTGTCCAGCACACGCCCAACGATCACCTGGTTCACCTTGTTGTCTTCAGCCACCAGAACTCGCAGCGTCTTTCCATTCGATTCCGCGCGACAATTCTGAAGTGCAGGTAATCGGTTCGCCCCATCGGAGCAACGGTCGGCCTTTTCCGACACTCGGAAACGCACCGTGAAGTAAAACGTGCTGCCTTCTCCGACCGTGCTCTCCAGCCAGATCGTACCGCCCATCAGTTTCGTCAGTCTTTGCGATATGGCCAGACCCAGGCCGGTTCCTCCGAATTTCCGGGTCGTGGAAGTGTCCGCCTGCGCGAACGATTCGAAGATCAGGGCATGCTTTTCCGGCGCCACGCCGATCCCAGTGTCCCGGACCGAGAATTGCACCACAACCTGGCCGTCCTGTTCCGTTTCTTTCCGCACTTTTAAACACACCTCGCCACGTTCGGTGAACTTGACCGCATTGCCAACCAGATTGCTCACCACCTGCCGCAGCCGGATCGGATCGCCGATTACGTCATCCGGAACATCGGGAAGGATCTCCCACGTGAGCAATAGCCCCTTCTGATGCGCGCTTACCAGGAGCGCCTTCATGGCCGCATCGAGTGATTCGCGGAGTCCGAATTCTTCGTTGTTCAAATCCAACTTGCCCGCTTCGATTTTCGAGAAATCCAGGATGTCGTTAATAATCGTCAGTAACGCGTCCGCGCACCCCTTCAGCATCTCCAGGTATTCGTGTTGCTCGCACCCGATAGCGGTGCCAAAGAGCAACTCCGTCATTCCCAGGATGCCGTTCATGGGTGTGCGGATCTCGTGGCTCATGTTAGCCAGGAAGGTGCCCTTCGCCAGGCTCGAGGCTTCCGCCATTTCCTTGGCCCTGGTCAGTTCCAGTTCCACTCTCTTCCGCTCGGTGACGTCCAGAGCCGCCACCAGGACCGCCGTCCGTCCGTTCCAGTCAATTCTCCGGGAAGTGATTTCCACATCGATTGTGCTGCCGTTCTTCAGGCAATGCCTCGACAGCCGGCGATCCTGGCCTGCCGGCTGTCTAATCTGCTCCAGAAGCCGTGGGACATCTTCCGGAGGCCGGATGTCGGTCACCTTCATACTCAGAAATTCCTCGCGCGTGTAACCGTAGCGGGCCACAGTTGCATCATTAACCTCAATGTAGTGGAGCGTAGCCAGATCATACAGAAAAAGGGGCAAGGGCGTGTCGTCAAATAATATCCGGAATCTGGACTCAGTCGCCTTCAGCTCTTTGGTGCGCGCTTCTACCAGAACTGCCAGCCTGCGCTGATTAGCCTTGATTCCCGCAATCCGGCTGCGATAAAGCAGCACCGTCGCGAGCGCTACAAACAGTCCGCAGCCTGTATAGAAATATGCGGTTTGATAGAAATGCGGCTGAATTCGGAAGGCTGTGGCAACGCCTTCCTTATTCCACACGCCATTGTTGTTACACGCAATAACTCTGAAGCGGTAGTGTTCTGGCGATAGATTTGTATAGTACGCTGTCCTTCGCGCTCCGGCGTCAATCCAGCCTGAATCGAATCCTTCCAGCATGTATTTGTACCGGACTCTCTCAGGCGCCACGAAGCTCAGCCCGGCGAATTGGAACTCCACCTGTGCGGTTCCTGCGGGAAGTGCGATATCGCTTCCTGGCGGAATGACTTTCTTGTCCGCGATGAATTCTTCCAGCACCACAGGCGGCGGCTTAGTGTTACTGCTTAGATGGCGCGGGTCGACAATCGCCACGCCCTTTATGGTCGGGAACCACAGTCTTCCGTCTCGTGTTTTCCACCCCGCCGGCTGATTGTTGCCGGTGCATTCGGCACTTTTCATCCCGTCGGCCTTTCCATAGTGGAACGAATCCACCGAATTCGTTTTGGCGTCGGCGAGGTTATTCAATTGCCCTTTGTTGACCCGAAACACACCGCGATTCGAACTCATCCAAAGATTCCCCTGGTTGTCTTCCAGAACCTGGAAAATCGTATCGTCAAACAGCCCCTGCTTGATTGTTGCGACACTAAATCGCCCGTCTCTGAATCGCGCGAGCCCACCCCCGTTGGTGCCTAACCAAATGGTTCCGTCGGAATCCTCGTACATGGAAGTAACGAACTCCTCCGGCAGCCCCGCCGTGAAGCGTCGCAACTCCCCGTTGCGCAGACGTGCCACACCACGATCGATGGCGCTGATCCACACGCTTCCATCCCGGCTCGCGAGCAACGACATAATCACGCTGTGCTCCCATCCACCGGCTACCGCAGCCGGATGCTGACTGCCGCGACT
Source organism: Bryobacterales bacterium (assembly GCA_003166875.1). GTDB lineage: Bacteria > Acidobacteriota > Terriglobia > Bryobacterales > Bryobacteraceae > Palsa-89. The sequence continues at coordinate 18,839 of PMUN01000407.1, read as the reverse complement.
CATACGGCACAACCCCTCGGCCGTCCCAATCCATATGTCTCCGTTCCGATCCTGCGCCAGCGATAAAACAACGTCGTTGGATAGGCCGTTCTTGTGAGAATAGGTGGTGAAACGCCCGTTGCGTAGCACGTTCAGTCCGGCTCCATCCGTGCCGATCCATAAATTACCCTGGTCATCTTCAAGCAGCGCCCGCACCAGATTGCTCGACAGGCCGTCCTTGGTGGTATATGTCGTGAACTTGCCGTCCTTAAGCCGGTTCAGCCCGCCGCCTGCGGTTCCGATCCAAACACTCCCATCCCGGCTTTGATAGATCGAGGTCGCCTGATTGTGAGACAGGCCATCATTCACCGTGTAGGTCAGGAGCTCGCGGCGTTTGAGCCGGTTTAAACCTCCGCCGTCAGTACCGATCCAAAGATTGTCCTCACGGTCCTTATAAAGACACAATACGACGTCGTTCGATAGGCCCTGCTCCATGGTGTAAGCGGTGAATTTGCCATTTTCCAAGCGAGCCAGGCCGCCGCCATCGGTACCGGCCCAGAGCTGAGCGCCCGCGCCTTCCCCGATAGAAACAACGGAACTATTTTGGAGCCCTTGCGCCTTCCCGAAAACCGTAATCTTGTCTTCTCTTATCTGATCCAGGCCGCCACCATCCGTCCCAACCCAAACACTACCAGCGCGATCTTCAAAAATCGCCAGAATTCGATTGCTGGACAATCCTTGCTTCACCGTGTACCACCGTTCGCCGGCATCGCCGGTCTGCAATACACCGCTTTCTTCCGTGCCAACCCAAACCTCGCCCCGGCGATCCACCAACAATGCCGTCACGCTGGACGTGAATCGGTGACTGCCATCACCATAAGCAACGAATCGTTCGCCACGTACCTGGCTCAGCCCCGCATTGGTGCCGACCCACAAGTTTCCACGCCCGTCCCGAGCGATAGCCGTGATCACGCCTTGCCCGAGGCCATCTTGCACTCCAAAACTTCGGAACTTGCCGTCCCGAAGCCGCGTGAGGCCGCCCGATCGTGTACCGATCCAAAGTGCGCCGTCCGGGTCGGCGAATAAAACTCTCACATAGTGGTCTTTCAGTTCCGGCGTATTCTTTCGGTTAAACACCGTGAATCGCGCGCCGTCGAACCGGACCAACCCCTCCTCGGTGCCGAGCCAGAGATAACCATCCTTAGTTTGTGCGATGGTTTGTACGGCGTCCTGCGGCAGGCCGTTCTCCACTTGCCATATATCGTGTGCGTATATCCGCAGCGCCTCCGTTGGATCCACGTGCGCAGCGGACTGCGGAGCCGAGTACCCAATCGCTAAACAGAGACACGACAGAATGGGAGTTCGAACGGACATACCCCTACGTACTCCTATCGGCAAAAAGGGCACTTTACAGGCGAGTGGTTCCAGTGACTTTTTCCGTTACAGAAGCCGCCCGTTCGTCCGGGATGCCTCATGTCCTAGAGAGTGCTACCGAACCGCGACCGTGAGGAAGGAGTCGGTGCCTTTTCGACGCCCGCCGGCGAAGCTGATCGGCCCGGCGTCACCTCAACCCTTCCGCGATCCACAAACTCGATATCCCGCGTCCAAACGTGTAAACGCGGGTTTTACCGTAGGGAGTGATCATCGGAAACCACTGCGCATGCCAACCCCTGGGATTGGGATCCTCGCGCCACAGCGTGCGGCTGCCCGTCTCTACCTCCACCCGGTCCGTCCTACGCGTGTCCCGGGACCATCGCCAGAACGCCTAGAACCGTCATGGCTTCTGGCTTTCCTCGGGTTCTAGCGTTGTCCCGGTCGGTTCCCTCACGTCCTGGCAGACGGCATCGACTGTCACAGCCTCTTCAGCTTCGAGCCGGCGCCGCGCTTCTGCCACAGCCGCCGGATTTAGCGATACAGTTCCGTCCCGAGCAGCTTTGGATCATAAGGTTGAAATTGACCGCGCTCACGGAAAAGATCGTGGTACTTGCGCAGCTTATCCAAATCGATGTCGACGCCGATTCCGGCTCCGGCAGGCACGCCCCAGTCTGGTCCGTTCGTGATGGGAATAGTTTCGGTGACGATGTCGTCCGTCATCATGTGTGCGGTCTGCTGATTGCCGTCCACTACGTTCGGAAGCGTGAGAAGAATGTGATGGCAAGCCGCGGCCGTGATGCCGAGTTCCCCGTGCGTGTGTCGGCAGATCTGAAGACCCAGATAATGGGCTTGCCAGCACAAACGCTGGAACTGGGCCAGCGAGCCCGTGAAATACGGACTGAAGCAATAGACGTCTGCTGTCCTTGCCTGCATCTGCCGCAACGCGTCTTCGGGTGTCCAGGTACCCTCGTTGGCGGAAACAGCCATATTACACCGGGTCCGGACCTCCTGCATGTTCGACAACGGATCTTGCACCACAGGCTGCTCGATGAAGTCGATGTTGTATTCGTCCAAGCGTGCCAGATTCCGCAAAGCCTGGTTCACTTTCCAGGCGCCATTCGCATCCAGCCGGATCTTCGCTCTTGGTCCGATGGTTTCCCGCAGAGTCCGAACCATCCCTAACTCAGCCTCGATATTCAAACCCACTTTCAGGTAGAAAATCTGAAATCCCATGCTCACGCCGCCGCGCGCCTGCTCGGCAATGTGTCCGTTCGACCCTTGCGAGCAGTAGTAGAAATAGCTGGCTCGCTCGCGGACTTTGCCTCCGAACAGTTTGTAGAGCGGCTGGCCGCAAGCTTTCCCGCAAAGATCCCAAAGCGCCATGTCGATGCCGGGGTAGGCGAAACAGGCGGTGTGCTGCCGCCATGACCATAAGCCTCGATGCCAGAGTTCCTGGCGAATGCGTTCACTCTCCCAGGGATCGGACCCGATCACGAACGGCTTCATCGCCTCCAGCGCGGCTTGGACCGACTTCACGTCGGCGCCGCTTGAACTTTCGCCCCATCCGATCAGGCCGTCATCGGTGGTAGCCTTCACGATGATGTCGGTCACTCCGTCGCGATTCACGAGCGAACTCACTTCGCGATGCGTATACGGAACACTGACGGGGATAAACTCCAAATTCGTAATCTTCATCTGTGGATACGCTATCATCTTCGCAAAGCGACGCGGGGGAGGCGTTCTTTAATATGCATTCACGCGCGCCGGGCGCCGATCTCCGTATCGCACAGTTGCTGATCATCGCATTGCTGTTCGGCTTTAGCATGGTGAGCTATTTCGATCGCACCATCATGTCAATCGCCGGGCCTCAGCTCATGCTTGATTTCGGAGTCTCTCCGACGGCCATGGGCAGCGTCTACTCAGCCTTCATTCTGGGCTACGCGCTCACCATGATTCCCGGCGGTCTTTTGACCGACCGGCTGGGGCCGCGGCGAACGCTGACGCTCATGGGGATGGGTTCGGCGGTCTTCACAGGAATGACTATCGTCGGCGGCAGGCCTGGCCTCGGCGTGCTCATCGGAGTGGTGCCGGCGCTGTTCGCAATTCGTTTTGGGCTGGGGGTGGTGACAGCGCCGCTCTATCCGGCGGCCGCTCGAATTGGAGCACACTGGATTCCTGTGGTGCGTCACGGACAAGTGCAGGGGCTCATCATAGCGGGTTCTTCATTCGGCGCGGCCATTTCTCCGCTGCTCTTCACCTGGATCGCGGCGCGATTCGGATGGCGCGCTCCTTTTTTGGTGGCCGCGCTCGCAACCGCCGCGCTTGCCGCGTTTTGGTACTTGTATGCACGGGATTATCCTTCCGGCGCGGACCACGTCGAGGTTCCGGACCGGGCGAGGCCGGCGCAACCGTGGGGCGCCCTGTTTTGCGACCGCAACCTGTTGCTGATTACTTATGCGTACAGCGCGTTGGGTTATTTTCAATACATTTTCTTTTACTGGATGTACTATTATTTCGGCCAGGTGCTGCACTTGGGTGAGGATGCAAGCGCCCGTTACACGACGATTCTATTCCTGACGGAAGGGTCCATTATGCCGCTCGGAGGATTGGTTTCGGATCGTCTGACGCGGCGCTACGGGCCGCATGTGGGGCGGCGCGTGGTTCCGATCGCGGGACTGAGCCTGGGAGCGACGCTCCTCTATTTCGGCACTGTGAGCGTGGGAGTAACCGCGGTGGCGTGCTTTTCGCTTGCATTTGGCTTCGCTGCGAGCTGTGAGGGACCGTTCTGGGCCACAGTTACCGAAATAGCTGGTGAGCGGGTGGGCAGCGCCTCCAGCATTCTAAACACGGGAGCTCAGGTGGGAGGTTTCTTTGCTCCAATTCTTACCCCGTTGATTGCATCACGTGTCGGATGGTCGTGGGGCCTTTATGGGGGCGCCCTGGTGGCGATATCGGGAGTGATTGCTGTGTATTTTGTAAACCTCCGGCCTCTTGCAAAGGATGAATCGTCTGTGGATCGCGAATTTTGCGACATTCGCTAGGTTGGTCGTGTTTCAACCGCGGGCGACTCGGCGTCGATAACAACGGCGCCAGCTTCGACTATCGCTTTCAGCGCCAATGTCCGAGCTATGCGAAGTGAACCTATTGATAGACGACGGATTTCGAATCGCTGCTGCCGTCCATGAAGTAAGCGAGGTCCACGCCGGGGATGGTCACCTGGCGTGACAGCGGATGAGGGCTGATGAAAATGGTTCCACCGGTTGGAGCCGGAGGCATCAGGGAAAGAATGAAACTGGGGATTGTGAAGGAGCCTTTGGTGGTATCCTCCGCGCAAATGAAACCCGCCAGCCCGACGGTGTTCGATACCAAATAGCTCCCGACCAGAACATAGCCAGGATTTGTGCCGCCCGACCAGGTGACAGTAAGAGCTTGGCTGCGGTCTATGTTGTTAATGGCGGCCTTGTTTGTCCACACAACATTTCCACCAACATCCAGGGTTGCGTTAAATGCGTTCAGGCCGGGGCCGCCGCTACCTGTGATGGCGTATGTACCGGGTGGGAGGTTCGGGCCGATGGGAGAATTCCCGAACAATACCTGGTATTGGCCGGTTGTGGATGGCGTCAGAGTCCACGATCCAGCCTGACCCGAAAGAGCCAGCGAAGTTCCGGCATTGAGGCCGTTGGCCGACCGGCCCCCGAACTGAGATGGAAACGCGGTACAGGTTCCTTGACTCGGAAACAGGCCGCCAACCGCCGCGGCAAGAGCAGCGGGCGTGGTGAACTGGCCGAAATCGGCGACGGCGCCTTCCTGGTTCGGATTCAGCGCTGCTTTGACTGCGGCTTTCGTGGCCGGATCCAACGCTTTCCAGGATGCCGCGTATTTCAGCATGACGCGGGTTAACGCGCGTTGATTGTGAGTTTGGCTTGCGAGCAGCAGCTTCTGAACGTCGTCCTGCGAGACCCTGGCGTGCAGGAGATAGGAGAGTTTCGCGGCGAGGTAGAGCTTTTCATCGAAGCCTAAACCGCGGAGCACCACGACCGGACCGACGGCCAACGCCGCGGCCTTGACGGACTGTCCGGCAATGGCTTGATTCATTACATTGACGGGTATGGTGGGAGCGGTGTCTGAACATGGGCCGCCGCCGCTGTTCACAGCGAGGGAAACGAAATTGCTGATAGTTCCCCCGCTGCGCACCGCGACAGGCACATAACAACCCGCTACTCCAGCGGGGACTTCAAAAGAGACTTGGTCGAGTCCAACACAGCAACCGGAACGGCCGGCATAGATAACGTTTGCCGCCTCGGTTCCGACGAAGACTTCAACTCCGGGAAAATTCGGGAAAGCCGACGGCAAGACGTTGTCCGCGCCAGAGACGGGACCGAGGCCGGTAGCCCAAACGGTGACGGTCTCGCCGTTCTTGGCGCTAAGGGCGAACGACTTGGTCACCGAGCCATCCGTGAAGACTCCAGGCCCTAATCCCGAGCTGCTCACCGCATAGAGGCCTACCGCGGACGGAGCGACCGTGATCGGAAATGGAAACGAGGTTGACTGTCCGTTGTAGGTCAGGCTCACACTGGCTTGGCCGGCCGGGACGCTGGAGGGCAGAACGGCTGCCGCTTGCCCGGTGCTCGAGTACACCATGGGGCAATCCACTGGGGTCGAAGCATACATCACCCTGATGGATGTGCTACCCAGTTGCGGAGCGAGTGGAAGGGAACTGGCTTGCACCGCTTGTGCTGGACCGATATTCGCGCCGAATACTACGAACAAGGAGCCTGGTGCGATGGTCCCGTTGTAGCTGGCGGAATTTTCCACGGAATATACTTCGGGAGGGTTTATGAATTGTGCCATGACAGGGGGCACCAACAAGGCGTAACAGAGTATTGGTCGGAGCATTGTGCGCTCCCGATGTTATCACCTTGCGGTTCTCACGAATAAATCCCCGGCGCTTCGCGCCCGAGCTTCTGGACGTACTCAAGGTAGGAGCCTGAATACACAATAGGCTCGCGCTCGACGCCGCTTTACCTCACGCTTCACGGGATCGAACCAGGGCCAAACGAAAGTTTTGCCATGACCGTGGCTAGGGCGCTGGGGATAACGACATGGCACCACGATTGAATCGGAGAATGGCTCCTCAGGTCCTTCGCAAGGTTGGTAGCGGATTACGCCCTGTTTCAACTCCCGGATAGCACGTATTCCCGAACTACTCGGAAAGACCGCTCAAAAACGTCGGTCGGTAAACGCTAATCGACAAAGGCGGGTCTATCCCACAAACTTGTTTTGCGGGACAGGCTTTGCTGGTTCCTTCAAGCCTGCTTGAAACTAGGTTGCTTCCAACGTTGCCTCAATCCCTTCCACCGTGACCGTCTCCCCAGCTTCGAGCCGGCGCCGCGCTTCCTCCACCATCTCGGGTGGCTTGCCAGCCAATGCCTTCTGAATCAGGTGCTCAGCGAGCTTGTCGAGGATCTCGGGCGAAAGCTTGTCCGGGTCCAGGTCCGAAAGCAACGCAGTGCAATCGACGAACATGCCGCGGTGCTTACCAATTAGCTCCTCGCAGCGAGCCGCCGCCGAAATCTGACCAAGATCTTCGGCCTTCCTGCTCAATACGTCCAGCCGATTCAGCACCCGCTTCTGATCGAACGCCACTTCTTCCGCCGAGGACTGAGCAGCCAAAGACTGAATCTCGTTGACTCTTTCTCGAACATCAGTACGCTTCAGTAAATTGTTAGCAACCGGAGGCCGCCGTTCCACTCCGCCGGACCGGCGCGCCCGTGCTTTGCGGTGGCGATCACTGCCACAGACTTCCGCTCGCCGAAGTTCCGCGCCGTTATCCCCCGGACTGAATCAAAAGCGAAATCGGACACAAACGATGCCAGACTGGATAGGGCTGGCGGTTCTACCGCTCCACGAGAAACGCCAAGAAGGACGGCGTTCCCACAGGCGTGTACTGGCCCGTATGGATGAGCGCACCAGTCTTGCGGTTTACCCGGAACGACACGATCGCATCCGCGCGCTGGTTACAGGAGTACACGAAACGCCCGTAAGGATCGAAGGTGAAAAAGCGTGGATAGTCGCCCCCCGTGGGCGCTTCCCCGACGAATCGCAGCGTTCCGTCGGCTGCGATGGAAAACCAGGCAATCGTATCGTGCAACCTGTTTGCGGTATAGACGAAGCGCGCATCTGGAGAGATCGCGACTTCGGAGGTGTAGTTGGTGCCGGCAAAGCCCGGCGGAAGCGAAGAAACCGTCTGCTTTGCCTTCAGATGTCCGGTAGCAGCGTCGTAATCGAACGTCACCAGCGTAGAACCTTCCTCCTGGACCGAGTAGAGCACTCGACCGTTCGGATGAAAGGCGAAGTGCCGTGGACCATCGCCCGGTGCCACCGCCATTGACGGGGGATCGTTGGGGATGAGCTTCCCGGCGGCGGCATCAAACTTCCAGATCAGGATCCGGTCGAGCCCCAGATCTGCAGCCAGCACGAAGCGGCCCGAGGGATCGGGTAGGATCATGTGCGAGTGCGAGCGGTCGTGACCGCTCCAGGCAAAGCTGCCCGGCGGCGCGCTGGCGGCGCGACCAGGGCCGATGACGCCGTCGTGGCGCTGCACATCGCTCGCCGCGCGGAGTTCGCCGTTCGCGCCGATCGGCAATACTGCCGAAGTCCCCCCGTGGTAATTCGCTACGAACAACCACTTGCCGGATTGGTGCAGGCTCAAGTGGCATGGGCCCGCGCCTTCCGACGCTACCGTGTTGATCAGCTTTAACCGTCCGCCGGGACGCTCGATCTCGTACGCGCTTACTGAGCCACTGGGGCCGCCCTTGTATGTCGCGGTCTCGTTAGCCGCATAGAGTCGCGTCCCGGAGGTGTTCAGCGCCAGGCACGACGGGTTGTCCGGGTTGGGGAACACCGCGCGCTCCACCAGTGCACCGGTGGCGAGGTTCATCTCGAACAGGTATATGCCTTGGCCCCGGCCAGGAGCGCCCTCGGCTCCCACTGGAGCACTGTACGTGCCAGCGTAGGCCAGCACTCGCCCGGGCTCGACGGCCATCGCAGTCGCCGCCGCTACTGTAGCCGCACTCGCAAGAAACTCGCGGCGGGAGCTCCGCACTAGCATTTCCGGTATTCTCTCCTTACCCGATTCTGGCAGGTTGCGCGTTCTTGTGATGAGCGGAGCTCGATTGGGAACGAGAAACGCGCTGGGCTCCGTTGATCCATATGAGTGGATAAGTCAGCGACTCGTGAAAGTGGCCGATTCCGTCGAAACTCCCGAGATACTCCGCGCAGGAAACGGCCTGTTATGCAGCATTCTCGCCACCTATCACAAGCAGCACCTGCGAGTTTGGTTTCCACAATCTCGGCTGTTGTCCCGCCAAGAACTCGCCACGGATAACTTCCGAATGTGCCGTCATCCAGGAGGTATTGCTTTCTGATCGAGTAAGGTAGTCTAGATCAAGCACATGCCGCTTTCTTCCGGCGACAAACTCGGCAACGCTTTCTCAACGAAGCGCAGGTTGCCCAACACGAACCCGAAGAACGAGTAGATTTAAGCGGTTGTGATCGGTCCGACCATTTGAAATAGAAAGGGGAATACATGAAGTACATAATCAGCTGGTTCGAGCGCCCGCAAGGTTCGCCCATAGAGTATGAGAATGCCCAGAAGCGAATCCTCGAGGTGTTTGGCCAGTGGAAGGCGCCAGCCAATTTCAAGATCGAGTTTTTCGTGGTGCGTGTGGGCGAGTGGGTGGGCATATGTTAGTGGACTGCGACGATCCACTAACGATTCACAAGTTTTGCTCGATGCTCCCCGCATTTGTATTCCAGGTGCACCCCGTGATCCGCGTCGAGGACGCAGTCCGGGGCGAACTCGAAGTAATCGCCTGGCGCGACAGCCTGAAAGGCAAGTGACGTCTTTGCCTACTTGGCAGCTGATCTTGGCCGCATCCTACCCCACTGATGCCGGAAGCGGAGTCAGAAAGGTTCCGACGTGTTACGTGCCGGCCTCAAGAGAGGCCGTGCCTTCGCCGGGACCGAAGAAGACAATTAGGGTCAGGTCTTCAGCAATGTCGTGGAAGCGGTGTTCCACCCTGGCAGGCACATAAACAATGCTGCCCGCGCTAACCGCTTGGTCTTCATCCGCGACCCGGATCAAGGCACGTCCAGCGACGACGTAATAAACTTCGTCCTCCATGTGCGGCTGCTGTCTATCTTCCTCACCCGCACGTAACGAGTACACAGCGACGCTAAGGGAAGGAACCCGCAGGAACTCCAGGTAGGACCATTTGAGCGTGGCTAGGCGGCGCTCGACTTCGTCAAGTTGAAAGAAATCCATGGTGAACATCCTCCATGATGTTCTGCTAAAAATGTTACTCCCTTCACCCTTCCATTACTTTTTGGCGGGGCCTAGACTCCACGCCAAACCCCGAAGTTGAAAAAGTAATGGAAGGATGCGCCGTCACTCAGGCACGACCCCGGCAGGCTACACAGTTTCTGGCGACTGGTTCTCTTCCTCACACCAGCACTTGATCGAGGAGCTGCCCGACCGCGCGGTTGGACTCAAGAAACGCATTGCGATGATCCATGGCCCCTGACAGATCGGAATGCGAGAAAGCGATCCGTCCGAAGGGAGCGGCGCGGAGAATATCCCGCGCTGCTGGTTCATTATTCAATCCAAAAAAGAACCCTGGCTGAGGGTTGATGAAAGCATGTCCGAAGCGATTGAGCACAATACCGGCGATATCGCGCTTGGCATCGAACCCGGACGCTCCGAACATATCGGTCAACTGTTCGCGGATCTGCCGTTCATAGTCGGCATACGTCGTGGAAAGCAGTTCGGCCCGTCCTTTACTGCCTTGCTGGGCCAGAGGAAGACCCGGCTTTGCGAAATCGACGAAGAAGGTAAGGACGGTCGGCAGATCGGGGCCAACAACCGGAGAGTCCACGCCGAACTTCGCCATCTTTCGAACTTCGACAAAATGGCCGAATCCTTCAAACCAGTTTCCTCCGGAGATACCCATCTTGGACAGAAATCTCCAGTTAGTCACGGCAACATTGGCCGTCATGTACGGCGAATAGAAGAATTGCGAGTACGCGCGTTGGCGTGGTTCGTCAAGATCGCGGATGACGTGCTTGGTCATCCATCCGCCGCCCGCCATCACCACCGTCTTCGCTTTCAATCGATACAGCTTCCCGCCCGAGAGATACGTCACCCAGACGAACTTCGACTTGTCCGGCACGGCGTCATGCTCCACGCGAACCACCGTGGAATTGAGCCGGAGGCGGGTCTGCTGGCCCAGTTGGTCCAACGCCGAAAAGCGAATGGGGTTCTTCCACACGGCTTCCATCGTCCGCGGGCCTTCGATCGACTCGGCGATGAGGGTCTTCACAATCAGGCGCGTCATGCCGGAGTTTCCGCCCGGGAACATTTGCAGCCCGGTCTCCATGGAGTCGTCGATGGTGGGGATTTCCCTCGACCACATGTACTCGAGGTAGCCCGACAGCACGTCGGGGCCGACTCCGAATCCCCCGGCGGTTTCGGAAGCGAAAAAGGTGCGGATCGTCTCGCGGCTCAGTCCATAAGTCCGCACCATGAGATCCTCAAGGGTCATACCATCGAGTTGCCGCGATATGGCGTCGCCCGGATAGTCGTAAACCAACCGCGGAGCGGCGAGCTCTCCGCGCCTCCACGCGAGCATTTCACGGCGCGTCTTCTCGGAAAACGGCGTGCCTTCCAGATTGTTGCTCCACGGATCCTTTACCCAGATGCCCGGCGTATGCCCGAACTTGGCGCCGAAGAACCAGCCATACGTGCTCTGTCGTCCGTATCCGGAGACCCGGTAAGGGCTCCTTGGCAGCGACAGGTCCGGTATCGAGCCCTGCCAGGCTTGATAGTCCTTGAAAGCATTCCAGTCCAATCCCATGGCGTCATAAACGCCTTTCAGGAAGCTGTGGGGGTAAGGCGGCTGAAAATGAACGGACGCCTGAGGCCCGTAAAGGCGATGGCCGTTCACAACGAATTCGTTCCGTTTCGCCACGCCGCCAAAGACGCTGGAGTTGTCCAGGATCAGGCAAGTACGATCTCCACTCGCCCGCTGCTTGAAGAACAAGCCGGCGGACAGGCCCGCGAAGCCTCCGCCCACGACCACGCAATCGTGAAATTCACCGGTGTCGGTTACCTCGGCCGGCGCTTTGTCCCAAATGCCATCGCGCACGGAATGGGCATCTTGCACGACCCGGTCGGTATTGCCTGCGGCATCACGGTAGTCGCCTTCGCCGCTATAGCCGGCCCAGGCGTCGCCTTGGGCCATCAAGTGGACCGGGGCGGAGGCAGCGAGGAGCGCCGCACCCGAAGCCATGAGCGCGCCATCCAGGAAGTCGCGGCGGGTGACGTTTCCATCCATGCCGAGGACTTTGTCGAGGTGCGGGCAGAATCGAGACATAGGTTCCTTATAGGATACTAACCGTGAGAGTCCTTTCCGCACGGATGTCTTGCGAAGAAGCTCCCACCATGCCCAACGCATATCCTGATTGAGCACCGCCGGGCCCTCTGGTGCGAGCGAAAGGAATACGGTCTTGTGTTCTCCCGCTCAAGCGAAATGCGTGCAAAGGCGAATTCGTGCCGTCCTCACTTGTTGTCGGCTTTGGCTACCCCTGTTGGCCGTCGATTCAGACCCTTGGATGCGCCAGCAATTCTTGCTAACGCATCATTCAATCGCCATTGACCGAGCGGTTTGGAGTGGGCCATTTAAGTCCTGGATCGTCGGCCATCCGGAAGTTAGCGCAATTTACCTTCTTCGGACGGGCCGCTCGGTAGGACAGCCGGATACCTGTCGCGAAATCCCCTTCCCACTATCAAACTCCCAGGGAAGTCACGCTTCGAGGAAGTTTGGATTCAACCCGACGTTCGCAGGTAATTTGTTCGCGAGGTACTGACGCGCGTCATGCCCGTGCTTGTTAACCGGACAATTTGCTACCGACAATTGTTGGATAACGCGCCACCCGAACAGTACACGTGGCGAAGATAACCGCCCAGAGTAACCAGGACTCCGATATGCCATCTTCCGTGAAGAGCGTATCAGCCCTGATCCGCTTCGAACGATCTCGCTAGCGTAGAATCGTTAGACACTCTATGTCTCTGGTTCGCGGCGCTCGTTTAGAACCCTCTGAGATCCTCGCGCCCATCGGTGCGAGAATTTCGCCTGCCGCGCAGCCAAGCCAGCTCAGGAGCACACACATGATCGTTGGACGTCGGTGGCTGATTTCTCTCACCTCATTTTGTCTAGCTGTGTTCGTTGGATTCGACATTTTTGCGCAACAGATGAGATCCGTGGCCCAATACCCTAGCGACTTGCTGGCTGGTTTGCACTGGCGCGAAGTGGGTCCCATGCGCGGAGGACGCACGTATGGAGTTGCCGGCCATGCCGACCAACCGGATACGTTTTATTTCGGCTCTGTTGGGGGCGGCGTGTGGAAGACCGAGAATTCTGGCCGGACATGGTTTCCGATCTCCGATGAGGGCATACCGATTGGCTCGATCGGTGCGATCGCCGTGGCTCCGTCGAATCCTAACATTATCTACGTTGGCACGGGCGAGCCCGACATCCGCAGTCAGCATTCGTACGGTATTGGCATGTTTAAGTCCACGGATGCGGGCAAGACCTGGAGCCATATAGGTCTGGAAGGGACGCGTCAGATCGGGCGTGTAGTCATTGACCCGACCAATCCCAATCGGGTTTATGTTGCGGCGCTCGGCCATGTCTACGCGCCCAACCCCGATCGCGGTTTGTATCGCTCGACCGACGGCGGCGCGAGCTGGAAGAAGGTTTTATTCAAGGCCAACGACTCTAACAACATCGGCGCGATTGACGTGGCCATCGATCCGAAGAATCCGCGGGTGCTTTACGCATCGCTATGGGCGACACGCCGTCCACCATGGTCGGTCTACGCGCCCTCGAATATGCCCGGAGGCGGGCTCTACAAATCCTCCGACGGCGGCGATAGTTGGAAACAATTGACGGGCGGCTTGCCTACGGACGAGTTTGTCGGAAAGATCGGCATCGCGATTGCGCCCAATAATCCGAATCGTCTGTGGGCCGTGGTGGATGATATCGGAGCTGGGGTCGCTCCTTCGCGTGTTGGCGGGCGTGCGGCGGCAGGCGGGGCTGCGGCTCCAGCACCCGCGAGCACCGGCGGTGGAGTCTACATCTCCGATGACGCGGGCGCCAGTTGGAAATCGGTCAACTCCGAGAATAGGCTGTGGGGCCGAGGCTGGTACTTCGAATCGGTCAGCGTCGATCCCGTGAACCCCGATCGAGCCTACGTCATTAACACCGCCACCTACATGACCATCGATGGCGGCAAGACGTTTATTCCGATCAAAGGAGCACCTGGCGGCGACGACTACCACCAACTCTGGATCAATCCCAAGGACGGCAATCGGATGGTGCTCAGCAGCGATCAGGGAACAGTCGTCAGCGTTGACGGCGGCAAGAGCTGGAGCACCTGGTACAACCAGCCCACGGCGCAGATCTATCACGTGGCTGCCGACGACCGTTTCCCCTATTGGCTATACGGAGCGCAGCAGGATAGCGGCGGCGTTGGCGTGAGCACTTGGTCGAGCGAAGGGGTGCTCTCGTTTCGCAACTGGGAGCCCACATGTCTGGCCGGCGAGAGCAATACGGTCGTCCCCGATCCGAAAGACGGCAATATTTTGTACGGCGGTGGCGCGGGGCGTTGCGGTCAAAAATTGAATATCGCCGTGCCACTTGGCGGACAGTTGCCTCCAGCCGATCCCAACGATCCGAACCGAAGGACTTGGACACTGCCTCAAGTCTTCTCCGGGGCCGATGAAGCGCTCTATTACTCCAATCAATTTGTTATGCGCTCACGGGACCGCGGCAGGACGTGGGAGAAGATCAGCCCCGACCTCGCGCGGCTGCACCCGGCTGTTCCGCCGACTCTCGATCCGGTCACTGCCAAGGACATTGATCAGCCAATGACGGACCGCTTCGGCGTGGTCTATACCATCGCGCCCTCGCCGTTACAGGCAACCACAGTGTGGGTTGGCACCGACGATGGCTTGATCTATGTCACTCGCGACGACGGGAAAACCTGGCTGGACGTGACGCCGCCTCCGATGACGGCCTGGAGCAAGGTCTCTCAGATTGAAGCCGGTCATTTTGACGTGAACACCGCCTATGCGTCGGTCGATCGCCATCGCATCGCGGATGACAAACCTTACATCTATCGCACCCACGATGGAGGTAAGACCTGGCAGAACGTGGTAGCCGGCCTCCCTGAAGGAGCCTTCGTCAACTCAGTAAAAGAAGATCCTCAAGCCAAAGGGCTGCTTTACGCTGCCACAGAGTTGCGCGTCTACGCTTCCTTCAACGACGGCGAGCAATGGCAGCCTCTGCAGAACAACATGCCGGTGACGTCCGTTCGGGACATCGCGGTCCACGGAGACGATCTGGATGTTGCCACGTACGGCCGCGGCTTCTGGGTCATGGACCAAATGAGTGCGTTGCGGCAAATTACCGCGCAAGGAGTTCAGATTGTATCCGCAAGAGCCTACCTGTTCCAACCTGGGGAAACGTACGCGATCCGGGCCGGCGGCATGAACGGCACACCGCTGCCGCATGAGGAACCGCAACTACTGAATCCACCCTCCGGCGTACTCGCCTACTACTGGCTCAAGACGCCAGCCGCCCAACCACTGAAGATCGAGCTTCTGGAGGGATCGGGATCAGTGCGGGCCTGCGTCGCCAGCGATACGCCTGTGCGTCCGGTGGATACCGAGACCTTGAACGTTCAGGCGATCTGGGAACAGCGGGCCGAGCCAACTTCGGCCGCTGCCGGAATGCACCGGGTTGCTCTCGGCGGAACGGTGGGGCGCGGATTTGGTTTCGGAGGACGGGCCAGTAGCGGTCCCCCGGCCAAGGATGCCTGTACGCCCGCGTCCGCAGAGGCGAATCCTACTGGTGGTGGTGGCGGAGCTCCTGGTGGACGCGGCGGCGCAGGGCTGCGGCCCGGCCAGTACACGCTGCGCCTCACCGTGGACGGCGAGACCTACACCCAGCCGGTGACAGTGAAAGCGGACCCTCGCGGAGTGCCCGAAGGCGCAAACTAAGGAATGCCTGGAAAGGGGCGCAGAACCACCGGAGAGGTAACTCCGACGTTAGGCGCTGCGGGTCAACTCTTCGATCCAACGCTGCATGCGCGCGTAGTGCGATCCTTTCCAGTAGATGCGGTCGCACTGCGTGCACTGCTGAAATTCCTCATGCAACTCGGCGGTGCGGGGAGGAAGCAAGCTGCGGACCTGCTCCTTCAAGACGGACTGCAAGCGGCCGTTGCACGCCATGCAACGTGTGAATGGACGGATGGCGCCCACCAGATCGAATCGCCGCGCGATCTCGGCGAGCTGACGGCGGCTGTCGGTCTGCCGCAGCCAATAACCGTGCGTGACGGCGCTTTGCTTGAGTAGACCACGATCGCGCGTGAGCAGGATGCGGCGATCGGTGACCGAAATCCGAACCAGATCCGCATCCCTCGACGAGTTGCTATAGACGGCATCGAATCCCAGCATGCGCAAATAAGCTGTGAGTTTGCCCAGGTGCACATCGAGTACGAACTTTGGATCGCGGAGGGCTTGCGGTCGGACGCGGAGTTCGCTCGTGATATCGAGCGATTCAAACACCGGATAAACCGCAATACGATCGCCATCGCGGACCAGGTGAGAGAAGTCGACTGAATGGCCATTCGCGATGATCAACTCGATTTCGGTATGAGGAACGCCGAAGCTCTCGATCATGTCTTTAACAGCGCCAGGTGCCGAGAGCATTCTTTCCAGAGTCTGGTACTGCTCATTGGACGGAAGATGATCGTTCAGTTCGGCATAGAAGCGAAAGTAGGCGCGGGCCGACGGGAGTCCCACATCCACATGCTAGCGTTGGCTGAAGGGCGGAGGCGGAGAGCGCGTCGCGCACGGGTACCCGTATGGTCAAAATACTCAAAGCCTTTGAGAGCGTTGAACCTGCGATGATGGACAGTCTGCATGAAGACCAATGAGTGGGCGCACTGCTGGCTTACGTGACTGGGCTAATAAACCAACAGGTGCTATTGCAGAACGAGTACCTGGCAGCGGAGAACCGCATTCTGCGAGCGCAGCTGCCCAAACGATTGCGGCTTACAGATCCGCAGAGATGTACGCTGGCAGAAATAGGAAAACGGCTCGGCCGCAAGGCGCTTGGGCAAGTCGCGTGCGTGGTGAAACCGGAGACGATTCTGGGGTGGTACCGACGACTGATCGCGCAGAAGTTTGATGGATCTAGATACCGCGCGTATCCCGGGAGGCCTCGGATCGGACGCCAGCTCAGCGAGCTAGTGGTCCGGATGGCGAGAGAGAATCCGGGTTGGGGTTATGACCGGATCGTGGGAGCCCTTTCCAATCTTGGACAGAAACTCTCGGATCAGACCGTGGGCAACATTCTTCGCCGGCACGGGATTCCGCCTGCCCGCAAACGGAGCGGGAACACGATCGTGGAAGGACTTCATCACAGCGCATATGGCGGTGTTGGCTGGTGCCGACTTCTTCACCGTAGAAGTTGACGTGGCGAGGTCTGATCACCTATTACGTGCTGTTCTTCCTGCATGTGGAGACCCGACGTGTAAGCCTGGCCGGTATCACCCGGCATCCCACCGAAGAGTGGATGACACAAATGGGTCGCAACGCGATTGACGAGACGTCCGGGTATCTGCGCCAACATCGGTTTGTGCTTCACGACCGCGATACGAAGTTCTGCGAGGAGTTCCGGAAGACGCCTGGCAGCAGGAGGTGTGAAGTGCCTGCGACTTCCAGCGCGTAGCCCGAACCTGAATGCTTTTGCGGAACGCTGGGTGCCGATCGGTTAAAGAGGAATGCCTGTCCAAGCTGATCCTGTTCGGCGAAGGTTCATTGAGGAGAGCGCTCGCCCAATTCCAGGAGCATTATCTCAGCGAACGCAATCACCAGGGGAAAGGGAATATTCTATTATTTCCTAGGGCTGACCAGCTGCCGACATCGTTTGGACCATCCGTCGCGTGCCAGCAGAGACTCGGCGGTCTTCTCAAGTATTACTACCGACGGGCCGCATGAGTTTTTTGGCCATACGAGATCTTCGAGCGGGCTGCTCTACGTCAAATACGGCGTTTGCAGTCTCATAGCCCCGCAAAGAAAGATTTCACTTCGGCATTCTCGTTGCTCATCTGGCGTACGGTAGCACGTTCTTCGTGGGTTCGGAGGCGACCGGGTGTTCCGGGCGAATGACGCGCCACTCGGAAACAGCGGGGCCGGCCCAGGGGCCGACAGCTGTCGAGAACAGCCCGTATCGCCACCAGCGCGCAACATCAGAGGAGGCGGCACAGGAGGTCGCCTCCACGTGAAGCGTTCGAATTCAAAGAGATCCCGACGCACAGACCGTCCCACATTGCCCGAACTCGACCAGGTCAAGCGATCCGTCCTCAATAGCCTCGCATCCCTGCAGTCACGCCGATCGTATCAACACGCCAATCCATCATCCGCCAAATGGGGGAGCGGCATGCGGGAACGCGTCTACTGCCTTGAGGCCCTGCGGCCGGCCACGTGGAGTTCTATGACTTCCGTAGTGGTCACCGGAAGCCGATCGTCAAAGCGCTCGAATACCATATGCATTCCGGCTCCGACAAACCCCGGTTCAAAGTCGCCTGAGTTACGCAGCGAACCACGAAGGTGTACAACCACGGGAGTTGGGCACCAATCCGGATGCCCGGAGATCCGAACCTCATCACCACCCAAGTATTCGGCCGAGTAATGCCGGCTCTGCGTCTCAATATCGAGCACGGAGCCTTTGTCCAGCTTTGTGAGTTGCACCCCTTCCAGAAGTTCGGTTGAATTCGTCATACAACCTCCTTTATGAATTGTTTGGGAAGCACCAACGCCGCTGCCCTCTGCAGTAACCTAGAGCAGTTGGGCTTCCGCGCTCGGGGCGTACCCTAACACTTTTCATATCAATTGGTTCCGTGTCCGCAGGCCTGAGTCGGCCCAATACTTCTTACCTGCAAAGCCGTCAAGTGCGCAGGAAGCTCTTGCTTCTCGTGCCGAGACAAGCAGACTGGCGAACAGCCCACCCGCCAGGCCGGCACCCGCTCGTCCATCAATTGCTTCTTGAGATCAACAGTGTCCCCGGCGAATTACAAAATGGGCGGGAAAACCGCGCTTCTGCGGTACTACGGACCTGGCCGCGTCCGTCTCGTACGTTAGGATGATCCGGCACACAATGCAATCCGCTCATGTAACAATGTTGCCGAGCTTGAACCGAGGTCCCCNNTTAGCAATTCGCCAGGGACAGGATCTGCTCCAGGCTCAATTCCTCTGTGTTCTCCACGCTGATGTTCAATCCCCAGTATGCGAGACTCACTCCCCTTCAGGCTCATGCTGCGTTATAAACACAGTCGGGCTTCAGGCTCATCCTGCGTTA
>PMUN01000225.1 GCA_003166875.1 Bryobacterales bacterium | reverse complement strand
ATCATGTGCACCGGGATGCGAATGGTGCGCGCCTGATCCGCGATGGCGCGCGTGATGGCCTGCCGCACCCACCAGGTGGCGTAAGTGGAGAATTTGTAGCCGCGCCGGTAATCGAACTTGTCCACCGCTTTCATCAGTCCGATGTTGCCTTCCTGGATCAGATCCAGGAATTGCAGCCCGCGATTGGTGTAGCGCTTAGCTATGGAGACCACCAAACGCAGGTTCGCCTCAATCAACTGCTTCTTGGCGGACTCGGCTTCCTGCTCACCGCGTTCGACGATCTGTAGCGTGCGCCGAAGCTCGGTGGAAGTGGCTCCGCATTCTTCTTCGAGCTGCTGGATGCGCTGGCTCGACTGCCGGAGCTCTTTGCGCAGGTCGCGCGTTGGTCCGCTGCCATGCGCCGGTTCTTCGAGCTTACGCTGTATCCGGGCGATCTCGCGCTCGAGCGGCTTAAGTTCATCCACGGCACGGCGCAACCGGCCAGCCAGGCTGCGGCGGACGCCGATGCTGAAGGCGATATCGCGAATGATGCGCGAAATCTCAACCATGTTCCGCGCCAGCGCGTAGCGGAGGCTGCGGTGCTGCTTCGGCTTCATCTGCCGGGAGACGGCTTGCAGCTTCTGCCGGTGCTGCTGCGTCTTCTTGTAATACTTTTCAATCTCGTCGATCTTGGCCACCAGATCGTCATGCTGGACGGTGAAGTCCTCATCGGTGATCACGAATTCCGGCAGAACCAAAATGTCCTTGACGGAATTGACACCCTGCCGCAGGTCATCCCCCAACTGGATGATTTCCCGGATCACCAGAGGTGAACGCGAGAGCGCTTTGCGGACCGCCCATTGGCCGCGCTCGTTGCGTTTGGCAAGCTCGATCTCGCCTTCGCGCGTGAGGAGGGGGACCGTACCCATTTCGCGCAGATACATGCGAACCGGGTCGTTCGTTTTGTCGCCGGCGTCCTGGGCCAGCTCCAGATCGGCGAAGTCGTCCGGTTCTTCTTTTTTCTCGAAGTCGAGCTTGGGCTCTTCCAGGATCTCGACGCCGGCGCTGTCGAGGTCCGAGAGCAGATCTTCGAACTCGCGGCCGGAGGAGGGAAAATCCTCGGCCAGCAGCTCGTTCACTTCGTCGTAGAGAACGAAACCTTTTTCCTTGCCCACTTCCATGAGTTGCTTCAGCCGCCCGTACTTTTCTTCGGTAGCCACTGGTACCCCATTAACCCAGCGATTCGTAGCCCTGATTCCATTTAGTGTACAACATCGCTTGAACGCTCTTAGGCCAGGTGAATCTCATAATTGTTGTGACGGCTCACGGCGAGACCGGCGATTGAGTTCCTCAGCCAGCCGCAAGGCTTCCGCGAGATTTCCGTCGCGTTCAGCGGCTTTGACCTGTGCGCGCAACGCAGCCACTTCGGCTTTCGGATCTTGCGCTTTGAGGCTGCGTAGACAGGACAGCGCCTGCTCGCGAGCCTTCTCCTCCTCAAGCACTTCATCGGCAAAAACGACCGCTGACAATAGGTCCCGGTCGGCGTCGGAAAGCCGCCCTTCCAGGTCCGAAAAACGAAACTCGGTACTGTCCGTATGTAGCGCAAATAAAGCCCGAAACACGTTTTTGGTAACGAAACGGTCTACCACTATCATCTCGCTTAATGGAGGGATAACGGCATCGCGCGCCGCTTGACTGACCAGCAGGGAATTGAGCAAGAGACGCTCATAGGGAGGGACCTGAGGCCCGTGACTCACCTGCCGCCGCTCCTCAGACCCTTTGGCGAAATAGTCGCGGACCAGCTTCTCATCTACGCCCAAATAGTCGGCTACATCGTTGGCCACTGCGAAGCGTTCCAGGCGGTCCGAGATGCGCTGAATGGCGGGCGCCACGAACTTGAATCCTTCCAGGCGCCCTTCCACGGTACGCATATCGAATTTCTTGCGGGCGCGGTCCGCCAGCCAATGGAAGTACGCAGGAGCTTTCTCCAGCCGGCTCCGGTAGGCCTCGGCGCCAACTTCTTTGACGTATTCATCCGGGTCCAGATCGCCTTCGAGTTCGAGGACGCGTACGTGCATACCCTCGTCCAACAGCATTTGGATGGATTTTTCCGCCGCGGTAGCACCCGCGGTATCGGGATCGAAATTCACAACAATCCGGTCGGAGTGACGCTTCACCGCCCGCACCTGGTTGTTGGTGAGCGCCGTGCCACAGCTCGCCACCACGTTGCGTACGCCGGCTGAATAGACGCCAATCACGTCCATGTAGCCTTCCACCAGGATCGAATAGCCGGATTTGTACACTGCATCCTTGGCGCGGTGGAGGTTGTACAGCACATTCCTTTTTGTATAGAGGGGTGAATCGGAGGAGTTCAGATACTTGGGTTCTTCGCCGGACTTCATCGCGCGGCCACCGAAGCCAATCACTTTGCCGGATTCATTGTGAATCGGGAACATCAATCTACCGCGAAACCGGTCGAAGAATCCGCTGCCATCCTGCCGCTTCAGCACCAACCCGGATGCTTCTAAAGCCTCGGCAGCGAAACGTCCCTCGAAGCGCCGCGTTAATTGTTGACCCGAGGCTTCTGAAACACCCAGTCCGAATTCTTCTATCTGCTCCGGTGTGACGCTGCGGCTGGCCAAGTAGTTTCGCGCTTCAGTACCAGCCGGCCCTTTGAGATTGGCGTGAAAAGTGCTCGCGGCAATCTCGTGCATCTCAAACAGAGCTCCGCGCAGCTTGGAGTCCGGATCCGAATACTCCCGCTTCGGCATCGCGATGCCATTTGTCTCAGCCAGTAGCTTGAGCGCTTCAAAGAAGCTGATGCGCTCCAGCTCCATGACGAAATTGAGCACGTCACCGCCCACGCCGCAGCCGAAGCATTTATAACGCTGCATGGTGGCGTTAACGTTGAACGAGGGCGTTTTCTCGGAGTGGAATGGACACAGCCCCAGATACCGGCCGGTGCTACCCATGCGTTTCAGTTTCACGCCGTAGCCCTGGATGGTTTTGACGATGTCGACGGAAGATTTAAGTTGCTCGACGAAATCCATCAAAAACTCGTTTCTCGTTTCTCGTTTCTCGTTCTGTGGACACGGCAGTTCTGGCGGGGGAGTCGATCTTATGTTGACACAATATCGATCGGCGCGGGCGCACGAACGAGAACACGAGAAACGAGAAACGAGAAACGGTCTTTTATCTTTTCCAAACCGCCGCGTGCAGCTTCGCCGGTAGTTGCGCGTTCTTGAGGTCCAGATCGTCGCCCTTCACTGGAATAACCACTTCGGCCGGGTTTGGCGGTGACGGGAAGTCTTGCGTGAACGATATCCGGATGGTTGGGGATGGGTTCAGCGTTACGGAAAGCGTTCGCGTCACGTCGGCGAACGATCGCAGAAGCCGGGCCTGCTGGCGATCGTCGGAGGTCAGCAGAATTTCGTGCATCACGCGGGAGTCGGAGGCGTACGTTGACACGCCGATGACATTCGGCTGCTTCAAGCGCGCATCTTTGGTGTCGTCTGGCGGCACTTCCAGCCCAACGTAGCGCGTGGTTACGGTTTCCCTTGAAATGGAGAAGCTCTCGAGCGGCACGTATGTATCAAACAGATGCTGGCCGTTGCCGAGCTTGTACACGGACCACCATTCCACTTCTTCGAGGCCGCGCGACACCACAAAAAGCGCGTTGTCCTTGGTGTTAGCTTCGTTTCCCTCAACGTTCAGGGTGAATAAGGATCTCTGGCGCAGATCGTCACCCAGGCGCCAGGCTTCGAGCGAGACATTGGCCTCCATCCCCATGTCGCCCAGAACTTCCTTGGAGCGGATGGTCTTGCGCAGCAGCAGGCGATCGGCCGGGGCGCGTCCGGGAACATTGGTTACAACTTCGTAGGATACATTGCGGATCTCGATGGTACCGAAACCGTCGGCGGTAGGTGTGTAATCGATGGTTGACGAAGCTTGGGCGTGCAGCGGCTTGGCTGGTTGCGCGAGCAGAGCAGAAGAGGCCATCAGAAGCCAGAACAGTCGCGTCATTTCGAAATCTCCCCTTCCCCGTAGGACAAGTCTCCGACTTGTCCTACTAAGTGCAGCACACTTGGGATTCGCGCGGGATCGGCCAGCCGCAAATAGAAGTGACCGATCCCGGCCAGCCCCAACATGAGGTCTGGAGTCTCATTTGCATCCGGCAACCCGCACGGCCAAGGCACGCGCCTCCGCTCGAAGCGCTCCAAACCTTCCTGGGCGATCGCTTCCGCCGCGTGCAGCCAGCTTTCTTCTCCTAGTACTTGAGACGCACAGATCAGCACATCTGCGTTGCCGGCCCGTCTATGGCAGAGCGAGAAATTGGCCAAAGCCGCCGAGTGCCGCTCCACCGTTTGGAGTGCGACTTGAGCTTCGGCGAGCAAATCCGCATCGCCCGTTATCTGCCACGCACGCAGACGGCATAATCCGATTCCGGCCGCTCCGTGGCACCAGAAGACTGGGTAGCTTGCCTGTTCGCCGCGAAAGTCCGGCCAATTCTGTTCCGCCGGGTTGAAGTAATTTCGCTCGTATCGAAAAGCCTCAAGCGCGGCTTCTCGAAACCGATGTTCTCCGGTAACGCGGTGAAGCTCAAGCAATGCCCAAGCGATTCCTGAAGCGCCGTGCGAGAATCCAGTCAGGTTTTGCGAAGCTGGGATGGTCTTCCAACTCCAGCCATCTTCCGACCGAGAAGCTTCGCGAAGCAAGAGATCGCCATGCCTCACGGCTGCTTCAAGCAACGGCGCGCTTCGAGTTCGTGTATGCAGGTTGAGCAATACCGCAATCGCGCCCGCGCTGCCGTCGATTAAATCCAGTTGCATCGGGTTCGGCTCGGCTTGGCGAAGCACGATGTCTTCATCGAACTCCTGCCGGATTTCGGCCGCCGCATAAAAGATTCCTAGTCCACCAGAGTAGAGGCCGCATCCGGAAACCGGCATTCTATCTAGAGCCTGCCGCAACGCTGCTTCCGCCGTAACCCGAAAGATGCGTTCGCTGGTTACTTCGGCCAGGCGCCATAAAAACAGCGCGATGCCGCTGGTCCCGCTGTAGAGCTCAGGCCCTAGAGCACCGTGCGCGATGGTCTCGCCATCCAGGAAATCGGATGTCCAGTTGATTCTGCCCTGGTACCATATCGCGTCGCGGCAGAGCCTGGCGCCGATTCTTTCCGCGATCTCGAGGTAAGCCGGATTCATAGCACCGGCAAAGGGAACTGGTAGCGATCCACCGAACCCGGATTGCGCCAAGGCTGATCGAGCGACAGGCCGCGCTGCTCAAATTGCCGCCGCACTTCCGCCATGCGTTCATCCGCCGATTTTCCACGGGTAGCGGCCATGGCCGCCGCCAGGATTTTCGAGCGATTTTCTCCGAAGCTCTCTCCCGGATCTTCGGCGAACGCCAAGCCACCCGCCAGGCGCTTTGCGGATAGAGGCGTGCCCGGATTGAGCCACGGCGAGATTTGCGCGTGAATGGCCTCCACCACGAGCGCGGCAATCGGATAGTAGCGGGAGTGCAGATACAACACAGCGGCATCCCGCCGGGGATAATCCGAGGATCGAATCTGACATTTGAACCGAAACGGTATTTGAAACTGGTTGAATTGTTGCGTAATCGCTTCCATCAAGCGCGGCGCACCATCCGCCGTGATATTCCAGAAGAAACGAATGGTCTGCTCGCCTTCCTCGAACTCGCTCACCGTTTCGCCGAAAGCGTAGTAATACCCGGGCTGCAGCTCCGCAGACCCTGGTGGGACAAAAATGTTCATCATCGCGCTGGCTTTGGGACCGGAACCGATGCCGCGATGTGTCACGTACTCTCCCGGCAGGAATGCGCGCGCCGCGGCTCCTTTGCGCGCCAGGATTCGTCCATCGCTGAGCATCTGATCGATCTTCCAGCCTTCGTCCCAACTTGCGCGGGATCGATGGGCGGCTTCGAGCACCGGCGTCAAATCTTTTACCGAGCCGCGACCGTAAGGGAGCCGGTGCATTTCCGGGGAATCGAAAATCGACACCGTGTAACAGCGGTTGTAGAGGATCACTGCGAGTTTCGCGGGATCATCCTGCGCGCCCAGGTCCGCTGCCAGAATTGCTTTCAATTCTTCTTCGATCGTCACGCTATTCCCAAAAGTTGCCCGGCAGCCCACTCAGGACGGGTCAGAATGTTCAGACTGGCCTGCATCAGCCGGATCGCTTCCGCTGTCATTCGTTCTGCCTTATCCAGATGCTCAAATGCGGTCTGGAGCATCCGTGCCCCAGCAAAGCGGATGGACCGTTCGGTGATATCTGGCCGCGCGTAGCCAATCAGTGTGGCTCGAAGAGCAGGTTGAATCTCCTCGATCCGGTAGCGCGATGGTCGAAGCACCCAAAAGTTCCAATAGGACTGCAGCAATGTGGCCAAGTCCCACACCGGATCGCCCCAACCGGCAAATTCCCAATCCACTACACGCAGGCGATCGCGCCCGGGAGAAACCAGGCAGTTATCGAGCTTCCAGTCACCCTGGATCACCGTCTCCGGGCGGCACTTTCATCAGCTAGATCTTCTTCGTTGGTTTCGTGAATGGACAACTGTTCCGGCAGCTCGGCCGGGAATAATGAGAGGTGCTCTTCCGACTGCATCGCGCGGTGGAAGGCTCCCATCGCTTGTCCAGCCAAGCGCGCCAGTTCAGGCGCGAAGCGATCGGGCAGGTCGTACAACTCGGCGTGCTCAGGAAGATACTCAAGAATCAGGACGGCATTGTGAGGATCCCAGGCATGCGATCGCGGAGCCAGCTCCGCAACTGGAGTGAGGCTCGGATTGGTGCGGGCCTGCCAGTACACCGCAGCTTCCCGCTCCAGGCTTGCGCGGCCTTCCGCGTCCCACTTTCTGACTTGTTTCACAAGATACTCGCGCGTTCCGGAAGTCACACGGAAGTTGTGATTCCGGCGGCTCAGACTGCGAACGGTGAACTTACCCGAAACAACATCTTCCGGACCGGCAAATCGCTTGTCCAACAGATAGTGGAGAACGTTCGCCTCTGTCAGAAACCGTTGCACAAATAGGGAAACTGAGCCGCGTGGCGCACGCCCACGGCGTGCCGCGTTCACACTCGNNTGTGAACGCTTGGGATTCGGTCGAAAACGGTGTTCGCAAGAGTGCGAACACGGCACGCATGAGTGCGTGCGCCACAATGTCTTCAATAGCGCTAGCGCGAAGATTGTCCATCCATTGCCAGAAGCGATTTCTCTATCTCGCCGAGGGCTTTGGTCATCTCTTCCGGCGTTGCGACATCGAACACTTTCGGACCTAGCGGCTTGAGGGTAGCCTCCAATTGGTCGACTACTTCCTGCGGAGGCCGATTGCGAATGGGCCCGCCCCTACGTGAACCTCGGCCCCGTCCGCCCATCTGTTGGTCGAAGGGAGAAACTCTCGCCACGGGCTCGTGGTAGCGAATATAGAAGACACTGCAAGCGGGCAAGGCTTCCCTCGAAACCGGTTCCAGGTCCTCGCCGGACTCGAAGGCCACGGGATTAGTAAGTACCACCAGAACACAGGGCTGTTTTTCCGAGGCGCGCAGCAGAGTGCGTACCTGGGAGACGAAGAATTGCGCATCGTGATGCCGTTCGGTGAGCGAGTGAACGTCGATGGACGCCGTACTCGAATCGTCCAACGATGCCTTCAGGCGCGGCCAATCCAGATCGTGCACCTGGTCCTGCTGGAAGGCGGCACGGCGGCGGGCGAGGTCGAGCAGTTCGACGTGCTCGGAAAGAGATGGCGATCCCGTCTGCGAGATTACTTTCAGCGTGGGAAGCAGAGCTGCCAGTGCGCCGCTCTGGCTTCGACGCGATCCTGGCACGGGTATCGAGGGCGCGACGTTGAGAATGATATTGATTCGGGCCGGTGAGTGGACAGAGGCGGCCCACTGCAATCGCCCGTGAATGCCGGGTAGATACCAACCGTCGGGCGGTTCCTGGTTGCCGATGAATTCAACCGGCGCCAGATCGTGCCACGCGTCCGCTAGCACATTGTGAGGTGAGGCAATGCGAAACTGCGACTGGCGGGCGCTATGCTCACCAGTGCCTGTATCGAGCAGACCGACGGCTAGCCGGTAGTCTCCAGGCACAAGGAATGCGCGCTGGGTGACCTCCAGATCGATGGCTCTTACGTTCTCATCCAGTTTGCTGAGTTGGATGGAGGTGTGGTCCTGATATCTTGTTCCGGCGCGGTCGGTAATCTGGTAAAAGAACACCAATTCGCCATCGCCGCGACGGCTCTCCAGGCCCCGGCCATCCACTTTGATTTCGAGTCGCGCCATGAGCCTCTGGTGAAACGAGAGTTCACCATGGGGAACAGCTACCGTCCAGCGGAAGGGTGCTTGGCCGTGTTCGCCGAGCCACTGATCGAATGGGATTCGTTGGAAAGCCGGATCAAGCGATCCACGCTGGCCGGACTCCCCAGCCAAAACGACAGCGCTCAGGCTGAGCAAGAGCAGTAGGTGAATTCGGACCACTCAATCACTGTGCCACAACAGACCCAGATGCGGCGTGTAGATCTATAGCGCCGCCTGCCGCGGCAGTGGCTTTCGCGTCCGCCTTCAGAGCTTGAAAGGCGCGAGCTTGGAAGGTGCGGATATAGTCCTGACGCGGAAGTTGGAAGAAGCTCATACCATCGGCCTTGGCTTCCATTAGAGCGCGAGCGTTGTCCCAGCCATCGTGATCGATGCGATAGGAGGCGATTACAGCGCCGGTGCGGTCGGCTCCACGCTTGCAGTGCACAAAGACGGCGCCGGCAGGGTCATTTTCGAGGATGTCCAATACTCTGGTGATCTCGGCTTTCGTGGGTGGGGTCAGGCCGGTCATCGGAACGTTGATGTACTTCATCCCGGCAGCGGTAACAACTTGTTCTTCTCTTCGAGCCCGTCCATCGGTTTCGCGCAAGTCAATCACGGTCTTCACGCCAACCTTCGCCAAGTATTTAAACCCTTCCTCAGTGGGCTGCGCTCCGCGATATAAATGCGAATCCACTTGGTGGAAGTTATCGATTCCTGGAGCGGAGGAACCGGCGATCGCGGGCCAAGCTAGTGCGAACGTGAGGACACCATTACAGAGTGATGTGAGGCGGGACATTTCTTCCTTTTCGTTCCTCCACCTTATCTGATGCGGCGGTACCTACCGCGGTTCCGGATTCGCACATTATTTTTCATTAGAGGACGCCGCTCTAGCCCTCATGGCCCTCTCGTAGCGGTGTGTTCTCATGCGGTTGGGCGCTTTAGGTGAAACCTACAACTTTGACGAAATCCAACCGAACCACGACCGTCAGAACCCGTGAAAAATCGGCGCAGGCACCGACTCCCTCACGGTCGCGGTTCGGTAACACTCTCTAAACCTGAAGCATCTTTCCGAACCGCGAGCGTAAGCGACCGGTGTTGCTATTTTTTCACGGCCTCTCATTTGGTTCGGCTTCGCCGCGTTGGAGAGCGGTTGTTCCCGACGTTACCGGCAGTCATTTCACCAGGATCACCTTCGGATCGACGATGGCGAAGCGCGGAATCGCCGTGGGTGTTGGATGCGTCGTGGTCGGCGTCGCGAATTTCGCGTCCGGACCAATATAGAACGGCGCCAACAGCGGCAGCACGGCCGCGACATGCAACGGCCCACTCACTGAGACCGGAACATCGGCGTATTCCAACACAAAGGGGTTCGAGTAGAGAACCTCGTAAACAACCTCGCCAATATTGTGGACCGTGCTGGTGGCGCCGGGCGCTGGAGTAAAGACGCCCGCCCCTTCGGGATCCGTGAGGGTCGCGACCATCACACCTGATGTAACGCCGGGAGCGCCGACGGGGTGAAGATAAACTACGTTTGGAACCACCACTGTTTCGCCGATCGCGCCGAAAACTAGCGCAATCCGGGTGCCTGCGCTGGCAACTCCATCGCTCGCGATGCCGGTGTTTACGCCTCCGTAAGCGGCGGAGAAAAGTGGGTAGTTGCCGGTGGTCACGATGCCAGATCCGTAACCGGTGGGCGGATTGGGGCTGGGCGGCGCATTCACGCCGTTGTTCTGCCACTGGAATCCCTCCTCAGTGTTATAGAAGAGAAGACCGGGCACATTCTGTGCCGCGTCCGCCGGGTAATTTGTGTCTCCCACGATGTAGGGGTAGGGAATTGGGCCGGGTGTTGCATTCGCTAAAGCGAAGGCAATATTTCTGTATTCCCACGCGCTCGCGAAACCTTCTTCAATGTGCAGAATTCCCGGCAATGCCGACGCGATCAGGCCGTCGTTAGAAAACGCGACCGTTAGCACGGTTGGCGTAATCGTCATGGAAGTTGAGCTGGCGACGGCCAGATCCACGTTAATAGCGTGGGGGCCTCCACCGCCGAGCGCTGCGGCATTTGATCGAATATTCGTAATGCGTAGAATCCGTGTTCCGCCAGCAGTTGGTGGGTCGAACGGCACACCCAGAAAGTTGATCACGTTGTCGACCGGCGGACTCGAAGGCAGCTGGCCCTGAAATGCATTCGGCCGTCCGCAGCCATAGTTGGGTATCGCGCCGATCACAGCACAGGTGCCCGAGGGGACGAACGGCGTGCCGTCGTAAGTTTGCGCCGGGTTTCCAGTGCTAGTGATCTCGCACACTCCTGGGCCCAGCGGTCCGTTATCCGGCGCGCCGGTGTTCCCGCAGTTGAGCAGCGGGGTTGCGGGGGGGCCGTTGGCGCCGCCCAGATTGGGCTCATCCACCAGCAGAAGCGCTTCGCTGAAGTCGGGACCGGCAGCGGTGTGTTCGGTAACCAGACTGGTGAGGTTGGTGTTCAGAAAAACCGTCAGGTTGATCTGCGGGACCAGCAGGCCCGCGGGCGTAGGCGTTCCGCCGGTGCAGGCCAGCACGATATCTGCCACCAGTTCCGTGTTTCCCGCCGTGCGCGCCAGCCGAGGAGCGGTACTCGCGCTACAGGTGACCTGGGCGCCGGCCGGAACTACAAAAAAAGCCAGTAGTATCGCACCGAAAGGCAAGGAATTGAGCTTTCTCGAATTGGACATTTCAGCCTCCCTTTTTGATGAACCTAAGTTTATTCCTCAGCGAGTGTATAACAAAAGCAGGCACTACGCCATCCTGTCCTATCCGAATAAATTACTTAGTACCAAAGTGCCTCGGGTCTGCGGGACGAGTAGATCGCCCCTGCGTGGCGAACGATGTTGTACGAGCGCGAGACGCCTCCGTCCGCTGTGTCCACGATGTAGGCGAATCGGCCACGGCAACTACAAGCCTTCCGAAGGTAGCCGCACGATAGTTTGAAGGCCGGCGTTACGGCCGCTCGCACGCTGTCGGAACCGCCGGTTCCTGCCACGCCACTGTCACGGGAACCTTGCGAGTTCGCACCAGGCGGCCGTAACACAACTAATTTTTGACGTTACGCACGACTCGGACCTTCCCACCGAGGTCAATCAGGCCACCCTACCGCCTCCCGTGGACCTCGATTACGGGCGGAGGTTTATCCGGCAGCTTCAGAAGCAGCAGCTCATGCCGCGACACATCGTCGAACCACACCTGTTCCATGTCGAGCACCTGCTCCCCCCGAACCACGGTCAATAGATAACGGCCTACCAGCCGCTTGTAAATCCTGAAGTCCCCGGCCGCATCCACTGCGACTTCCAGGCTGTCGCTGCCATACAGCGAGCTTAACCGAATCCATGTCGTCGCAACGGGAGGCTCAAACCTCGGGAGCGATTCGATTCTACCGTGGATAAACCCGCGGTCGCTCATGTCGTTTGCAGATCTCGAAGTAAACCAGCTGGAGTTTAAGATCACAAGCGTCTCAGGCCACTTCACCTCAACGCGGCCCGGTAGTTCCGAGCCCAGGTTGCTGGGTGCCGCTCCTTGCAGAAGATAGTCGTACGTTCCATACGGTATTGCCGCGCCATGGAGACCATCGAAATTCGAGACCATTTCACGCCCTACTCGTTTGTCCAGGAAGCTCTGGACCTTGAAGGGTACAGCAAGACCGCTTCCATCGACGACTTCGATCGTGACTGTACCCAACAGCTCCACCCTCGCGGCGGGTCTCTGTCCAGCGACGGTGGGCGCACCGAGCAGCGATGCTGTGAGCAATACAGCGCGCCAGGAACCAAATGTATTGTTGTTCATAAGACAAATGGGAAGCAGTCAGTGGCCAGCTTCTGAGTGATATTGCCAGCGTAGTTCGGGTTCACCGTCAGGTGGAGCGCGCCTTGGATAGCATGTCCGTCAGACCGAGATTGTGAAGAAGCTCGTGAAGAATTCCACCCTCGATTTCTGGTTGTGACCAGCCGAGGGTCGCGTCCCAGGCCCAATACTGGACGTTGGAGTTGAGCGTCCACGCGTAGGTATTTGGGTTGTCTTCGAAGTACCAACTCGCCTGCACCGGTATCCCATGAGCATTAATCATGTTCATGCTTGTCGATCCATCAATAAAGGTCAAATTCGCCGCGGCTGTACTTATATCTTGTGCCGTGCGACGGTCGTCGCCTGCGTGGGCCCTCGGCGGCCAGCAACCGGTCGTGCGCCCTCGAACCACTCGTCCGCTCATTACTGCGCGGCGCATGAACTTATCAGACGCAGCAACCCTCCGAGATCAGAGTTATCAACTAGGAACCCCAAGTCGCCCGGGGGACTTGGGTGTCTGAGAAACTTGACCTCGAAGGTCCCACAGTCTTTACCGGTCCTGTCCGTGAATCGGGTAGCAAGCAGAAATTCCGACGACTTCGACTGGGGTACGTCAAGCCCAGGTACGTTGGGGTCGCTATCGGGCGCGTCCATGACGTCCATCTCCGGCACGGAAAACCGCCCCTGAAGGACGAATCGGTAGCCAACTGCCATGTGGCCCGAGGATTTGGCGGACCAAAGTGCAGCACGCAGGTCTGCCCAGCTCCTCTCCTTGCGCAACGATTGCAGTGCCGCAGTCGCGTCCCGCCCGAGAGCGTTTTCAAACCATCCGCGATCGGCCCCCCCCAGGCGAGGATCAATTGGTTCAGGGCATCCCGCGGCTGCGGACCCAAACACCGGAGGATACGCGCCAGCGAGAGGTTCTCAGGCACATATGAAGTGAGACCCAGGGCGAGCGCAATCGCCTGGGAGGAGTCCATTTCGAGGGGCCACAGCTCGGGATCTGTATTCAGATCCAAAGCCGGGGAAACGCAGATTGGCCCTGGATCTTTGCATATGCATAAAGCAGCAAGTACAGGCCAGGCGGGACGCTGTAGCGCGCACCAGGTTTCTTGAGAAGATCTAGCGCCTGCTCGACAGCTGGCAACGCGGCCTGGCCCTGGCTCACGAGAGCCTTGGCTACGGCGCGGTTGATTCGTGTATCGTAGTCGATTGCACAGGAGACCGTAGTGCCCACGTCGGTCGGCCGCATGAGGAATTTCACAAGGCCTGAGGGCGACTGGTCCTGTGGCTGACCGTTAGCCTCGGGTGCTAGAGGCGAAGCGAGGCATCCAAGCAGGACGACAGGGCCGAAGAATGCGCGCTTGGGGCGGGAGTCGTTCATGGCGTGGGCTGGGTAATGACGTTCACCATGCCGTTGGCATTGGGTATGCAACCACCCGGGCCACGTCTTTCTGCGACGCCGGCGTAGGCGTTGTACCCCAGCAAGAAGAGCAACCCCAGAGCAGACCCACACCTCAGTTGGGCGGACATAGTGAGACTTTGGCAATTGCGTTTCCAAATAAGCGAGGTTATAAACCAGCGGTTTGGAATCCGGCGGGCGTGATGTTTGATCACGGTGTTGGATCGCAATCACACCTCATTCAATCCTCGCTGCCTTGCATGCTCCCGTTTCAAACAGCGCGTCAATGCCGCAAGTAGAGGTGAACATTTTGCGCGCGTTGTGGGCGACCCCGGGAACCAGTAGCACGCGATGTTCCAGCCCGGTCGCGTGGCGCGATTGCAGATATTTGAAATAGCTGGCGCCGCGCCGCGAGCGTGTCGGCCCTTGAGCCTCGGCCGCGCAATTCTTATCGATGTCCGGACCGTTGGGATCGTCATCGTCGGCGCCAAGCAGATAGGTGACGCGACGCGAAACATAGGCTGTTTCAAGTGCGGTGGAAGAGGGTGAACCAACATAACGAGGCGCTCCGTGGAGACCGTACTTCCACTCATCGAACTTCGCGCAGTCATGCGCGATTAGGGGTAATGGGCGATGGTCGTCAAAGTAAACGTAGGAAGAAGGATTGGCGACCACGTAACGCAGCGCGATCCCGGCCTGTTCGACGGCCGCGATCTGGTGGCCGGTGACGGCATAGCGTTGCACAATCTGTCCGCCTCCGCTATGACCGGCCAGGACAATCTTTTGGAGATTGGGAAATCGAGTCCGGTCGGATAGGCGAGCCAGAATCGCGTCGATAGCGTCATAGGAGCTGATCGGCGCTGGCTTGGTGGCAGGCTCTCCGCCCTCCCACTCGGCGCGGTGCCAACGCAGAACTTCGGCGGCGAGTTTGTGTTTGTGCGCGTCGTCCTCGTTCAGAAATTGAGGCGCAATCAGGAGAGTGTTCTCGCCGGCCCTGCCCGCCTTGCTGCGCGCTTCCTCGACATCGCGCAGATATCCGGTGGCGTTGCGGTGCAATCCGTGAAAGATAACAATCGCACGGGTAATGCCGGGGTGCGGTTGGCTTAAGTCTAGCTCGGTATAGAGCGCAAGTTGCCCGCTGTCCTTTGCCACCGAAACTTCCAGACGTCCACTGGCGACGGTTTCGACGGCATCGCCCTGCGCAAATGCGGTACGGATCAGGAGGAAAGAAATAGATGTAAGCGATAAACCAAAGGCACGCATGCAGCGATTATAGGGGGGCAGGATGCCATCCTGCGCGCCGATTGCCAATCGGCGCAGAATCAGGCGGGGCGGGTTAACAACCCGCCGCAGGATTCCATCCTGCCCCACAACCAAATGCGCTATGGTCTGAGAATGGGGTTGATGAGGACGGTTGGTCGCGCGGCCCGGTATGTTCTCCTTGGCGCGGCGATCGTGTACGCGGTGGATTGGAGCGTGTTTGAATTGCGCGGCCCGGCGATGAGCACTGTCACGGTTCAAAAGTTCCTCAAGACGCCGCTCAAGGGTAATAAGCTGGAGTTCGACTATCTGGGCACGGCCGACGAAAGCTGCTCGCGAACGCTGTTCCCGCAGTACGCGGCATCCGTCTGGAATCCTCCCTGCTGGTGGCTTCAGCGGCACAAGACCCGTTGGGAGTCGGTACAGTTGAAGCTTCCCAGACTGCCCTAAGACGCGCGAACATTACGGACAGCCCAGCGTCGGCAGAAGTGCCGACGCGGCACGCATGAGTGTGTGCGCTACGGTTGTTGTATCGTTGTGTCCGCCTTCGCCGGCTTCGCGGTGACTTGCTGCGGTGTGGCCAACTCAGATCGGTCCCATCCTCCGCCGAGCGCCTCGATGAGCGAGACAGACGAAGTCATGCGCTGGATTTCGATCAGCGCCAGAATCTGCTGGGCGCTGAGCAAGGCGTTCTGTTCGGTAACCACATCGATGTAGGGATCGATGCCGGATTCATAACGCTGGGTCTCCAAATCAAGCGCAACCCGGGCGGATTCCACGGCTTGGTGCTGCTGCTGGATCTGCTGTGTCAGGATTCGCAAAGCTGCGAGCGAGTCTTCCACTTGCTGGAACGCGGTGAGTACCGATTGCCGATAGGCAGCCAGATCGGCGTTATAGACGGCGGTGAACTGATTGACAGTGGCGCGGCGGAGACCGGCGTCGAAGACCGTCTCGGAAAGCGATGGGCCGACGGACCAGAAGCGGCTGGGCCAGTCGAAAAGCTTCTTCCAAATGGAGCTTTCGAAGCCTGCCGAGGCCGAGAGGGTCAGGTTGGGATAAAAGGCCGCGGTGGCGACGCCGATCTGGGCATTCGCCGCGGCCATGGTGCGTTCGGCGGCGGCGATATCCGGCCTTCTCTCGAGAAGTTGCGACGGCAGGCCCACTGGAATGGGCGGCGGCGTGGTGAGCACCGGCTTCACAGGAATGGAGAACTCCGATGCGGGCTTACCGACCAGCAGCGCGATGGCATGCTCGTATTGCGCGCGCGCGATGCCAAGATTGGTAGCCGCCGCCTGCGCGCTCTCGAGCGTGGTCTCCGCCTGCACCACGGAGATGCGATCGGTCAGCCCCAAGTCATATTGGGACTTATTGAAATCCAGGGCCTTCTGGTCTTGGACAACTGTCGCGTCGAGGATTTGCTGAAGAGCGTCCTGCCCGCGTAGTTCATAGAAGAAGGTGGCCAGGCTGGCCTGCTCGGTTAACCGTTCGTTTTCGAGATCCGCGGCGCTGACTTGTGCGGAGTACTGGGCTTGGCGGATGGTGTTGCGGACCTTGCCCCACAGGTCGGGCTCCCAGGAAACGTCGAGCGGCAGCTCGATCAATCCTGCGCTGCCATTCCCAGAAGTGGTTCCCGTGGCTCCCACGACGTTGCCAAGGTTGGCGGAGCCGCGCGATCGCGTATAGTTAGCGCCGACGGTTGCGGTGGGGAACAACTGACTGCGCGCCTGGCGGACTAGAGCGCGTGCGGCCATGAAGTTCTCGAAGAACTGCTTGATGTTCTGATTGTCGATGTTGAGCTGGTCTTCCAGCGCGTTCAGTTCGGGATCGTTGTAGATCGCCCACCATTTCCCGCGCGGCAGCGCATCCTGTGGATTTGCGACCTTCCAGTCGCCGAGGCCGCCCAGCGTCGGATCGGGCCCCGTGTCCGCGTTGGCCGCGGGCTGGTGCGCCGGTACGTTCACCTCTTTGTAGGCGGGCGGGGCCTGCGCCGTCGAAGGCGGGTGATACTTGGGGCCGACCGTGCATCCGGTGAGTGCGAGGCAAAGCACTGCGGTAGCGAGGTACGGCTTGCTCAGAAGCCGTGAAAAAATCACGCGAGCACCGACTCCCTCACGGTCGCGGTTCGGTAACACGGGAAGCATCTTCACTTTCATGGTAGCGCCGTCTATACAGCTTCCTCCGGCCTCAGCGTATTGCGCTCCGCGCCGCCGAAGCGAAGGCGCAGCCGGTCCAGGAAAAGATAAACCACCGGCGTGGTGTAGAGTGTCAGCAACTGGCTCATGATGAGGCCACCAACGATGGTGATGCCCAGGGGACGCCGCAACTCCGAACCGATGCCGGTGCCGAAGGCCAGCGGCAGGGCCCCGAAAAGAGCAGCTACGGTGGTCATCAGAATGGGACGGAAGCGCAGCATGCAGGCTTCGAAGATGGCCTCGTCCGTGCTTTTCCCCTCGGTGCGCTCGGCGTTCAGTGCGAAATCGATCATCATGATGGCGTTCTTCTTCACGATGCCGATCAGCAAGACGATGCCGATGATCGAAATCACGCTCAGATCAATTTTGAACAGCATCAGCGCCAGCATGGCTCCCACACTGGCTGATGGCAGCGTGGAGATAATCGTCAGCGGATGTATCAGGCTTTCATAGAGAATGCCGAGCACGATATAAACAGCCAGTAGAGCGGTGGCAATCAGGATCGGCTCGCTCGCCAATGAGGTCTGGTATGCCTGCGCCGTCCCGGCAAAGAACCCGCGCACGGTCTGGGGCATATTCAGTTTCTCTTGCATCTGGGCCACTTCTTCGGTAGCGTCGCTGAGCGACATGCCCGCAGCGAGATTGAAGGAAACGGTGACCGACGGAAACAGGCCGGTATGGTTTACGGATAGTGGGATGTTGTTCGAGTGCGTGGTGGAGACCGAGCTGAGAGGCACGTTTCCGGCATTCGACGAGTTCACGTAAATGTATTTCAACCCTTCAGGGGACTGCCAGAATTGGGGCGCGACTTCCAGCACCACATAATACTGGTTCAATTGGGTGTAAATGATCGAGACTTCGGACTGGCCAAAGGCGCTATACAGGGCGGAGTCCAGGCCTTGCGCGGTGATACCGAGGCGAGCGGCGGTGTTGCGGTCGTAGTTCAGATACTGATCCAAGCCCCCGTTCTGCTGGTCGGTATTGACATCCTGGAAGCCCGGGAGCTTCTTCATCTCGCTCAACAGAATGGGACCCCAGTGAGCCAGATCCTGCGCGGTGTCCGATTGAATCGTGTACTGGTACAGTGCATTGCTCTGCCGTCCGCCGATGCGGAGGTCCTGGGCAGGCTGCAGGAAGACGGACGCCACCGGCATGGCCAACATCTTGGGGCGTAGCCGCGCCAGGATCTGCGTTGCGCTGGCCTTGCGCACGTTGAGCGGCTTTAGGGACAGGAAAATGAAGCCGCCGTTGCTGCTGCCCTGGCCGCCGGTGAAGGCGACCACGTTATCCACGCCCGGGTCGCTCTTGATGACCGAAACTATTTTCTCGACGGAGTCCTCCATTACTGGAAATGAGGCATCCTGCGGTCCTTGCAGACCGCCGAAGATGACTCCCGTGTCCTGCTGCGGAAAGAAGCCCTTGGGAATTTTGATGAAGACCGCCACATTGAGCGCGACCACCAGTACCAGCACAATGAGCGTAAGCACCGAGTTGTCCAGCACCCAGAGCAGTGAGCGGCGGTAGACGGAAAGTATCCAGTTGAAGAACCGGTCACTCTGTCTGTAGAGAAAACCGTGGTCGTCAGTGTGCGGCTTCAGCAAGTGCGCGCACATAGCCGGCGTCGTAGTGAGCGAGACCACCATCGAAACGGCGATGGCCGTCGAAAGCACGATAGCGAATTCCCGGAAAAGGCGTCCCACAATGCCGCCCATCAACAGTATGGGAATAAAGACCGCGATCAGGGAGACGCTGATCGAGAACACGGTGAAACCAATTTCCTTGGCGCCTTGGAGAGCCGCCGCATAAGGCTCCATTCCGGCCTCGATGTGCCGCGTAATATTCTCCATAACCACGATGGCGTCGTCCACCACGAAACCGCTCGAGATGGTGAGAGCCATCAGCGAGAGGTTGTCGATGCTGTAGCCGGCCATGTACATCACTGCGAACGTGCCGATGAGGGAAACCGGCACGGCGACCGTCGGGATGAGCGTGGCGCGCGGGCTGCGCAGGAACAGAAACACGACGCCCACCACCAGGCAGATGGAGATCACCAGCGTGCGCTCCACGTCTTTCACGGAAGCGCGGATAGTGGTGGTGCGGTCGAGGACGATAGTGATGTCGATTCCTGTGGGGATGGAAGCCTTGACGGAGGGTAACTCGCGGCGGATTTGCTCTACCGTCTGGATGATGTTGGCGCCGGGCTGGCGAAAGACGGTGATGGTAATGCCCGGTTTGCCGTTGACAAAACCGGCGGCGCGAACGTTCTGTACCGAATCAGTGACGTTCGCAACATCGGACAAGTGCACGGCGGCGCCGTTGCTGTATCCGACGATCAGAGGCTTGTAATCGTTGGCGTAGCGGATCTGGTCGTTGGTGATGATGTCGGCAGTGACAATTCCGTCGGAAAGCTGGCCGCGCGCCTGGTGCGAGTTCTGCAGGCTCAGGATGGACTGAATGCTGGAGAGCGAGAGCCCGTATTGGTTGACCTGGGTCGGATTTACGTCCACGCGAACCGAAGGCAGAGCGCCGCCGCCCGTGTTCACCTGGCCCACGCCCTGGATCTGCGAGAGCTTCTGCTGGACGATGGTGGAGGCTTCGTCATAGAGCTTGCCGCGGTCGTAGATGGACGAGGTAAGGCCGATTACCATAACGGGTGAGTCGGCCGGGTTCACCTTGCGATACGTAGGATTGCCGGGGAGGTTAGCCGGCAGGTAGGTCCGCGCTGCATTGATTGCGGCTTCCACGTCCCGCGCCGCGCCGTCGATGTTGCGGCTGAGGTCGAATTGAATCGTAATGCCGGTGCTGCCGAGCGAACTGCTCGAGGTCATCTCCGAGACACCGGCGATGTGGCCCAATTGACGCTCCAGGGGAGTGGCGACGGAAGCGGCCATGATCTCGGCACTGGCGCCGGGAAGGCCCGCGTTTACGGAAATGGTCGGATAATCCACCTGGGGCAGCGGAGAAACCGGCAACACTGTGAACGCGATGGCTCCGGCTAGCGCTATCGCCGCGGTCAACAGGGTGGTGGCTACGGGCCGCTGGATGAAAAGGGCGGATGGATTCATGACTGCTCTGCTTTTGCCGGACCCGGTTCCGCCGGGCGGCGCTTGCGTGAAAAGCGCTGCGCGAACTTGTCGAAGAAGATATAGATGACCGGCGTGGTGTACAGCGTGAGTGCCTGGCTCAACAGCAGCCCGCCCACCATGCAGATGCCCAGCGGCCGCCGGAGTTCGGAGCCGATGCCGCTTCCTACCGCCAGTGGAATACCGGCCAGGAGCGCGGCCATGGTGGTCATCA
>PMUN01000015.1 GCA_003166875.1 Bryobacterales bacterium | reverse complement strand
TCGGGCGCGGAAGCGCGGGGCCCGCAAG
This sequence comes from Bryobacterales bacterium, assembly GCA_003166875.1. Lineage (GTDB taxonomy): Bacteria > Acidobacteriota > Terriglobia > Bryobacterales > Bryobacteraceae > Palsa-89. Next base: position 3,598 of record PMUN01000015.1, on the reverse strand, counting down.
CGAGGCGGTCAATCGCCGCGCGTTAATCTCGACGATGTCCCGGATCTCGGCTCGGGTCGCGCCCGGGAATTGGTGGCGCTCGACGATGCCCTGAATGCCCTTGCAAAAGTCGACCCGCGCAAAGCTCGTGTAATCGAGCTCCGTTTCTTTGGCGGCTTGAGCGTGGAGGAGACGGCCGAGGTTCTAAAGGTTTCCGCGGATACCGTCATGCGGGATTGGCGACTTGCCAGGGTGTGGCTCTTAGCCGAGATCAGTCGCCAGGGCTGAACCGCATTGGGAATGAAAAACGCGCCTCCCGGAATATGGCATATTGACGTCCTGGTTCCCCTCGGCGGTGACATGTGCGGGCCGCCGCGTTATCCAACATCGGTACTTGTTTTGGCTGCGTCGAAGTGATCCCTCGCGTCGCTCAAAATGGCGATATCCCGGTTTTGACCACATTTGGTCAGTAGACGCAACGAGGTCAGAATGCACGGTAGGTCTCCGCTCCGGATTCGGCACAACGATACGCGAGTATTTTGCGGAATGTTTGGGTTTCAACTGTTTGTCGATCGGTGGCCATTCAGATGCATCTTAAGTTCGCGAGTAAATTGAATACCATGCCATCACAAACAAAGAGGTTTCACGGCCACCCGCTTGTGAGAGAGTTGGAAGATCTGCACGCGACTGAGTCCACTTTGGAGCGGCACTACGTCCGCCTTCAGCGAACCAAGAAGCCACGCCAGGCCGCTATTGTGCAATTCGTCACGGAACTGGTCAGGTTGCAGGTGCGTTTGGAAGGTTTGAATCGGACACTGAATGCGACGGGGTAGAGCTCCATCGCCCTTGCGGGCACACAGATCGGCAATCCTCCGGATACTCCGCCACCTGACCACGGCCTGCCCGTAGCGATCTTGTTCAACCAGCGATGATAGCCAACGTGGGCTTTGCGGAGGAGCTGATGAGTCGTTCGTCGACATGATCGTTGGCTTCGCTTCGAGCGTCTCCTGCAACGTCACTATGGCCAAAAGGAAGAAAGAATAGGAGACACCATGTTATTTGATCGGCAGAAGTTTGTTCTCGCGGTTCACCAGGCTCTTAAAGAGCACGACAAAGAGAAGGATAAAGAGAAGGATAAAGAAATCGATTCCGGTAGGCATCATATAGCCATAGACTGCGATAACGAGCTGGAACAATTTGCAGACCGCATCTTGGAACTAATGGAGTAACTAAGTTCCGGCTCGGTGACCGCAGCGCCGTACATGGTTGGGCCGGATGACTAGCCGTTACGTAATCATGTCTGTGTAGCGGCAGAATCTCGTGGAGATGAGTGGCTACGGTTCTGAGGTGATTCACGATGACGATCGCAACACGCATATGGGCGGGCAGATGACCGCACTTCTCGTTGACCGTCACCTCGCTGCAAGCGGACAGAACTCACATCGCTCTGGCTTCAAAGTGGTGCACCTCGTCATCTCTCGCGGTATAACGCACCTCGACCGGCTGGCAGCACACTTCGCAGTCTTCCACATAGGTTTGTCCCTCTACCGAGGTGTCCAGCACCATCGAGATCCTCTCGCCGCAGTACGGACATACGAAGAAATGCTCCATGGCCTCTAAGGATAAGGTATTCGGCGGAGTTTCCCGCCATTGAGTGAGTATGTCACGCCCTTTACGTTCGCCACTTGGCCGTCTAACGCCCGTTGATCCTTTGTGCCGGTACAAAAACAGTTCTTCGATGGCAAATCGGCGGGATGCCGTGCCATGCAACCGGGACGCCGCGCTTTATTCTTGCGCTAGTATTCGAGCTTCGGATACCAGTCCGTGCCGCGGCCTTCCGGCGTCAAGTCTAGCATTAGCCATAGAGGATCGAGATCCGGGCCGCCGCGCGGATCTTGTCCGGGATCTGCCATCGCTCCGCTCATCTCGCCGCTGTAGAAGTGGCGGATGATTCCATCGCGCCGGCTGAAAACGCTGAAGCCGGGCACATCGGCGTCTTCGGGGTTTACGTAGGTGCGAGTGTACTCGCCGGACCCATCGGAAATGAACAGCAGATTCGTGAAACCGCGTTGATTCTTGTAATCGATCAGGCGCTCGATGGGCGAGCGNNCACATCGGACACGGCGCTTTGCGTTGCGGACCGTACATCATGCTGTAGATCACGAGCGTGCGTTTGTCGCCGAAAAGACTCGAGAAACGCGAAGGACCGGTTTCGGAGGCTAGCAGGAAGTCCTGAGGAATCTCACCACCGACAGGCAGCGTGCGTCGCTGTGATGCGACGCGCTCCAGGTGGCGACGCAGCTCGATCTCTTCGACTATGAGCTCATTGCGAGCCGCGCGATACTCCGCGCTTTCGTTGGGATAGTGAGCCTTGTTGGTTGCCGCCAGATCCTGCGCAGGAACGAGCTCTTGCATTTCGTGCATGAAGCCTCCAGGGTTACCGATATATTCTTCAGATGCCTTGCGGGGCGATGACGGCCTTAAAGGATCCGTGCACAAATCTCCCACCATTCCGATTATATTATCGGACCCGCTCAGGAACGTGCTCTCGGTAGTGCCTGAAAGGTGCGTTCAAGAAAAATTCTCTGATTAGCGCTTTGAAATGAGAATCACCAGGACTCCTGCTCCGATAACCGAGATGGCGCAGAGTATGACCGTGCTTCGCTTTCCCCATCGTTCGAGGCCAAGCTTCAGTAAGCCCGGTACTGGCGGAATCAAAAGACGAACCACAACGAGGACGACAACCAAGGCAATCGTTAATGCAAGTGCCATATGGCTCCAAGACTATCACCGTGAAATGTCCATGTCTATCTGCCTCCCTACGCTAGCAGTTCCGCCAGTTTCCAAACATGACCCGCGGTATCCAGGAGCAAAAGTTCGCGCGGATCAACGGCTCCTCAGCAGAAGAGGCGTAACGAACGCGAGGAGTCGGCGGACGGGCCACCCGCGGATGCTCGAAAAGCTCGCGGCAATTCCCCCGTAATCCCGAACTGTTATTAGCCATTGAACTAAGCCTCCGGCAGGTCGAGCGCTGTTTGTGGTGTGGTCACAACGAAAGGAGTTTTTCTGGTGACCCCACTTCGACAACGGATGCTGGAAGATCTCCAGATTCGTCATTACTCGCCCACCACCATCCGGATTTACCTGCATGTTGTCGCCGAGTTCGCCCGGCACTTCTCCAAACCACCCGATCAGCTGGATGCCGAGCATATTCGCTGCTATCAGCTGTTCCTCATCAAAGAGAAACGAGTGTCGCAGTCCACCTACATCCAGACCGTCTGCGCACTCCGGTTTTTCTACACCCACACGCTTAGCCGGAAAATCGCGATCGAGCGCATCCCGTTTCCTCGACGGGAAAGAAAACTGCCGCTGATCTTGAGCCGCGAGGAAGTGAAAGCGCTGCTGCAAGCACCTCGCAATCTTCGTCAACGCACCATGCTGGCGGTCTTGTACGGTTCAGGACTTAGGGTCTCGGAAGTCACCCAACTCAAAGCGGGCGACATCGACAGCGCGCGCAACGTGCTGTGGGTCCGCCGCGGCAAAGGACGGAAGGATCGACAGACTCTGTTGCCGACCAAACTGCTGGAACTGTTGCGTTGCTATTGGCGAACCCGGCGGC
>PMUN01000039.1:5662-53037 GCA_003166875.1 Bryobacterales bacterium | reverse complement strand
GAGCCGAGATCAATCGCTCCAACGCCCGAAATTCCACCGGCCCTCGCACCGAAGCCGGCAAACAGCGTTCGTCGCAAAACGCGCTTCGTCACGGCCTGACCGCTCGCACCCCCGTCATTCCGTCAGAGGACCCGGCCGCATACCAGCAACACTGCCGCCAGTTCATGGATGAGTATCACCCCGCAACCCCAACAGAAACCCAAATGGTCCAGCAGCTCGCCGACACATCCTGGCGCATCAATCGCATCCCGCTCCTCGAAGCCGACGTGCTCCAACGCGCCGCCAACCCGCCAACAGAGCAAGCCGCCATTGATTTCGATATCGTGGACGCCCATCGGCTCCTCGCCAGCCTCACACTGAATAGCACCCGCCTCGCCCGCCAATTCCAAAAGACCCTCGATCAGCTCCGCGATATCCAACTCGAGCGCCGCCACCACGAGCGCCGCGAGCTCAAAGACGCCGCCGCCATCCTCGAACTCCATAAATATGAAGGAGTTCCCTGGGAGCCCTCCGACCATGGCTTCGTTTTTTCAAAAGACCAAGTTGAACGCTTCGCCCAACGCATGATCCGTCAGAACCAGTCCCGCCACGTCGCATTTGCGCGCTTCGACATGCCCTACCGGCCTATCCCCGCCGGGGAGAGGAGTGGTGTCGCGCAGTCCTGAGCCAGAACCCCCACTCCGTACCCCAGCATGTCCTAGTAAACAACTGAAACTATTAGACAAACTAACTCATAACAACGGTGACCCACTTGCTAGTGGTTGTATGTTATGAGCTGCTGGGGCCAGTTTGCGCCCAAGGTCATTCCCGCCGAGGAAGCCGTCTCAGTGGTCACCTCCGGAAATCGCGTCTGGTTCGGAGAAGGCTGCGGGACTCCCAAGCCGCTCATCGACGCTCTCATGCGTCGTGCCGGCGAACTCCACGACGTCGAACTGGTCCACATGCTCACGTTCGGCGACGCCCCCTACACTCGCCCGGAGTTCGAAGGCCATTTCCGCCACAACGGCCTGTTCCTGGGCGGGAATGTTCGCCAAGCCATTCAGGAGGGCCGCGCCGATTACACGCCCATTTTCCTGAGCGAAATTGAGGACCTCTTCCGCACCGGCCAACTCCCCCTCGACGTCGCGTTCGTGCAAACCAGTCCGCCCGACCGGCATGGGTTTTTGAGCCTCGGCACCAGCGTGGATTGCAGCCTCACCGCCGCGCAATGCGCCCGCCACGTGGTCGCCGAAGTGAACCACCAGATGCCGCGCACCTTCGGCGATAGCTTCCTGCACGTCAGCCAGGTTTCGGCCATGGTGGAAACGGACCGCCCGCTGCTCGAGCTCCCCATGGAAGCGCCCACTCCGGTGCAGCGTCGCATCGCGGCGCAGGTTGCCTCGCTCATTCCGGATGGCGCAGTGCTGCAAACCGGCATCGGAGGCATTCCCGACGCCGTGCTGGGATGCCTCAAGGACCATCAGGCCATCGGCGTCCACAGCGAGATGTGTTCCGACGGCGTGATCGATCTTTTCGAAGCCGGCGTCCTCACCGGCGAGCGCAAAAACATTCACCGCGGCAAGATCGTCGTCGGATTCGTCCTCGGCACCAAGCGATTGTTCACCTATATGCACGAGAATCCGCTGTTCGAGATGCATCCGACATCCTACACAAACGATCCGTTTATCATTGCGCAGCACGAGCGCATGATCGCCATCAACTCCGCGATTCAGGTGGATCTCACCGGCCAGGTGTGCGCCGATTCCATCGGCATCAAACCCTATAGCGGTTTCGGTGGCCAGGTGGATTTCGTGCGCGGCGCGGCCCGCTCCAAAGGCGGCAAGCCGATTATCGCGCTGCCATCCACGGCGAAGAATGGAACTATTTCAAGGATCGTGCCAGTGCTCGATCCAGGCTCAGGCGTAGTGACTTCGCGCGGCGATGTGCATTACGTCATCACCGAGTACGGAATCGCGTATCTGCACGGCAAGAGCCTGCGCCAACGCGCCGAGGCCCTGATCGCGATTGCAGATCCGAAATTCCAAGATGAGTTGGTCAATTTTGCCGAACGCGCCGGATATCTAAAAGGCGCACTGGTGTGCCAATGACTCGGCCGCTGTTCGCCAACGCACAACTAAACACACGGCACTCCTTACCGAGCCGCGACCGGAAGGGAGCGCCACCACGAAAGGAGGAGTCATGATCGACACTTTCAAGCCAGATAAAGGTTCCGTCGCCATGAATTCGGAGGAATGCAAAGGGTGCGGACTATGCGTCGTAGCCTGCACGCCCGGCGTCCTCCGGCTATCCGAAAAATTAAATCGCTACGGCTACCATGTCGCCGTTTATGACGGACACGGCTGCAGCGGCTGTGGTCTATGTTTCTACGCGTGTCCCGAGCCCGGCGCCATCACAGTTTACCGAGCCGCGACCGTAAGGGAGTCGGTGCCTTTATGCCACAACTAATGAAAGGAAATGAAGCAGTCCTCCGCGGCGCAATTCTCGCCGGATGCCGCGCCTTCTACAGCTACCCCATCACACCCGCCAGCGAAATCGGTGAAGCAGCGGCCCTACTGCTGCCGCAAGTAGGCGGAACATTCCTGCAATCCGAAAGTGAAACGGCAGCGGTGAACATGCTCTACGGCGCTGCCTCCACTGGCATCCGCTGTATGACAGCATCCAGCGGTCCGGGCATCAGTCTCATGCAGGAAGGCATCAGCTATCTGGCCGGCGCCGAGCTGCCTTGCGTCATCGCCGACATCACCCGCGGCGGACCAGGTCTCGGCAACATCGCCGCCGAACAGAGCGACTATTTTCAAGTTGTAAAAGGTGGCGGCCACGGCTGCTACCGGACTCTAGTGCTGGCGCCCGATTCCGTCCAGGAAATGTGCGACCTCACCATGCTCGCGTTTGACCTGGCCGACAAATACCGCAACCCGGTATTCGTCCTCGCCGACGGATTCATCGGCCAGATGATGGAGCCGGTGGAATTTCCCGAGCGCGCCATTCTTCCGAGCCCGCCCGCGTGGGCCGTGCGAGGAACCGCGGAAACGCGGAAGAACCTGATCACTTCCATTTTTCTTGAACCCGACGCATTGGAGCGCCATGTTTTGAAGCTCCAGTCGAAATACGAACAGGCTGAGCGCGAGGAAACTCGCTACGAAGCTGTCCAAACTGACGATGCCGATGTGGTTCTAGTTGGCTATGGCATCAGCGCCCGCATTCTGAAATCGGTTGTGCAACTCGGGCGCGCACAAGGACTGCGCCTTGGTCTTCTCCGCCCCATCACTCTGTATCCTTTCCCCACGGAAGCGATTCGATCGCTTGCGAGCACGGCCTCTGCGTTCTTGACCGTCGAGCTTTCCACCGGCCAGATGATAGAAGATGTCCGGCTCGCGGTGGAAGGCCGCCGCCCCGTCGAGTTTTACGGACGCACCGGCGGCAATGTCCCATCCGCTGAGGATGTATTGGCAGTGGTCCGCAATCTCATCAAGCGCTGCTCGGTGTCGCAGGAACTGGAGGTGGCCCATGTCTGACTTCGAAGTATTGCACCAGAAAGCGCGCAGCTTCTACGCGACCTTTGAGCGCAAGGCTGAGTTGCAGCACCAGACGCACTATTGCCCAGGCTGCGGTCACGGCATCACGCACAAGCTGATTGCGCAGGCCATCGACGAATTGGGCATCCAGGACCGCACTGTGCTGATCAGCCCGGTCGGCTGCTCGGTATTTGCTTATTACTATTTCGATGTCGGCAACATACAGGTCGCGCATGGGCGCGCCCCCGCGGCTGCCACGGCGGTGAAGCGATCACTCCCGAACAGCATCGTTCTCAGCTATCAAGGCGACGGCGATCTGGCAGCCATCGGTACCGCCGAAATTCTGCACGCGGCCAATCGTGGCGAGCCCATCACTGTCTTCTTCATCAATAACGCCATCTACGGCATGACCGGCGGACAGGTGGCGCCCACCACGCCGCTCGGATCGAAGACCATCACGTCGCCGTTCGGACGGAGTGTCTGGAACGAAGGCTATCCGCTGCATGTGTCGGAAGTGCTGGCGTCGCTCGAAGCGCCCGTTTATATCGAACGCGTCGCGCTCGGCAACAACAAAATGATCGTGCGGGCGGGCCGAGCCATCAAGAAGGCCATCGAAAATCAAATCAACGGTCTCGGTTTTTCGTTCATCGAGATCCTTTCGCCCTGCCCCACCATCTGGAAGATGCAGCCACAGGACGCGCAGGCGTGGGTCCGCGACGAGTTGACCAAAATTTATCCGCTCAGCATATTCCGTGACAAAACCTTGGAAGCGCAAAGGCGTCCCGAACGGGCTGAAGCGCCGGCACTGGACAGGATTCCCGAGATTTTAGGTTGCCAATCAGCGCGATCGGTCGACAATTCCGTCCGCCAATCCACGGCCAAGGATTTTCGCATCAAAATCGCTGGATTCGGGGGCCAAGGTGTTCTCATTCTGGGCGAAATCCTGGCGGAAGCCGGCCTCGATGCCGGGCTTCAAGTATCTTGGCTGCCGTCCTACGGTCCCGAGATGCGTTCCGGAACATCCAATTGCCAGGTCCGCATTGCGACTCAGCCCATCGATTCACCGCTGGTGAATCATCCGAACGTTTTGATGGCTCTCAATGAGCCTTCACTCCACAAATTCCTATCTGCAGTGGAGCCCGGCGGCTGGGTGCTGTACAACGGAGAGAGTTTACCAGCCGGCGTAGCGCGTCACGATGTGAACTTCATCGTCCGGCCCTTCACCGAATTGGGCGATCAACTGGGCGACGCGCGCGCCGGCAACATGATAATGCTGGGAGCGCTGCTTAAGGCCACCAGTCTCATTGAAGAAAAATGGATCGACGGTGCAATGCGCCGTTTAGTGAAATCCGAGCGCTGGCTCGATCTCGATCGCAAAGCGCTAGCACTCGGCCAGGAAGAGGCAATACTCAAATGAAAACCGAAGCTCCCAATCCCAATACAATTGTTTGGTTCAACGAGAAATTTATTCCCCTCGGCGAAGCCAACGTCAATATCCTCACCCACGCGCTCAACTACGGAACCGGCGTTTTTGAAGGCATCCGCGGCTACTTCGAGGAAAAGCAGCAGGATCTCTTTTTAGTGCGCCCAGTCGAACACTACCAGCGCTGGAAGCGAAACGCCGGGATACTGCGCATCGGCATTCCTAAAAGCGCCACAGATCTTGCAGCTCTCACCGCCGAGCTGTGCCGCCGCAATGGATTCCGATCGCACGTGTACGTCCGGCCGCTCGCCTACAAGTGTTCGGCACGGATCGGAGTGGCTCCCGATGAGAACGACGCGTACGCGATCGTGGTAGTACCGTTCGGCGATTATTTCGACAGCACGAAAGGTCTCAGAGCGGGCGTCGTCTCCTGGCGCCGCGTTGAGGACACCGCGATTCCCAGCCGCGCCAAAATCTGCGGCGCTTACGTCAATAGCGTGCTGGCCACGGATGAAGCGCGCCACAACGGCCACGATGAAGCGATCTTTTTGACCGAAGAGGGCCACGTCTCGGATAGCGCCACTTGCAATCTGTTTATTTTCCGTAATGGAAAGCTAGTGACGCCGCCCGGGACCGACAATATTCTGGAAGGCATCACGCGTGCCAGCGTTATCGATCTGGCGCGCAATGAAATGAGGCTGGAGGTTGTGGAACGCTCTATCAGCCGCAGCGAACTTTACGTCTCGGACGAAGTGTTCTTCACGGGCACGGCGGTTGAGATCGCCCCTATCGTCGCGGTGGATCATCGGCCGGTGGGCACTGGCGAAGTCGGCCCGGTGGCCACCAAGCTAAGATCCCTGTACGTGGAAGCGACCCGCGGCCGATTACTCAACTATCGCCAGTGGCTCTGGCCGGTTTACCGAACCACTGCGGCCGACAAAGCCGCCTGAGATTCGCAACTGCACCGACTCCCTCACGGTCGCGGTTCGGTAACGAACGCATCTTTCCGAGCCGCGAGCGTAAGCGACCGGTTGTTGTTCCAAACATCCAACTGCTCGATCACTGCATCGAGCAGCGCGGGAAGCGCATCGCGCACAGGAGCGGTGAGTTCCGCGCTCCACTCGGTCGACAAAGGCTGAACGCCGATCACCACCACTTCCTGCGGCGATTCTTCCAGCAGTTTTAGAGCGATTATCAAATCCGCGAACCCGAGTTTATGGACGCTCGGTTTGCCAGGCAAGCCTTTGAGCGCGTCCCCTTCGTAATGCAGCAGGGTGCCCGGCTGCTCGCCGGCGAACTGGCCGATCCGTACTCCCACTTTCGATACTCTCTTACCCGGATAGCGTTCGCGCTCGCGCTGAACCGCTTCGAGGATTGAACAAGCGATGCCCATTTCATGCATGCGAACGGCTTCCTCCTGGTCCACGCGTCTGACGGCAAATCCTACATGCGCCAGCACGAATTCTCCGGCCACAATGTCCGGTGTATACGCAAGATTTACGGTTTTTTCGACGCCTGAGAAGTCCACATGGGCCGTGCCGAAGGCGGGATCGTCGCCGTCGATGCTCAGAACTCTGCCTGGAATGGCCAGACACATATCCTTCGAACGTAGGTGGGGTAAGAGGGAATATTCTCATCGAAAGAATGAAGAATGTGGAGAGGGGCCACGCGACGGGCCTTTATAATTAGGTAATGAGGACCATTCAAATCGCCGCTCCAGGCAAACCATTACAACTTGTTGACAGAGAGATTCCAACCCCAAAGCCGGACTGGGTTCGCATCCGGGTCCATGCCTGCGGGGTTTGCCATAGCGATTCGCTTGCGTTAGAAGGCCAATGGCCCGGCTTGAGGTATCCGCTTGTGCCTGGCCACGAAATCGCCGGAGTGATCGATGAGATCGGCTCTGCTGTTACAACATGGAAGAAAGGCCAGCGCGTGGGCGTGGGCTGGTATGGGGGACACTGCGGAGTCTGTATCGCTTGCCGGCGCGGCGATCTAATTAATTGCCATACCGCCAAAATCACAGGGTTCACCCATGACGGCGGATATTCCGAATACGTGGTGTCGCCCGCGCAAGCGCTGGCTGCCATTCCGGACGACCTTTCCTTCGAAGACGCCGGGCCTCTGATGTGCGCGGGAGTCACAACGTTCAATGCGCTGCGTCATTCTCATGCGATGCCGGGTGACCTGGTGGCTATCGAAGCTATCGGCGGACTAGGCCATCTGGGGGTTCAGTTCGCGAACAAATTTGGATATCGAACCGTCGCGATAGCCCGCGGCGCCGATGCCAAAGATCTGGCGCTAAAGCTTGGAGCGCACGCCTACATCGACTCGGACTCGACCAACCCTGCCGAAGAGCTGCAGCGCATGGGTGGAGCGAAAGCGATCTTATCCACTGTGCCCAGCGGCAAAGCTATGTCTGGCATGATCGATGGGCTGGGTGACAATGGCAAGCTGATGGTGATCGGCGCTTCAGCGGAACCGATCGAAGTTTCGCCCATTCAACTGATCAAAAGTATGCGTTCCATCCAAGGCTGGGCCGCGGGCGTCGCGGCAGATTCGGAAGACACGTTAAGCTTTTCGGCGCTGACCGGCGTGCGGCCGATGATTGAAAAATTCCCGCTGGAACAAGCGCAGCAAGCTTACGATCGAATGATGTCGGGCAAAGCGCGCTTTCGCGTGGTGCTCACGATGGGTGGCTGAGCTTACGATTGGTCAGCGACCCACAGCAGGAATTCCGGCTGATCGGGGAGTTTCGAAAAAATAGGATTGTTGCTGAAAGGCGCAAACGGAGACGGCGGGTTTACTCCCGTGGCCGGCGAATATCCATAAATCTGGTTTGAGAGCCGGCCCGCAACATAGAGGTTGCCGGATGAATCGAACGCGAGACCCGACGGACCGAAACCTGAAGGGAGATTCAATCCGAGATCGCTCAAGGTGAGAGTCACTGAGTTGGTGTATCCGGAGGGCAGCGGCGGATACGGTGGCGGCGGCGCGCCGGCGAACTGATTTGGCGTAGGAAGCGCCGGTAAATTGGCCGGCGGCGTTACGCAGTTTCCGTACAACACGGTTTTGCTTGTTGTCACGTAAAGTACGCCGTTTTGCTGAACGAGGTGAACGGGGCCTGAGACCGGGGTGCTTCCCAACGGGAGTCCGGTGCCCGGGTCGTACATGCGAACGGCTGAACCGCCCTCGTCGGCTACGTACAACACGTTGTTGTAGCAAACCACTCCTCGAACTGAGTTCTGGACCTTTGCTTCGACTTTTTCTTGGCATCGTCCGTGGAGCTGTCGTCTGTCGAGCTAAAGACCGGCGTCAGGCCGCCCCATAACGGATCCACTGTGATCTGTTGGGAAATTTCGGCGCCAACGATCGCCGTTGGAACGAACGTGGAAGTCAGGAATCCATCATTGCCAATCGGGCTATTTGCGTTCTGTAGGGCGGTCTGCAAGGCGGCAAGGTACGCGGAGGCAATGCTTGGCTGCGACGAGCTGTACGGCAAGCTGGAGGTGAGAACCGTAACGACATTCGAATCCTGATTGGGCACGTACCAGAGTTGCTCCGCCGGCGCATTCACGCTTTGGAACGTACAATCGAACGGATGGCTCACCGCTGTGAGGCTGGGAGTAAAGACGCTTTTATAGGTGTATTGATACGGTGTGCTGCTGGGCGAGTAACACAGAATATTGCTCGTGCTCTTTCCTCCGTTCACGACATATAGGAAGCCGTTGGCGAGTAACATCCCTCGGAGCTCGGAAAGCTGCACCGAGGTGGAAGGCGTCAGCACATTCGTGACGGCTGGGTCGGTTGGATTCTGTTCATCATATCCGTAGATAGTGGCGATTGTTTCGTGGAAAGTGACGAAGAGCATAAAGAGATTAGATCACAAGTCGCTCGCAGGCCGCGCTTTGCGATAACATGGAAAACCTCAGGTGAATGTCATGACAAATAGTCAAACCGGAGCGTCCCGGCAACCGAATCCCGCACTGATTTTTGATGGAGGTGCGCAATTACCGGTTCAGTTCCGTGACACGGCTTCGATTTACGTAAAAGGAACGCTATCACTCGAGAACCTTTCGGCTCTCAATATATCGGGCAGCTGCCAGTACAGCGAAGCGCAGCTCGAAAATGTGGTCAAGCGGATCGGCAGCACGGGCAGTTTTACTGTCTACCTGGTGGACCTGCGCCAGGAGTCCCACGTGTTCATCAATGGGACCCCGGTGAGCTGGTACGCCGTGAACGATTGGGCCAACGTCGGGCGTTCCCTGGAATGGATCGAAAACGACGAGACCCTGCATTTGATTCGCATGGTTGCGGCGCGAAGCATCATTGTCAGTACTCTGGTGAAGGGAAAAGACGGTCAGTTTTCGACTAAAGATCCAGTCACGGTCGAGGTCCAGGATGCGACCACGGAAATGGGCCTGGCGCACCAGCTCGGCATCGACTATATACGGATTCCGGTGAGCGATCATTGTCGGCCGACGGACGACATGGTGGACCGCTTCGTGACATTTATCCGCGGGTTAGAAGCGAATGCGTGGCTGCATTTCCACTGCCACGGCGGGGACGGACGCACCACCACGTTCATGACGCTCTACGATATGATCCGCAACGCGGGGAATCTGCCGCTTGAAGACATCATGGGTCGCCAATCGCTCATTGGCGAATATGATCTATTCAAGGGCAGCTCCGAGGCTTACAAGCTGCGGACTGAATTCATCACGGCATTTTATGCGTATGTCAAAGACGGCGGCTATGCGTCGACGAGTTGGACGGAATGGGTGAAGACCCATCCTCTCACGCAGGCGGTCCCTGCTTCGGCGTAGAACTGGTCGCCCACGGTCGCCCCTTGGAGGGCGCAGACGCGGATCCGCTGGCGACCGAACGCCACGCGTTCACACGAGTGTGAACGNNGCAGGAGTGCGTGCGCCACGGACGGTCGCGGTCCGGTAGCAAGACAGGGCAGGGTTCAGACCCACCAGGGCGCGGTCGGCTGATCGCGAATCACGATTGCGTTCAGAAATTCGGCGGCCTTGGTCAGCCCTTCGTCCGGCGACATTAGAGTATCTTCGTGCTCGATGGAGAGGACGTAGTCGTAACCGTACATGCGGAGCGTCGAAATAAATTCTTTCCACCAGCCGAACGCGTGACCGTATCCTACGCTGCGGAAGATCCAACTGCGATTCCGCTCGTCGGTGTATTTCTTGGTATCCAGGACGCCAGTTTTCGGAAGATTGGAGTCGTAAATCTGCGTGTCCTTGGCATGCACGTGGAAAATGGAATCGCCCAGCACGCGAATGGCTTTGATAGGATCGATGCCCTGCCAGAACATGTGGCTGGGATCGTAATTGCATCCGATGCTCTTGCCCGCGATGCCGCGCAGCCTCAACAATGTTTCGGGGCTGTAGCAGACGAAGCCGGGATGCATTTCGATGGCGATCTTCACGCCATGGTTCTTGGCAAATTCGGCTTGCCGGGTCCAATACGGAATTACTTTCTTTTCCCACTGCCAATCCAGGACGTCCAGGTATTCGGGCGGCCATGGGCAGGTAACCCAGTTCGGATATTTCGCACGGTCACTATCGCCGGGGCATCCCGAGAAATCGATGACCACGGGTACACCTAGCTTCTCCGCCAGACGAATGGTCTTCCTGCTGGTGTCCGCGTAGGCCTTCGCAACGGCCTTATCGGGATGCAAGGGGTTGCCGTGACAGCTGAGCGCGCTGATGGTGAATCCGTTGTCGTCGAGCTTCTGCTTGAATTCTTTCAACGCGGCACGATCCTCGAGCATCGATAACTTGCAGTGTGGATCGGTGGGATAATTTCCGGTTCCAAGCTCGACGGTGTGGATGTTGAGGGCCTTCACTTTTTCGAGGACCTTGTCAAGAGGAAACTGTGCTAGTAGTGCCGTAAATACGCCGACTTTCATGGTCTTAGTGCGCTCCTTGATTTAACGTTCGAAACCGTAAGAATATCACGAACTGCACCGACTCCCTTACGGTCGCGGTTCGGTAACGCTCGCAAAAACTGCACCGACTCCCTTACAGTCGCGGTTCGGTATGATCGATACCCAATTGTTGGCATTTTTTGTACAAGTGGCTCCGCTCCAGGCCCAGGGCGCGAGCGGTGTCGCTCATCTTGTAGACGTGTTTCTTCAGCTCCGCCAGGATCACCTCGCGCTCGTGGGCGTCCATGCGTTCCGACAGATTGCCTGTTGCGAGATTGGGTGTGGCCTCTGCCAACGGCAAGGCTTGCCGCACTGTCCCGAGATCCACGCGGTCATCCGATAACAGGAGCAAGCGCTCCACGACATTCCGGAGTTCCCGCACATTGCCGGGCCAAGAATAACGCTTCAGCTCGGCGTAGGCGTCCGGGGTGATCTCGCGTGGCTTCCAATCGTTTTGTTCGGCGACGGCGCGGGCGAAATAGTCAATCAGGAGCGGGATATCGTCGCTGCGATCGCGCAATGGCGGCAGCGTGATGGGAAACACGAAGATTCGGTGATAGAGGTCCTGGCGGAACTCGCCTTTTTTCACCAGCTCATCCAGATTTCGGTGCGTGGCCACGATCACGCGCACATCCACCTGGATGGAACGGTCAGAGCCGATCCGCTCCACTTCCTTCTGCTCGAGAACCCGCAGCAATTTGGCTTGCATCAGCGCCGGCATGTCGCCGATTTCGTCTAGAAAAAGTGTGCCGCCATGAGCCTGCTCGAATTTGCCGAGGTGACGCGACGTTGCGCCGGTGAATGCGCCTTTCTCATGACCGAACAGTTCCGATTCGATCAGCTCGGCGGGCACTGCGGCACAGTTCAGCGTGACGAACGGACCGGCGCGGCGCGGGCTCTTCTCATGGAGCGTGCGTGCCACCAGTTCTTTGCCTGTGCCCGTTTCACCTAAGATGCAGACGCGCGTCTCACTGGCGGCCACGCGGTCCACTTTGGCCATCACGCCCTGCATCACGGCCGATTTCCAAACCAGCTCCTGGCGGCCGGCCCGCTGCTTCAGCCGCCGGTTTTCGTCCTCAAGACGCGCTAGCTTGACGGTGTTCTCGACCGTCATCAGCAGCTTTTCCGTGGAGAGCGGCTTCTCGAGAAAGTCGATCGCGCCCAGCCGTGTGGCGCGCACTGCCATCTCAATATTCGCTTGGCCGGAAACCATCACTACCGGAGTCTGGATGCCTGCCGTCCTCAATTCCGCAAGCAACGTGAGACCATCTTTGCCAGGCATGACTACGTCGGACAGGATCATGTCGAAGCGCTGCGTCTTGGCCAGATCCAGGGCGCGATCCGCGTTGTCGCACACCACCGCTTCGTGGCCGGCCAAGCGAAAGGCCCGCGCCAAAGATGCCAGCGTGTTTGCGTCGTCATCCACCAGCAGCAGTTTGCTCATACTTTAAGCTCGATTCGAAACGTCGCGCCTTTTCCCGGTTCGCTGTGCACGGTGATGGTTCCTTTATGATCGCTCACCACAGATTGCACGATGGCCAGGCCGAGACCAGTGCCATGCTGCTTGGTGGTGTAGTAGGGGGTGAAGAGCCGTTCGCATTCTTCGGGAGTTAAACCGGCGCCTGAGTCCGAAACATCGAGCGCCACCTTTCCATCCAGATTTTGGGTGCGGATTGTCAGCGTTCCGCCTGCGGGAGGCATGGCGTCTAATGCGTTCAGAACCAAATTCCGCAAGGCGCGCCGGATCTGCTCGGGATCGGCCTGAATGAGGGCGATATTTTGGTCGAGCTCGAGCGTGACCTCAACTGGCGGACGGCCGGGCGCATGGATCTGGGCATCGAATAAACGGATCACTTCCTGCACCACCTGATTCAAATCCATCTGCTCCAGTTGCGGCGCGGGCATTTTTGCGAAGTCGCTGAAACGACCGACAATGGTTTTAAGATTGTCGAGCTCGGCTAGCAAAGTGGTGGTGCTCTCGCGAAATACTTCTTCAAACTGCGGAGTGTTGCGCGCCCGCTGCAGATTTTCGATGGTGATCTGCAAGGGAAACAGCGGGTTTTTGAGTTCATGCGCCAGGCGACGGGCCAATTCGCGCCAGGCTGCGACGCGCTCGGCCTGGATCATACGGTCGCGGTGCTCGACCAGCTGCTCGGTCATGCGGTTGAAGTCGCGCGCGAGTTGTCCTACTTCGTCACTGGAACCAACCGTCGCTCGCGTGTCCCACCTTCCGCCAGCCACTTCTCGCACGCTTGAGGTCAGCTCGCGCAGAGGCTTGGTTACGCGAGAAGCCGTCCAGAAACTGAGAAGTAAGCCGAGCAGGACCGCGCCGGTTCCTACCAGAAACGCCGTTCCCTGGATATATTTCTTGAGGCTGGCTAATTCGGATCGCGAGTTTTCCACCAGCAGGATCGCGAGCAATTGATTATCCCGCCCGAACAGTGGAATTGCCGTGATGGTGGCGTCGGGAGTGATGCGTGTGAGTTCACGCGGTTGTTGCTGAACTTCGCGGACCAGGGGCGGCGACGCAGCGTCGAAAGCATTGTAGAGTTGAACTCGCAGGCCTTCCACTTGGGGCAGCGTATCCAGGAATTGCTTGTCTAATCTTTGCCCGCCGGCGATGTACAACTGTCCGTTCCCTGCCCTCACTGTTCGAACGGCGATGAGACCCAGCGCCGCGCCATCCGCCAGTTCTTCGCGCTTCAAAAAAATGTTTTCCGAATCGCCGGACTGTAACAGCCAGCCTTCTTTGTATCCAAACCGGGCCGGCCATTCGGCAGAACTGATGATGCTGCCATCCGGACCTACCAATTCCAGAAAGTCGAGGGACTGCTCGCGCGCTAGCATTTGTGCCTGGTCGAGGTACTTTCCCGGGTCGAATTGTGATGAACCGAGATCTATGGCGATGCGCGCGATTTCATCCGAGCTGGCGATCGCGTCCAGGCGGCGCGCCACCTCCGCACCGCGCCGATCGAATTCGCTGTGGAATTGCGAGACCAATGTCGCAGTTCGCTGGGCATCGCGGCGTTCGAACGATTTCGTGACAAGAGCGGAGACCACCCCGGCTACGATCCACACCGCAAATACGACGGTCGCGGTGATGCTGAGAAAGATTTTGGTGCGGAAGCTCACGGGTCCACCCAAATATTATCCAGATGCAGCACGAATCCACCGTTTTTCTGCGCGGTCTCCCAGTTATGCACGCGCGGTGCGATGCCGTAAACTTCCGGCAGATGCACGATGGGAATCACGCGATGCGCGTCGAGCAAAGCGCGCTCGGCTTCGTACAGTGTTTCAGGCTTGGCCGGATTCAACGAGTTTGCACGGTCGAGCATGCCCAGCATTGTGGATAACCTGACGAGTTCGGCGGCGGCGTCCGTGGATTCGAGCTGCCAACGGACCATCCGCACGGCTGCTCCTGCATTGGTCGTTGGTTGCAAAATGATCCCGGCATCGCGGGCATTCAGCGCAATGCGCTCGGCGATGGATCGCGCGAATCCGTCGTTCGCCGGATAGCTGAGCGTCAGCGGACCCGTTCGCAGTTGAGAACCCATCTGCTTCCCAGGAGCGGCGAACAGAAACGCGTATCCGCTGAGCCATTGCGGGAGCAGGCCGAATGCGGCTTCTGCTCGTCTCTGCGCCAGAACGTTCACAATGGGCACGCGATCGATGGCGAGCGCCAGCGCGTCGAATACCTCTGGCTGCACA
Organism: Bryobacterales bacterium; assembly: GCA_003166875.1. GTDB lineage: Bacteria > Acidobacteriota > Terriglobia > Bryobacterales > Bryobacteraceae > Palsa-89. The sequence continues at coordinate 38,444 of PMUN01000039.1, read as the reverse complement.
TTGTCGGAGACCAACGCTATCAATTCGTGCACCGGCGACGACCAGATCCGCGTGCGTTCCGGCAGCACGCGACGAGTTTGCGAGAAAGGAATGTCGAAGACGTCTCCCAGGGCTCGCGTGGTTCCGAGATTGACCGTCACTGAATCGAGGAAGGGACGCCCGGCCCAATAATCGTCGAATGCAGCGAGCGTTAGTTTATGGCTGGGCTCCCAGGCGGTCACGCGGAACGGTCCAGTGCCAATCAGCGTGTTTTTGTCGCTGGTGCGAAAGATGGCTGTCCGGGGGCTGGCGAGTTCGGTTAACAGATCGGGCACGGCGCGGTCGAACTGGAGTACCAGCGCTTGGCCGCCCGCCGTTATATTCACGTCGCCGTATTTCTTCTTGAGAGCCGCAATCAGCGAGGGCGCAGCGGTGGAGGCGGTCAGCGGCTCACTGTCATGAAACACAACTCTCGGCCGCAGGGAGAAGCGCCAACGCTTGCGGTCCGCGTCGCGCTGCCATGCCGTCGCTAACATCGGCTCGATCTCGCCGTTTTCATTCAGCCGAACAAGAGTCTCCGTCACGAGCGGCGCGATAGCTGCCGACGACTCGACCGAGTTCCACGTGGATGAAAGCTCTACGGTCAAAGTTCCGCCGTAGCGCGGAAGCGTAGCCCCGGCGAGTGGAGAGAGCAGGAGACTACTCAGCGCAAGCCACGCCCAGGCGTGAAGCCTCATAGTTCCCTGTCTTCGAATTTCGAATCACTAGCGTGGTCTGCCCAGGAGTTTCCGCCGGCCATAGCGCCGTCACCGGACCCGGCAAAGAAATAGGCTCGCTGGCCGCGACCACTTGTCCGTCCACCACTTCGTAAGCCTGTATCTGATCGCGATCCTGAGCATCATCCGCGGCTGAAACCAGCAGCATCCAACCGGATCCGCACGGATTCTCAACGCTCGAAAGCTCGCTGCCCCAGCCGTCGGAACCCGCCAGCAGTTCGCCTGTGGGACTCAGAATATGATCTTCCGAGGTAGCGAACCAACCGGCGGCGGCCGCATAGAACGTGCCTCTCGCGTTGTCCGACTCCAGCAGATTCCGATCCGTCACCCAGCGCACCGCGAGCGAGGGGTCGCGCGGATTCAGAGGCCAGGTGTCGTTGCCGGGCGCGCATGTAATTTTGAATTCTGGTTCGAGCGTGCCGTTGCAGGACGTGCCTGGCACTAAGACGCGGAAACCGGTGGGACCGTTTTCCAGGCGGCCGCGCTGATCGCGTGGGAGCGGACGTGTCCAGGAAACGCCCGCTATCCCGGCGGGTGTCCACTTCCCAGCGGTCAGCTTGTAACTCGACACCTTGCTCGAGTTCAACACCAGCAATTCGGAACCGGAATCCACCAGCAACATATCCAGGATGGCCTCAGGCTGCTCCAGCGTCGGCTGCATCGAGATTCTGACTCGCGGTTTTCGCTCAGTGGGCGGAGGGACGTTCCACGGCAGCATCGTCACCTGCCGATTTTCGCCAGACGTTACCACGGCAACGAACAGCAACCCTCGTACGTTTTCTGAGATCGTAACTCGCAAGCGTGTTTCAGGCTGTCCCGCCGCTGTCGTCTCCACGCCCACTTTCCGCAGCTCCTCTTGAAATGCGGCTCGGAAGTTGGATGACTCGACCGGTGGGAGCGCCGTCAGATTTTGGAATTCGAGCGAAACGGTTGTGCGGCGCTGCAGCAGCGAGGAGATACGGTCCGCCAGTTGCGCGCCCGCATCCGCCATCGATTGCGCCTGCGCGAGCGGCGCCATCAGCGTTCCAAACAATAGCGCTAACGCGACGCGGAGCATCGGTCACATTATACTGTTCGCGCGTCACCAACCTCACGACGATGCGCAGGCAGGCGAACGCCATTATCAGAGCGCATGCAAAGCTGAACGCCAATGCCAGCGCAACTTGCGGGAACTCGCCTAAGAAGGTCAACGATGTCATTGGCCACCTCCGTCAGAGGTGCGCGACACAAAAATGGAAAGCAGGCAGGAACGTACGAAAACCGAGCCGCGCCCGGCAGGAAGCGCTACCCCGATGGGAGAACTAGCACCGCTCGTATTATCGCTCCCTGCCGGTCGCGGCTCGGTTACACGCTCGAAAGCCCGCGCATTTATATCACGCACCCCTCCGTCAGACATAGCTGCCGTTTCGTCGAAGGCTTTCGCAAGGTCGGCATCCGTTTCAGTAACAAGCTCCACCGGATCACCCACCTCGACGCGCTCGAACAGATCTTCCACGTCCTGGTTGCGCATCCGGATGCATCCGTGCGATGCTGCTTTGCCGATGGACTTCGGCCGGTTGGTTCCATGAATGCCGTAGCCCTTGTAGCCAAGTCCCATCCAACGAGTTCCGAGCGGATTCGCGGGTCCTGATGGAACCACTTTTCCGGGTTGATACCAGGTGGGCTTCACAACGCGGCTTACGATGTGGAAGCTGCCGTTCGGACTGGGAGTGCTGTGTTTGCCAACCGCAATCAGATAAACCTTGATCACGCGGCCGTCCTCAAACAGCGCGATCTTCCGATCCGGAAGACTGACCACGATCCGCCGCGTTCCGCCTTCTGCGAGAACCTCCGCGCTTGCTGCCACCAGAACCGCCAGGAATTTAATTGCCTGCATCGCCTTTTCCTCCGTCGTCAGGAGGAAATGCAGATTGGGCTCCAAATGTAAATGGCTGATTCTCGGAGACATGTAATGGATGATGCGTGTCGAACCAAACACTAGGTGTCAGGCCGGACACGCACGTGGGTTAGAATCAGCTAACACTCTATGTCTCTGGCTCCCGGTACTCGTTTGGGACCCTTCGAGATCCTTGCGCCGATCGGCGCGGGCGGCATGGGCGAGGTCTATCGCGCGAAAGACAGCAAACTGAAGCGTGAAGTCGCGCTGAAAGTGTTGCCGGATTCGTTTGCGCACGACCCTGAGCGCATGGCCCGCTTCCAGCGTGAGGCTGAAATGCTGGCATCGCTGAATCATCGGAATATCGCGCAGATTTACGGCGTGGAAGATGGCGCGCTGGTGATGGAATTGGTGGAGGGGGGAACGCTTTCCAGTCCCCTGCCGATCGACACGGCGCTTAATTACGCCCGGCAAATCGCGGAAGCATTGGAATACGCGCACGAACGCGGTGTAATTCATCGCGATTTGAAACCCGCCAATATTAAAGTCACGCCGGAGGGCACGGTCAAGCTGCTGGATTTCGGATTGGCGAAAGCGATCGAAGACCCGGTGGCGATGCGCGATGATCCCGAGCACTCGCCCACACTGACGCTGGGAGTAACTCGCATGGGAGTGATCCTGGGCACGGCGGCATATATGTCGCCGGAGCAAGCCAGCGGCAAGAATGCGGACCGGCGTGCGGACATCTGGGGATTCGGCGCGGTGCTGTATGAGATGCTGGCGGGCAAGCGAGCGTTCGCGGGCGAATCAGTTTCGGACACGTTGGCGTCGGTGCTGAAGGTGGACCCGGATTGGAGCGCGCTGCCGGCCGAGACGCCTGCGTCGATTCGAAGATTGATCCAGCGGTGCCTGACGAAGGATCGCAAGCAGCGATTGCAAGCGATCGGTGAAGCGAGGATTGCGATTGATGAAGCATTGAGCGGTGGGTCGCCAGAGACGGTTCCTGCCCCGCGAAGCATCGTGCCGTGGGTTGTCGCGGGAGTATCGGTGGCAGCCCTCGCGATCACGATCGTCCTGTGGGCGCCTTGGCGGGTTTCACGACCCGTCGAGCAGCCGCTGGTCCGGCTGGATGTCGATCTGGGACCGGAGTTTTCCTTGCGGCCTCCGTCCACCGGCCAAATGAGCAGCGTGATTATCTCTCCTGATGGCATGCGGCTGGCCTTTATCGCTAGCATTGCCGGCGGTCCGCAAAAGCTCTTCACAAGGAGGCTGGACCAGCCCAATGCCACCGAACTCCCGGGGACGGAGGGAGCGGAGTCTCTGTCCTTCTCGCCCGACGGACAGTGGATGGGGTTCGCGACCGACAAGAAGCTCAGCAAGATCTCCGTGGAAGGCGGCGCGGTGGTCCCGTTGAGTGACCGCGGTTTTGACTCTAGCTGGGGAGAGGATGGCAACATCATATTTGATGGGCGAGGCCACGGCTTGATGCTGATTCCGTCCAGCGGAGGTGCAGACACACCAGTGACCGATCTGGCGAATGGAGAGAAATACCACGGTTACCCACAAATCCTGCCCGGTGGCAAAGCCGTGTTGTTTACGGCATACGCGGGTCCCGATGTTGACAAGGCCAATATCGAGGTGATCACTTTGTCGGATCGCCGCCGGAAAACTCTGGTGCAGCGAGGCGCCTGTCCCCACTATGTGGCTACGCCGAATGGGGCCGGATATCTGATATACAGCCGCAATGGATCGTTGCTCGCGATACCGTTCGACTTGAACCGCCTGGAAACACGCGGGAGGGCCACTTCGGTGCTGGACGGTCTCGCATACGAGACGGTTACCGGAGCGGCTCACTTTGACGTCTCCCGCACGGGCACCTTGGTCTACCGCAAGGCTATCGGCGAGAGAGACCGGGTGACCACGGTTCAATGGCTCGACGCTTCCGGCAAGCAGGAGCCGCTGCTGCCCAAGCCCGGCAACTATGAGGATCTCAGCGTGTCGCCGGACGGCAAGAAGCTCGCACTGTCGATCATCGACGGGTCGAGCCAGGACATATACGTCTACGACCCGCGGCGGGATGTGATGACCAAGTTGACGTTCGGCGGAGAAAAATACTTTAACCCAATTTGGAGCCCCGATGGCCGATACCTAATCTTCAATACGGTTACGGCCGGCATGTTCTGGACACGCGCCGACGGCTCTGGTCAGCCGCAAGCACTCATGCAAGGTAAGAATGCTCAAACACCTTCCTTCTCTCCCGACGGGAAGCGGTTCGCGTATAGCGAATTCAACAGCGAGTCCGGCGCGGGAGGCATACAGATTTGGACTGTGCCCGTGGAGGACAGCGGAGGCCAATTGAGGACGGGAAAGCCGGAGCTGTTTTTCAAAAGTCAGTTCGATGAATATTTTCCCGTGTTCTCGCCCGACGGGAAATGGCTGGCTTATGAATCGAACGAGTCCGGAAAGAACGAAGTGTACGTGCGGACGTTTCTTCCGGGCGGGGCTGCGCAAGGCGGCAGGTGGCCGATCTCGAGCAACGGCGGGCGAATCCCGGTCTGGTCGCGAAAGAACCGCGAGTTATTTTACCAATCGGACGACCAGATCATGGCCGTAAAATATAACGTGAAAAACGACGTGTTCGTGCCAGAGAAGCCGCGAGTGTGGGCGGCGAAGCTCGCGGGGGCAACGCAGTTTAGAGGGGCACTATGGTTCGATTTGGCGCCGGATGGCAAGCATCTGGCCGTGGAGGTACCTGTGAGTACGCCGGAAGTACCCAAGCCTGAGCACGAAGTGACTTTGGTGTTCAACTTCTTCGATGAGCTGCGCCGCCGCGTCCCGTTTACCGAACCCCGACCGTAAGGGAGCGGGTTGTGTTATAAAACAAACACAGGCACAATTGTTGCTAGGATTGTCGCATCCATGTCTGTGGAAATCATCGGAAAAGAATCCCAGGACCGTTGTTTGCCACCACTTGGCAAGGCACTCCTCGTTCGCGTTTTCCACACCTTTTATTCACAAGCCAACTGCCTCACAACGCTCATGCAAAATTATCATTGCTACGCGCGCCGCCCACAAGTAACGTAGAACGACTGGGGTATGGCTGCGCACGCTGACATCGCGCTTGAAAAAGGACTTCCCGCTAATCAGGATGCGGAGCGGTTTGTGCTGGGCGCCGTCCTTATGGATGACGCGCTCTACATCCAGGTGGCCGGGACGCTCGAAGCCGACGACTTCAGCCTGGAAAAGCACCGCCGCATTTTCCTGCGCATGGGTGAGCTGTATGAGCGCGGCGAGCGCATCGACCGCGTAACCGTCGCCAACGAGCTGATGAAGCAAAATCAGCTCGAATCGGTGGATGGCGTCAGTTACCTGGTGTCGCTGGACGACGGTCTCCCGACGCTTTCGAACCTCGACAGCTATGTCCGCATCGTCAAGGACAAGGCTACGCTACGGCGGATCATCTTCACTTCGCAGAAACTGATCGATCGCTGCATCATCGGCGAAGAGGAGCCCGACGAGATTCTCGCCAGCGCTGAGGAGAGCCTGCTCAAGCTGGGAGACACGCGGACTCAGGATGCGCTGGCCAGTCCGCAGCGCATTTTGGATCAGTTCGAGGGCGGCATTAATGCGTTCCTCGATCCGAGCAAGCGGATCAAAGGGCTCAGCACCGGGTTCCTCAAGCTGGACGATATGACGGGCGGGCTGCATGAGGGCGAACTGGTGATTCTGGCCGCGCGGCCCTCCATGGGAAAGACGGCGCTGGCGCTGAACATCGCGCAGCACGTGGCCATGCATCCCACCCAGAAGCAGACGGTCGCGGTATTCTCGCTCGAAATGTCGTCTGAATCGCTGCTCACCCGCATGGTCTGCGCCGCGGCTCGCGTGGATCAGCAAAAATTTCGCGCCAGCTATTTGAATCAGGACGAGCGGCGCCGGCTGGCCAAGGGTGCGGCCGATCTGGTGCAGTCGCCATTGTTTATCGACGACACAGCGGGCACGCACCTGATGGATATTCACGCAAAGTTGAGGCGGTTGAAGAGCGAGCATGGCCTCGCGCTGGTGGTGATCGATTATCTGCAGTTGATGAGCGGCCGCGGACGCTATGAAAATCGCAACCAGGAAATCAGCACAATTTCGCGCGGTTTGAAGCTGCTGGCCAAAGAGCTGAAGGTTCCTATGCTGGTGCTGTCGCAATTGAATCGCGCGCCCGAGACGCGGCCGGGCGATCATCGGCCGCAGTTGAGCGACCTGCGCGAGTCCGGATCCATTGAGCAGGACGCCGATCTGGTGGCGTTCATCTTCCGCGAAGAGGTTTACAAGCCGGAGCGCGAGGATCTGCGCGGCATGGCGGAATTGCTGGTCGCAAAGCAGCGCAACGGACCCACCGGCAAGGTGAACCTGGTGTTCCTCCGGGAGTTCACCAAATTCGAAAATCGCACCAATGATCTGGGCGAAGACATGATGGGCGGTGAGTAGCCCCGCACGTAAGTAAGGGGACAATTGAAAACCACGTGCGAATCGCAGTCATCGCCGATATTCACGGAAACCTCCGGGCGCTGGAAGCCGTGCGGGCTGATCTGCGCCGATATGCGCCGGACGTGGTGGTAAACCTCGGCGATCATTTATCGGGACCACTCCAGGCCGCCGCGACAGCCGATCTGCTGATGGAAACCGATTACTTACACATCCGTGGAAATCATGACCGGCAGCTCTTGGACCGTCCGCCTGAGCAGATGGGTCCTTCCGATCGCGCCGCTTTCGGACAGTTGACCAGCCGTCACAAGGAGTGGCTCAGCAAACTTCCCGCTACGAAAATGCTGGGCGAGCAGATTCTGCTATGCCACGGGACACCGGCGAACGATCTCGAATATCTGCTTGAGGAACTGCACGGCATGGAGGTGTATCTTCGATCGCCGGAGCGAGTTCGGCAACAGCTGGGCGATTCAAATGCCCAAGTGGTGCTCTGCGGGCACTCTCATATTCCGCGCATGGTGCAGACGGCCAGCGGAGTGAGCATCGTGAATCCTGGAAGCGTAGGCCTGCCGGCTTACGATGACACGCAGCCCTCCCTCCATTACGTGGAGACGGGCAGTCCGCATGCGCGCTACGCAATCATCGATCAGGAAGGTGGGACTCTGAAAGTCGACTTCGTAGCGCTCGAATACGATTGGGAGGGCGCGGCCAAGGACGCGGCTGCGGCCGAGCGCGCGGATTGGGCCTACGCACTGGCAACCGGGTATGCGCTTCGGGGATAGCGGATTGGGAATTTTCGTAACGATCCCGTCATGAAAACCTGCGACAATGTTGCCTGAGGAGATCGATAATGACTACCAAAGAAGTTGCGGACATACTTGTCAAACACTGCTCTGAGGGCAAGTTCGAGGAGGCTATGAAGGCCCTCTATTCGGACGATATCGTCAGCATGGAAGCCGGCGCACCTCCCGGACAATCGCGCGAGGCCAAGGGAATTGCGGCCGTGAAAGCCAAGGGCGAGTGGTGGGTCGCGAATCACGAAGTCCACTCAGCTGTCGTGGAAGGTCCACTGGTTGCGGGTTCGCATTTCGCTGTCGTTTTCAAACTGGACGTCACCTTCAAGCCACAAAGCAGGCGGTTCACAATGGAAGAGGTGGCTGTCTACAAAGTGGTGGATGGCAAGATCGTATACGAAGAGTTCTTCTACAACATGTAGGGGCGCGTCCCTAACGTTCGCACGTCTCACTCGTATCGGTACGGAGCGCAAATCCGAATGCATCGTGCACCGGATGCACGTCTTCAGGACACGGTGTAAAGATTATTTCCGACGGGTACTCGCTCCGTATTTTCAAGCCGCCCATGCGAGCCTTCACAACCCGGGAGCCTGCAGGAATCAGTTGGGCAACAATCATATTCGTTGTTTTGTCTCTGGCCCAGATCTGCAGCTCACCGGGGTGATCCGCTGCCGCAGTCAACGCATCTTGCGAAAAATCCGGGATCGACAAGCGGAAATGGCCGTCTGCTGAAAGATACGCCACATCTCCGACTGGGATGCCAGTGACAAAACTATTGTCCACGCCCAAGAACGGCTGCGCCCACCGCGCGACGTAACTCGCCTGTACTTTGACCTCGTGCCCGTTGAGAAGGTCCATTCGAGTCAGTGAGCCCGCAATCCTCACACTCGCGATCGGCCGGCAAACGAACGAATATTGTTGGTTGTTCGAGAGCGAGACCGGAACATCCAGCGTTTGGATGGCGCAACCCGGAGCATACAGGATCGCCTTGATTCGAGTGGCCGGCCGGCCCTTGTGAGCCGTGCTGATGAAATACGAGGAAACGCCGGGACGTGGATGAACCCAATCGCCGAAATCCTCGCCCGCCAGTGCATAGCGGACAAAGAAGCTTTCGGACCTCACTCCATCCGGAAGCTTGATCTCAATGTAGTGCGGAATCTGTCCTGAACAAAGTCCGGCCATGAGGATCAGCGTGCAGAAACATCCGGCCGCCGCGCACCTCATAGGTCCATCTTAAACCAAAAGCGCAATTCTGCTCTCTACGCACCTGAGTCGCCCTGAAAAATAGCAACAACCGGTCGCTTACGCTCGCGGTTCGGAAAGAGTGTTACCGAACCGCGACCGTGAGGGAGTCGGTGCCTGCGCCGATCACCGGGCATACTTGCACCGTGCAGCCAGGAAGCCAGTCGCGGTGCTGATGTCGAGGTCGGCGATCAGCAATCCTTCCTCACCGTAAGGTTGGTAGCTGAGCAGCGTCCCATCCGGACGGACCACGGCCGAGGTGGTGGGAGAGCCTGGACTCGCGCAATTAACGGTTGCGAAATAGCACGTATTCTCGGCGGCGCGGCACAGCACCGCCTTCTCGTGAAACGTATTCGCGGGATCGGCATACGCTGTTGGCCGGTAAGAGCCCGCCTCCGCTTCGGCGAATTGCGGGTGAAACACAATGTGCGCTCCACGCCGCGCGGCCCAGCGTACGGTCTCCGGATACCGCCATGCTTCGTGGCAGATCGCGACACCAAAAGTCACGGGGCCAGCTTCGAATACGCAACGACCAAAGCCGGGAGTATAGGTGGCCTCCTCTGAGATGTCGATCTGCACCTTGTCCTGAAACCCCGCGATGGATCCGTCCTGGTTGATGATCAGCGCTGTGATTACGAGTGCGCCGTCAACCAAGCGTTCCGTTCCGAGAACCACTGTGATGTTTGCCTTCCCTGCCGCTTCGGCTATGACGGACCACGCACGTTCCAAAAACTCGGCATCGGAAGGCGCCACGGACTTGCTTACTCGATAACCTGGAACGAAGCATTCCGGAAAGCAGATGATCCGCGCTCCTTGCTTGGCTGCTTGATGGATGGCCTCCACGGCCAGCGTGATCGATTCCTCGGCTGTGGCCGGGAACCTGAGATTAGCGAGTGCGATTCGAAACGGATCCACCAGGCTTTCTCCACACTCTACCCCAAACCAGGCTAGCCCGCGGTCCTATTGAGAACGCATGTCTACCACTGAATCCGATCTTCTGCAGGGCACCCTCGATCTGTTGATCTTGAAATCGCTTGCGCTGGAATAGATGCATGGAATGGGAATATCACGCCGCATCGCGCAGATCACCAATGGAACCTTCGAAGTCAAGGCCGGCTCGCTGTCTCCCGCTCTTTACCGGATGCAGCAGGCCGGTTGGCTCACGTCCTCCTGGGGAGAATCGGAGACGAATCGGCGCGCCATGGCGCTTCTTCGAGTTCTGTCGAAACATACCCTGACCAAGAATCGCGCCTTCTCTACAGTTGCAGTGCTGACCCTGGCGCTCGGCATCGGCGCCGTTCGATGCAGCTACGATAGCGGGCGTCTCGGTCCTGTTGGCCGTGGTCGCGTTGGTAGCATGCTATATCCCCGCACAAGGCGCCGCAAAGGCCGACCCGATGGACTCCTTGAGATACGAGTGACTTCGCGATCACCAGATTTTTAATGCGGTGACCGGGTCCACTTTGGATGCGCGCAGTGCCGGCAAGCAGCACGCCACCACGCTGAGCGCAATCAATATTATTGGCACGGCAATGAACGTCACTGGATCGCGCGCTGTCACCCCGTACAGCAAGCTTCCCAGCGTCCGCGTCAAGATCCACGCACCGAACAGGCCCACGGTAATTCCGACCCCGACTACTGCCAGGCCTTGCAGCAAGATCATGCGCAATACGTCGGCGCTGCGCGCGCCCAGCGCCATTCGAATCCCGATCTCGCCGGTCCGCTGGGAGACGGAATAGGAAATGGCGCCGTAGATGCCCAGCGCAGCTAGCGATACCGCGACCGCGGCGAAGAGCCCAAGCAGAGTCATGGCCAAGCGTCCGCGCCACAGCTTGTCCGCGATCACCTGCTCCATGCTCTGGACGTGGGCAATCGGAACATCTTTGTCAAGTGAACGAACCTGTTCTTCCACTGGCTTTCGGAGCGAGAGAGGGTCTCCGTGGGCGCGCATCACCACCGTCATGAACGAAAAATTAGCGTCGCTCTGCGCATGCGGAAGGTAGATCTCATCTTCCGGCTTCTCGGTCCAATCTGTCTGCTTCACATTCTTAATGACACCTACGATGGTCATCCAATTGGCGCCGAGACGCAGGCGCTGTCCAATCGCGGGCGCACCGGGCCAATGATGTTTCGCCAACGCTTCGTTGACGATTGCCACGGGGGTGGTGTCTCGAATATCGTGATTGTCGAAATCCCTTCCCTGAAGCATGGGTATCTTCATGGTTGCGAAATAACCCGGCTGCACCACGCGATAGGCGGCGGTGGGCTGCTGAGCGGGCGGCGGGTCTGGACGTCCATAAATAATGATTCCGAGCGTCCAGATGTCGCCGCTGATCGGCAGATGATTGATCAGGCTGACCGACTCAACGCGCGGCAGCGCTTCCAAACGAGTCCGCAATTGCTCAAAGAATCGTATGCGCCCCGGCCCGGTCGGATAGGCCCTTCCACCGGCGGCCACCTCCAACGTAAGAACATGATGCGGATCAAATCCGGGATCCACTGCCTGGAGATGCTGGAAAGTTCGCAGCATCAATCCAGCGCCTACCAATAGGACCAGCGCAAGTGCGACCTCGGAAATCACAAGTAGTGCGCGGGTGCGATGCTCCGATCGGCCCGCGGTGGATCCTCTTCCACCGCTCTTGAGCGATTCCTGCAAATCGGTCCGGAACGCACGCAGCGCCGGCGCCAGACCGCAAACTACTCCCGTGGCAAGCGCAATCAGTACCGTAAACAAAAGAACGGTCTTGTCGATGCCCACGTCATCGAGCCGTGGCAAGCTCCCGGCAGGCAGCGACGCGATCAATCCGGCAATCCCCCAGCTTGCAATTACTGTAGCCACCGCCGCGCCAGCCACGGAAAGCAGGATGCTCTCCACTAACGATTGCCGGATGACCCGCCACCGGCTGGAACCGAGCGCCAGCCGCACCGCCGTCTCCTTCTTCTTCGCGTTGGCGCGCACCAGCATTAGATTCGCCACGTTGCTGCACGCGATCAGAAGTACAAATCCAACCGTGCCGAGCAGCACCAGCAGAGTGGGACGAATATTGGCCACCACCTTTTCTTGCAGTGGGATTACCTGGGCGGTCATATCGGTGTTGGTGGCCGGATATTGCTGGGCCAAGCGGCGGCAGATTACATCGATATCGGCTTGGGCTTGCTGAAGGGGCACGCCATCGCGCAGCCGGGCGAAGATCCGTAACGAGCGGCCTCCACGATCGTTCAAGCGCTTGTCTAGCAGCAGCGGGACCCACACCTCCACGTTCGTGGCCCAGAACGGGGCAAAGTGGAACGATTCCGGCATTACCCCGTTCACGGTGTAGCTTTCGCCATTCAAGTTGATCTCATGACCGACAATCTTCGGGTCAGCGCCGAAGCGCCGCTGCCACAACTGATAACTCAGGACGGCAACGTGACCGCGCGCCGGTTGATCGTCACCTGCTTCAAACGTGCGTCCTTGGAGCGGCGGAACTCCCAGAATGGAGAACATGTTTGGGCTTACTTGCATCCCCGGCAGTTCTTCGGCATGCTCACCGCCGGTGAGGGCCGCGCTCCAGACCTGGGCCGCTCCCATCTGCTGAAAGGATCGCGATTGCCTGCGCCAATCCAGATAGTCGTCCGGTGAAACCGGCCATTGCCCTTCGTGGAGAATCACCACCAGCCGGCTGGGATCGCCGTACGCCAAAGGCCGCAGCAGCACCCCGTTTACTACGCTGAAGATGGCCGTGTTGGCGCCGATGCCTAACGCCAGGGCGAGAATCGCCAGAATTGCAAACCCAGGGCTCTTTGCAAGCGATCGAACACAATAGCGCACGTCCTGCCACAGAGTTTGCATGACCGTTATGACGCGATTCTCAAGCAAAGGTTAGCACTTTCCTGAGAGACGATCCTGCTTCTCCCACCACTAGAATGTCGTGAAAGACCAACCTGTTCCCATAGACGCTGCCGGCCGCCAGCGCGCCATTGATGCCGCCCTTAGCCAGATGGACAAGCAGTTCGGAAAAGGGTCCGTGCTTCGGCTCGGTTCCCGGAACGTATTGCCTGTCGCGGTGATCCCGAGCGGTTCCATATCGCTGGATGCAGCATTGGGTGTGGGCGGATTCCCGCGCGGCCGCGTGGTGGAGGTTTTTGGACCGGAGTCATCCGGCAAGACCACGCTCGCGTTGCAGGTGATCGCTCAGGCGCAAAGAGCGGGCGGCACCGCCGCTTTCATTGATGCCGAGCATGCTTTGGATCCGGCTTATGCACGCAATCTTGGCGTGGACGTGGACAATCTGATCGTCTCGCAACCAGATTACGGCGAACAAGCGCTCGAGATCGCCGGAGCGCTGATCGCGTCCGGGGGTATCGATGTAGTGGTGGTTGACTCCGTTGCCGCGCTGGTGCCCAAAGCCGAGCTCGACGGCGAAATGGGCGATAGCCACATGGGCCTGCACGCCCGCCTGATGTCGCAGGCGCTGCGGAAGCTTACCGGCGCGGTGGCTCGAACCAACACCCTGCTGCTCTTCATCAACCAGATTCGGGAAAAGATTGGCGTGATGTTCGGTAACCCGGAGACCACCACGGGCGGCCGCGCCTTGAAATTTTATTCGTCGGTGCGGGTGGAAGTGCGCAGGATGACCGCGATCAAGGATGGCGACAAGGTAATCGGCAACCGCACCAAAATCAAGGTAGTGAAGAATAAGGTAGCTGCGCCTTTCCGCGAAGTCGAAGTCGACATCCTCTTTGGAGTAGGCATCTCGCGCGAAAGCGATCTGCTGGACCTGGGCGTCATTCACGAGTTGGTGGAAAAAAGCGGCTCCTGGTTCAGCTACGGCGGCGAACGCATCGGCCAAGGCCGCGAGAACGCTCGCGCCTATCTGGTGGCGAATCCCGAAGCCCGGGAACAACTGGACGCCGGCCTACGCAAAAAGCTGGGATTCGAGGCGGCGAGTGAGGCCGAGGTTACTCCAGCGGTTACTCCGAAGCCGTCCTCGGCTGGTCAGCTCTCGCTAAACAAGACCGCTCAAAGCGCTTGAATTAGGGCTCCCGAGGCTCCGCAAGGCGGCAAAAGCCCGTTTCATCGGCTTTCGGGGCGTGGCGCGTCGAAAAAACTGAGGAAAAACGTGTTTTTTTCGCATTCTTCTCTTTACATCCGGCTCCGCTTCCCGTATGATTTGGAAGGAAACAATATTGTACGGTTATGTTTTACGTAACCGGACCGTTGGATGGAAGAGCCCCACTAAAAAAAGAAACTAAGGAGAAGTACATGGCAGCAACCAAGATGACGCAGTCGCAGATCATGAAAGAACTCGCGGCAGCCACCGGCAGCACAACCAAGGCGGCCAAGACATTCGTCGAGACCTTCGCCGATCTGGCCGTCCGTGAAACGAAAAAGAACGGAATGTTCATTATTCCCGGCATCGGCCGCCTGGTTCGCGTGGACCGCAAAGCCCGCATGGGCCGCAATCCCGCCACCGGCGAAGCGATCAAGATCCCGGCCAAGAAAGTGGTCAAGTTCCGGGTCGCAAAAGCCGTGAAGGACGCGATCGTACCCAAGAAGAAATAGGTTAGGAACCCGCAAGCAGCTCTAAAAACATAAACCCCCGCGATGACCTCGCGGGGGTTTCTCTTTCAGAAGTCGATACTAGGTCCGCTCAAGGTGCGAGCAAATCCAGGAAGCCTCAGCCCTGCTTCTTTTCGTCGACGTTAGGGTGATCTTCCTTCATGGCACCTTTGAAGTTCTTGATGCCCTCCCCTAAGCCCTTCGCCAGTTCGGGAATCTTCTTTCCGCCAAACAGCAGAACGGCGACTACCAAAATGACAATCAGCTCAGGAAAGCCTATAGATCGGAACATGCGGCCTCCTTTAATGGACCATACCTTGAACAATCCCATTGTACTCCGATTCCCGAACTACCGCACAACGTTCGCCAACCGCCGTAGCGCACGCACTCCGCGCACGGTTCAGGGCGTTGGTTTCTCGGGACGCCAACGCCAGCCCGCGAAGCGTTCACAAAAGTGTGAACGCTGCAAACTAAGAGTTCGCGCTACCACCATCTAGCTTCTGGATTCTGACTTCTGGCTCCTGTATACTTCTTTATCCCATGTGGCAGCAAAACTATACACCGTTAGGAAGTCTCCCTCTCTCGGCATTCGTAGCCGCGCTGCCGATTTTCACGCTGCTTTTGCTGCTGGGTATCCTGCGCAAGCCCGCCTGGGTCGCAGCGCTCTCGGGACTTGCGGCAACAGTGGTGATCGCCGTTTTTCTTTACGGTATGCCACTTGGAAAAGTGGTGGCCGCGACTACTTACGGCGCGGCATTCGGTCTGTTCCCGATCGGTTGGATCGTAATCTGGGCGGTCTTCTTGTATCGGCTCACGCTCGATACCGGCAAGTTCGAATTCATTAAGCACTCGATCGGGAGCCTGACAAAGGATCGCCGGCTGCAAGCGCTGCTCATCGCGTTCGCCTTCGGGGCCTTTGTGGAAGGCGCCGCTGGATTCGGAACTCCGGTGGCGGTTGCATCCGCAATGCTGGCCGGTCTCGGATTCACGCCGTTCTATGCGGCCGCCATCTGCCTGCTCGCGAATACGGCGCCCGTGGCCTTCGGCTCCATCGCGATTCCGATCGTCACGCTTGCAGGAATTACTGGACTGCCGCTGGATCGTTTAAGCGCCGGGGTGGGACGCATCTGCGCTCCTGTTTCATTGATCGTCCCGGCCTACCTGATTCTGGTGATGGGCGGATGGAAAGCCCTGCGACCGGTATTACCCGCAGCGATTCTCTGCGGCGTTTCGTTCGCCGGAATGCAGTTCATCATCTCGAATTTCGTCGGCGCGCAGCTCACGGATCTGATTGCTTCGCTCACTGCGATCGTCACGTTGGTACTGCTGTTCCTGGTCTGGAAGCCGAAGGACCTTGTTGCTGAGCCGCCGACGTCTAAAACAGTAACAGCCCGTCCATCGGCCGGACAGATTCTGGTGGCCTGGAGTCCGTATCTTCTGCTCGTTGCCTGTGTGCTGCTCTGGGGTTACAAGCCGATGCAAGCACCGCTGAATTCCGTGAGTGTTCCAATCCCCTGGCCTGGATTGCATAATCTGATCGCCCGCATGCCGCCGGTGACCGCACGCATTTCGCCCTATCCGGCCATCTTCAATTTCAACTGGCTTTCGGCTTCTGGAACCGCGTGCCTCATCGCCACGCTGCTGACGGCGGTGGTGCTGAGAATTCCGCCGCTGCAGTTTCTGAAGATCCTGGCCAGCACGTTGCGGCAGCTCGCGTTCTCACTGGTTACACTCGCGGCGGTGCTAGGCCTGGCTTTCCTCATGAACTATTGCGGCGCTACGGCAACTCTTGGATTGGCATTCGCCGCTACCGGCCCATCATTCCCATTCTTCAGCGCTCTACTGGGATGGATGGGCGTATTTCTCACTGGATCCGACACATCAGCGAACGCGTTATTCGGAAACTTGCAGGTGGTGACGGCTTCGCGACTGGGTCTGAATCCGGTGCTGATGGCGGCGTCGAATTCGGCCGGCGGCGTGATGGGAAAGATGATTAGTTTGTCGAGCATCGCGGTGGCTACTTGTGCCACTGGAATGGCGCGGGATGATGAAGCGAAGCTTTTTCGGTTTACGCTGCGCCACAGTGTGTTGCTGGCGAGCATGATTGGGTTGATTGTTATGTTTTATGCGTATGTGGCGCCGGGGTTGCAACCGTGAAGCTATCAAAAGGCACCGACTCCCTTACGGTCGCGGTTCGGAAAGATGGCGTTACCGAGCCGCGACCCGCGTCACGGGATCCAGGTTCGTAGGAATTTTGTTGGTTCGTCGGGGTTGATCGGAAACATTCCGGAACCGGCTGGGATTAGCCACGTTTCGCCTTCCCGGAATGGCTGGCCGGCGATTTTACCGCTGCCGCCTGCGAAGATCAGCAGGTGGAAACGATCGTTCGCCGCAGGATACTCGATGGGCGACGTGATCCTGGCCAGTTCGGTGTGGAAATATTTGCAATCGATCGGAAGTGCGGCCGGCTTGGCATCGAACGCCTCGGTGGAGGCAACTTGGAGAGCTTTGTCGAGATGCAGTTCGCGGGGGCGGCCATAGTCGTAGAGCCGGTAAGTAATGTCGGCATGCTGCTGCACCTCGCATAGAGCAAGGCCAGCGCCGATGGCATGCACGGTTCCGGCGGGGATGAAGAATGAATCGCCCTGGTTCACGTCCACCCAGCGCAATAGGCGCTCGATTTCGCCGCTCAATGCAGATTCCCGCAAGCGCTCGCGCGTAATGGGTTCGCGAAATCCCAGGGCGAGTTGTGCGCCCGGATCGGCTCGCAACACGTACCACATCTCGGTTTTCCCAAGCGATTTTTCGTGAGCCGCAGCGAATGCATCATCAGGGTGAACTTGAACGGAGAGCCGCTCGCTGGTGAACACGAACTTGACCAGGAGCGGAAGATCCGCTTCAAACCACACTTCGCCGATTTTTTTGCCGGGATCCGGATACCAGGGAGCAAGGTCCAGTGCACCCCAGATTTTTTCTTTAAAGGCGGTCGGAAGCCGGACGGGAGCGCTACCGTTCACGGATGAAACGCTCAATCCGGTCCAGGCCGCGGGCAAGTTCCTTCATGGAAGTCGCGTAGGAGATTCGAACATGCTCGCTGGTTCCGAATGCCTCGCCCGGAACTACTGCTACGTACTCTTGCGCAAGCAATTTTTCGGAAAACTGCAACGCCGATGTGATTCCATTGCGGAACCCGACCGAGATGTTGGGGTATGCATAGAACGCGCCCTGTGGCTCAGCAATCTTGACACCGGGAATAGCGCGCAAACGGCCGACCACATAGTCGCGGCGAGTTCGATATTCCGCCAGCATAACCGGTATGGAATCTTGCGAACCGCGCAACGCCTCAATGGCCGCCTTCTGCGAAATTGACATGGGATTCGACGTGGTGTGACTCTGGAGCTTCATCATGGCGTCGATGAGAGGCTTGGGCGCGAGGGAGAAACCGATCCGCCAGCCGGTCATCGCGTAGGTCTTAGAAAGGGACCCAGCCACTACGACGTGCTCCTTGGCATCCGGCATGGACGCGATGGAGAACGGCTCAGCTTCATACAGGAAGCGGCAGTAACATTCGTCGGTCATCAAACGGACACCGCGTTTGGACGCGAGCCAATAAATCTTCTCGAACTCTTCGCGGCTGAGAACTGCGCCGCTGGGATTGTTGGGCGAGTTGATGATCAAAAGCTTGGAGCGCGGTGTAATGTACGGCGCGATCATCTCGGCGGTAAAAGTGAAGCCGCTGTCTTCGTCGCTCGGGACGAACACGCACTTGCCGCCCGCATAGTTGACGACATCTTTGTAAGTGACCCAGTACGGGACCGGAATGATGACTTCATCGCCTTCACCGATCACCGTCTGCATCAAATTGAAAATCGCGTGCTTGCCTCCCACCGTCACCATGCATTCGCCAGGCGAATAATTGGTGCCGTAGTCGGTGCGATGGCGGTCGCAGATGGCGGTCTTCAGCTCGAGGACTCCGCCGGTGGGCGTGTACTTGGTGAAATTGGCATCAATAGCGGCGATGGCGGCCTTCTTGATATTGTCCGGCGTGGGAAAATCCGGCTCCCCCGCCCCGAAGTCGACGACATCTTTTCCTTCTCTGCGAAGACGGTCGGCGTCGGCCGCAACTTTCATAGTGGAAGACTCGCTGATCAGAGAAATCCGCTCGGCGAGATCGGTGGTAGCTTGCATGGAAGGTGTCAATTTCTCCTAGTTGTCTCCTAACAGTCTTTTTCTTAGTTTAACCTCAATCGAAGGCGGCACGAGACCTGTGACTTTGCCGCCCAAGCGGATCACTTCCTTCACCAACTTGGAGCTCAAAAACGAATGGGCCTCGCTGGCCATCAGGAACACGGTTTCAATGTCCGGCCTCAGGCGGCGATTCATGAGCGCCATTTGCAACTCGTATTCATAATCGGAAACCGCGCGAATACCGCGAATGATGACGCTGGCGCCGCAGTGGGCGGCGTACTCCACCAGCAGGCCGTCGAACGAGCCGACTTCCACGTTCGGGAAAACTTGCACTACCTCGGTCAGCATCTCGATTCGCTCGTCGACGCTGAACAGGGCCTGCTTTTCATCATTACGAAGGATGGCGACGAACAGCTTGTCAAATAATGCGGAGCCGCGCTGGATCAAATCCAGATGCCCATTCGTTATGGGATCGAACGAACCGGGGTAGAGTGCCACCACGGAAGATGGTTTGGTTCTCAAGGCTTGCCTTCACCGGGATGATAGGTGCGCTCGGCGTGCGCTTTGATGTCGGCCAGGCTGAAATATGCGGGCTTGAATTCCTGCTTGGCGTAGAGCTGCGATTGATCGAAATAGTGTTTGGAGTTGGGATCGGAATTCTCGCCGAAGACCAGAATGGAGCGCGCTTCCACTTGCGGACCGAAATCCACCACGCTGATGAAGGAATGGCCGGCCACGCCGTAGCGGCGTTTCTGATCCTTTTCCGGGCGCGAATAGAAATTGAAGACGATGCCGACATCGCCGGGAGCACCGGCCACGGGGAGGCTAGAGACTGCATCGCTGAACGGCTCCTCGCCACCGGATTGGCGGCGCTCCAGGCGGTTGATATCGCCATAGGGGACGCGCCAGGTTCCAAAAGTCTTCTCCAAATCGCCCACAACCGCCTGGAGCGACTCAAGCGGAGTCTGTTTGGGTTTCGCCGATGGAAACACAGGAGTGCCATATTGTTTTTCGTGATACAGCAGGAACAGAGTCATCGGCACGGAGGTGACTTTGCTCAGGTGATCCCAGTTGCGTAGCTCGGTGACGGGATCGAGGAGCTTGGCGGGATGCTCCTGGTCAAATGCCTCTACCAGCTTCGGGATCTCGGTTTCGGCTTGGATGACGTACGTGTCGAATCCCGCCTTGGCCCATTCGTCGAAAGTGAATTTGTCTTTGTTCCAGAGGATGCGGCGTGAGATGCGAGCGCGTGCGTTGTCCGGCTCGCCGACCATGTACTTGGGATATTCGGAAGGATCGGGGTTTCCAAAAACCGTTGTGGCGAACGGCGTGGAATTGCAATTCTGCACGAAACCCGATTTCGGATTCGTCACCTGCGGCAGCTCATTAAAGGTGTGGTAACCCTGCCATTCGGTTTCGGACGTCGAGCCATCCACGGGCTTCGACCAATCGAATTTGAGAGAACGCTTGGGAACAGCGCCGTTATAGACGTAGAAGATGTTTCCATCGCGATCAGCGTAAATTGCATTGAACATGGGAACCGCGACCGCCGACATGGCTTTCTTGAATTCGTCGAAGTTGTGGGCCTTGCTCATGGCGTACCACTCGTCCACTTGCCCGCCTTCTTCGAACTTCGCCATTTTCACGGCCAGGAATTTGCCGTCGCGCTTGGCCAAGATGGGTCCGTGGTGAGTTTTGCGGAAGGTGAACGTGCGATCGGTAAAGCCACTGGCAGTCTTGACCTTGATGGTTTCTTTCCATTCGGTGGCATGCCGGTATTTGCCGTCGTACCAATAGGCGAGCGGGTCACCGGCATTGTCGAAGGTTTCCTGGTAGACGTCGACGATATCCGGCTCATTCACGGTGTGGCTCCAGCCGAGCACGTCGTTGTGACCGATGGTGGGGAATCCGGAACCGAAGAAAGAAGCGCCGCTCATGTTCCAGCCTTCCTCGCTATGGACGTGGCCTTCATACCACTGGCCGACACCGAAGAAGGGCTGATGCGGATTGATGAAAAGCAGGGCATGGCCGTCAGAGCTCTTGGCCGGAGTAATGGCCCACATGTTCGAGCCTTGCGATTCGATGACGGCTGAAATCTCGGCGGGTTTCAGGCCGCTCTTTCCGAAGATGAATTTGTAGTAGAGTGCGTAGCGATTGAAGGCGTACATGTACCAGGGTTCGAAATGGGTGATGAGACGCGGCTTCACTTGCAGATTGCGCGCCAGAAAATAGTTCAGACCTTCGGCGGAGGCATCCACCAGTTTCTTGGTTTCGGGACTGGCACGATCGTATTCGGCTTGGGCCAATTTCGAAATCTCGAGCGCGCGCACCAGCCGGTCGTCATCCAGAGTTTTCTCGCCATAAACTTCGGAAGCGCGGCCGAGGGCCCGGATATAGCTGTCCTCGATCTGCCAGAAGTTGTCTTCGGCCTGCGCGTAGATGTAGCCGAAGATGCAGCTTGCATCGGTGGGTCCGTAGACGTGCGGGACGCCGTAGTTGTCGCGATAGATGGTGACGGATTTCGCGATTAACGTGGGCTGCGTTGCCGCGGAAACGGGCGGCATGAGCGCGGCCAGGAATAGGAAGAGCGAGAGTGTGGATCGGCGGGTCATTGGTGGCGAGTTTATCAGATCGGCGCGGGGAGGCGCTGTTGTGGTGGGATGGAGCGACGCGCTAACTTTGCGCCTGGGCTACATAGGGGCTGGGGACTGGGGGTTGGGGGCTGGGGGCTGGCGCGAGAGGCGATCGGTGGACAAGGAAGATCGGTAGCGATCACAACTGCATGAATGCTCTTCGCTACGGCCACAAAACTCGGTGACTCATCGCTTCTGCCTGCTTCACGACCGGTTCGAAGCGCGCTTTCGGAGTCAGGAAACAGGTCGCTTAACAATGTAACCAGTTTCAACTTTGTTGCCGGCCGCCAATTCAGCCGCGTAAGCGTACACAGCAAGAAAGTCATCCGGTTCGAGCTGAGGATAATCGGCCAGGATTTGATGCTGGGATGCGCCACTTGAAAGCCATTCCAGAATTTCCTGAACGGTTATCCGGTGGCCAGACGGAAGCCCTTAAACTAAAGTGCGGTGATCGCCCGACGACGTGAGCGCGTGGAGCGAGGATAGCGTGCTGTCACAGATCTCATCCGGAGAGCCGGCAGCCACCACCGACACCAGCAGGCCAAGATCGGTGTAGAACCGAATCAGTGGCGCGGTGCTGCGTTCGTAGGCTTCCAAACGGACGGTGATGGATTCCGGCCGGTCATCTTCGCGTTGAAATAACCGGCCTCCACAGTGGTCGCACACGCCCTCATGTCTAGGAGGCTTGCCAGTGACGTGGAAAACCGATTTGCACTTTTCGCAGGTGCGGCGGCCGCTCAAGCGCGCGACAATTTCAGCCAGGGGCAATTCGTAGTTCACTACGGCACTGAGCGAAAGGCTTTCGCTTTCCATGTACCCTTTGAGTGCCTCTGCTTGAGCCAATGTACGCGGGAAACCGTCCAGGATAAAACCGCCCCCGCAACGGATGCAGCCGCTCCGTTCGCGCACCATCTCCCACACCGTCGTATCGGGGACGAGTTCTCCGCGGCGCATATATTCAATGGCGGCCTTCATGGCCGGTGTCTGCTCACAAGCGTCTCTGCTGCCCGCAGCGCGGAAGACATCGCCGGTGGAGAGGTGGCAAGCCCCTAGATTTTTATGCAGCAGGTCGGCTTGCGTGCCTTTGCCCACGCCCGGAGCACCCAGCAGCACGAGCCGCCAGGGTGACTGCGTGTCGCCCGGAAGCGCCGAGCAGTCGGCCTGTGGCCCTTCGAACCACCCGGCCCGGTCATTCTTTTTTTGTTCGCTCATGATTTAGACAGTTACACGCCGGCGCCCCAAAGGCAATCCCCCGGTGAGGTTATAAGGGCCGCGATGGCATCGGCCGGCGTAATCCAAAACACAGACTCGCCGCCTAAACGAATTGCATATCTCCGGCGTCTTCCAAACGATGCTTCCCGTAAGAATCGGCGGGGCGATCGCGTGGATGGCTTTGGTTGCGTCCGCGCAGGAACCGCCGCCCGCCTGGACGAACATACCTCTCGCAGTCGCGATCAGAATGGCGTATGGCATTCAGCCCGATCAGCCGGGAGACCAGGCAGCTTCCTCAATATAGGCTGGCCGTCGCAAAGGGCGGCCCCAAGCTTGTTGCAGTTCGGGAGGATTCAAATGCGCGGCCGAGCGGCACCAGGATCGGAAGAGGGCTGATTGACGCGCATGGAATTGGCACCGCCCAAATCGTATTTCGGCTGCGACCCCGCCGCCGGACTCCACCGAACCATCAATATTTGCCGCGATACGAGAGCTCGGGTTGAAGCTGGAAGCGATCAAAGGCCCGGTGGATGTCCTGGTGATCGACCACGTGGAAAAAGCATCGGCGAATTGATGGGTGATCCAGCTCGGAAATAGCTACGCGGGTCTTCAGCAACGAACTTAAGGCACCGACTCCCTTACGGTCGCGGTTCGGTAACGTTCATTCAAAAGAACTCTTGACGCCGCCTGGATGTCCTGTTATTCTTCTATCAGGTTAATTAACCTAATGGCGAAATACTCAAAGAGGGCTGTGGATCGCCTCAGCGTAGTCCTGGCGGCCCTGGCGGATCCGACTCGCCGGGCCATTGTCGAGAAGCTCGCTAGTGGAGAGGCCACGGTCAACACGCTTGCCAAACCTCTCAAGATGAGCCTGCCCGGCGTGTCGAAGCACCTTAAGGTACTCCAAAAGGCGGGGCTGATCGTGCAGGGTCGCGATGCGCAGCGGCGGCCGTGCCGGCTCAATCCGAAGCGGCTTCAAGACGTGGCGAACTGGGCGGAACGATTCCGGCGGAACTGGGAGGAAAGCTTTAAACGCCTGGATGAGTATCTTTCCGAAATCACAGAAAAGGAGAAATCAAAATGACAGCGAGTTTACAACGTGAAATGACACTCACGTTGCCATCCGACCGTGAAATCGTTATGACCCGCGCATTCAACGCGCCGGCGCGAACCTTGTTCGAGGTGTGGACGAAGCCCGAGCACGTCAGGAAATGGTACGCCGTGAGATCCACCACCATGACCGTTTGCGAGATTGACCTTCGCGTGGGAGGGGCGTGGCGATGGGTGCTGGTCCATCCCAAAGGCGGCGAGATAGCATTCTCCGGCGTGTTTCGCGAGATCGATCCGCCGCATCGGCTACAGCGAACCGAAATGTTCGAAGCCATGCCGGGCGCCGAATCTCTGGTCACTCTGACCTTCGATGAAAAAGATGGTCAGACGACGCTCACGATCAACATGCTTTTTAAGAGCAAACAGGATCGTGACGGCTGTCTGCAGTCGGGAATGGAACTCGGTGTGAAGGAGTGCTTCCAGAAGATTGATGAGCTGGTTGCGACGCTGTGAGCGTAGGAACGGGTGGCCTAGAGGGGCCACCTCCACCTAACAACCGACTCCCTCACGGTCGCGGTTCGGTAACAATCTCTAAGACATGAGGTTGTTGCTGTTTTGGTTCTTTGGCATTGCCTCGGCCAGGAGCAATACCGCTCCTGCGTAGAGCAGCGTGTCGAAGATGTAGTTCTGTCCTTCCACTAATTCGGCTGTCTTGGTGGCCGTGGTCATTATGGGCAGATAGAGGAAAAAAGTCAGTAGAGTAAATAGCAAACCGACCCATGCCGCGGCCGCTCGGGTGTGTTTGGGGACCAGCATGAGCGCTCCGCCGATGAGCAGGATGGCGCCTGCGGGATACCCGAGCAGGAGATGAAAAGGGACCCAGTCCGGCGTAACCTTGGGAAGAGGAACGCCAGGCGCGAACTCCGGGTGCAGAAAATGTTCCACTGCGAAGAAGATCACGGCAACGGGGATATACAAACGTGCGAACATTAGCGGCGCGTTCCAGCCAGGAGCGCGTACGGTTACAGCTAGCGCGCACGCACCTGCGGCGAACGAGAGATCGCGCACCGCAACGGCCCAGACAATTCTGTCTTTCGGATTCGCGGCTACGTTGGGCAGATGTATCATTGCGGCGAATAGCAGGAACATGATCGCCAAGAGCGGGGCTGACAAGCGGACATACCTAGTCAGAACCAGGCTTATGGCCGCGGAAATCAGGCAGAGGCCCACGAAGTACGTCCAGAAAAGACGTCCCGGCATCCAAGGCGGCACTACTTGCATGATGGATTTGGACGCCGCGAAATGCTCGGCTCCGAAGACCGCTAGCGGAGCAGCGAAGAACACGCGACCCAGAACGATCAACTTGTCGAGTCCGGGGGCGGCTGACAGATCCTTTCTAATGGTGACGAATCCGATTGTGAGGATGACCAGGCCCGCAAAGCATGGCCAAAATATCAGCGGTGAGAACACGGACACCTCATTCCTTGACGCAGTCAAGAGTTGACGCATTTTCTTCGAAAACGTTACTCATAATACTGGGATTTGCCGACTTCGCAACCCGAACCTGCTCTCAAGCATCCGATTTTGATGGAGCCTGGAGAAATATCTGAATCAAACGGGCCTGGAGGAATCGTTGCTTAATCTGGTGAGGCTTCGCGCCTCCGAGATCAATGGATGCGCCTACTGCATTGATATGCATTGGAAAGACCTGCGCTCCAGTGGCGAAACAGAGCAGCGGCTGTACGGGCTGGATGCGTGGGAGGAATCGCCCTACTACACCGACCGCGAACGCGCGGCTCTCGCCTGGACGGAAGCAGTGACGAATCTTAAGGACGGGCGTGTGCCGGACGAGGCATATGAAAAGGTGCGGACTGTGTTCACCGAAAAAGAGCTGGCGGACTTGACGCTCGGAATCGCTGCGATCAACGCTTGGAACCGGATGAATATTGCGGCGAGAACCGTGCCCGGAACGTATAAGGTCCAGACACGGGAACTCAAGCAAGGGGCGTAGCGTGGCAGCGCATGGCGCTGCCCCACAGGGTGGTTGGTTTCAGGTTACTCCAGGGCTTGCTCTAAATCGGCGATGATGTCATCCACGGCTTCGATGCCGACGCAGAGGCGGACCAGGCCATCGTGAATGCCCATGCGCTCGCGCTGCTTGGGCGCGACGTCGCGATGGGAGGCGATCACCGGGTAGAGCACCAGGCTGTGGACGTCGCCAAGCGAAGTGGCGCGCACCACCAGCTTCAGCCGGTCCATGAAGCGGAACATTTCTTGCTTGCCCGCGTCCTTCAGCTCGAACGTGACGATGGCGCCGTAGAGGCCCTCCGGCAGCAGGCGCCGAATGACGGCTGCGTCCGGATGGGCTGGATCGGCCAGGTAGTGCACTTTCGAGACGCGCGGGTGGGAAGTGAGCCAGGATGCGACGCGACAGGCGTTGGAACAGTGACGCTCCATGCGTAGCGCGAAGGTCTTGATGCCGCGCATGGTGAGATAACTCTCGAACGGACCCAGCACCGGTCCGATGGTGCGGCAGAGATTGCGTGTGATGATGTGGTGTTCCTGGTCTGAAACAATGACGCCGCCCAGCACGTCGCCGTGGCCGGCCAGGAATTTGGTCACGCTGTGAACGGACATGTGCGCGCCGTGTTCGAGAGGGCGGACCAAAAGGGGAGTGGCGAAAGTGTTATCCACCACCAGCGCTGCTCCCGCGGCGCGCGCCAACTCGGCAATGCGATCCATATCGCCCACTCGAAGCAGCGGGTTCGATATGGTTTCCATGAACACACAGCCAGGTTGATTGTCGTTGATCTTGACCCGGACCTTATCGAGATCGCAAATGTCCACGAAATTTATCTCGATTCCGAGCGGCTCAAGCACCTTACACAACAGACTGGTGGTGGCTCCATAGAGCGCGCTGGCCGCTAGAATTGACTTGCGCCGGTCGGTGAGCGCGGCCAGCAAGGCAATGTGTACGGCGGTCATGCCGGACGAGCAGGCTAGCGCGCCGTAGCCGTTTTCGAGCGAGGCCATCAGTTCTTCGAGCGCCGCATTGGTCGGATTGTCGTAGCGGGAATAGCAGTAGCCATCCTCTTCGCGGCCGAGCACGCGGTCGAGTTGCGCGGTGCTCTCGTAGATGTAGCTGGCGGCGGTGTAAATCGGCGTGGTGACTGGGATGAACGCACCGGGCTTGGCTGGGTCGGCCTTACGGTCGCCTGCGTGGATGGCTTTGGTTTCGATCTTCATGTTTTTCTCTTCCAGCGGGTTCCTTCCTTGGTGTCTTCGAGAATTATGCCGGCCTCCAGCAGTTGAGCCCGGATCTGATCGGAGCGCGCGAAATCGCGATTCTGCTTGGCTGCGGCGCGTTCGGCGATCAAGCCTTCCACTTCCGAATCCGAGATACCGGTTTCTTTGCGGGATGGGCGAAGCACGTCGAAGATGGAATCGAACTCATCCAGGAACTCGAGCGCCGCAGTCACGTTGCCAGCCGGAAACTCGGCCGAATCCATCGCAGTGTTGAGATCGCGAACGAATTCGAACAGCGCGGCCAGGGCTTCGGCGGTGTTCAGATCATCGTCCAGACTCTCTTCGAAACGTCGCTTGGCCGAGCGGGTACGTTCCGCAATTTGTTCGTTGTCGCCATCCGGATACTTGTCCGTCTCAAGGCGCAGCTTGAAATTCCTCAGCCGCTCGATGGTGGTGGCGGCCGCTTTCAATCCGTCGAAAGTAAAGTTGAGTTTTTTACGGTAAGGAACAGAAGCCAGAAGGTATCGCACGGCTTCCGGCGTGTAGCCCATGCCGAGCAAGTCGCGCAAGGTGTAGAAATTTCCAGCGGACTTCGACATCTTCTGCGCTTCGACATTCAGAAACTCCGAGTGCAGCCAGAAGCGCGAGAAAGGCTTTTGGGTGATAGCTTCCGATTGCGCGATTTCGTTCTCGTGATGCGGAAAAATCAGGTCGACGCCGCCGGCATGTATGTCCAGAGTTTCGCCAAGATATTTCATCGCCATCACGGAGCACTCGATGTGCCAGCCAGGACGGCCGGGCCCGATCTCGCTTTCCCAGAATGGCTCATCGTTTTTGGGGGCCTTCCACAATACAAAATCGCGGGCGTCGGCCTTGTCGTACTCGTCACTGTCCACGCGGGCGCCGGCGCGGATGCCGCTGAAATCGTTGTGCGAGAGCTTGCCGTACTCGGGAAATTTCGAAATCCGGTAATACACCGAGCCGTCGCTGCGATAGGTATAACCGCGCTGATCGAGTTCTTCAATGGCGTGGACCATCTCCTTGATGTGATCCGTGGCCTTCACCATTCGCTCGGGCCGCTCCAACCGCAGCGCCGCGCTGTCTTCAAGAAAAGCTTGTGTGTATTTCTCGGTGTATTCGGGAAGCGATTTGTGCTCGGCGGCGGCGTTGCGTATGATCTTGTCTTCCACGTCGGTGATGTTCATGACGTGGTCGAGCTTGTAGCCGCGAGCCCGCAGCCAACGGCGCAGGATGTCCTGGAAAGTAAACGTGCGAAAGTTTCCGATGTGCACGAAGTTATAAACTGTCGGGCCGCAAGTATACATGCGGACTGTATTGTCGTGAAGGGGCGCGAACGGCTCCACTTGTTGCGTTAAGGTGTTGTAGAAACGGAGGGCCATCGAAGGGTTTAATCTTCATGGTAACGCAGCGCGGGTTCAGTCAGTCGAGGTCCAGCGGCGGATATGCTAGCTTTATCCACGGAAAGAGGATGAGGTCAACCATGACAAAGAATAAGTTCCTGACGTTTCTCGCGCTGGCTGTTCCAGCGCTTGCGCAAACTACAATCAAAGACGCGCTCGCGAAACATTGGAAGGTTTCCAGCGATTTCACGATCGCTGTAGCCAAGCTGATGCCGGCTGATGACTACGGGTTCAAGCCGGTTCCGGAGGAATTGAGCTTCGGCCAGGTGCTGAGTCAGGTGGGCGGCGCTAATCTCAGCGCGTGCTCCAATGCCAGCGGAACCAAGCACCCGGAGATTCCAGAAAAGGTAATGCAGGTCGCGCGCGGGAAGGCCGATATCGACAAGGACACGGCAGTGCAATTCCTCACTGATTCATTCGATTTTTGCAATCAGGCCGTGGCAGGAATGACACCCGAGAAACTGGATGCGGTTGTCGGCCCCGAGAACCGCAAGATGACGGGCTTCGAGTGGCTGTGGGCATACTTCACGCACACGGCGCATCATCGCGGACAGTTGGAAGTGTACCTGCGCTTGAAAGGCATCAAGCCGCCCGTGTACGTATTCTAGTAACTGGGCGCCGTTCATGCGAATTTTGATGATCGTTCTGCTGGTATGCGACATCGCCGGCGCGCAGACTGCCCGGCCACGGGCGCGCGACGTGGGAATCACGGTGGGAGTCTTGCCGCCGGGTCCGTTAAATGCGATCACCGACGTGGCTGGAGTTGCCGTTGGCCACGCGACGCTGATTCAAGGCGATGATGTTCGCACCGGCGTCACGGCCATTCTGCCGCATCAGCGCAATCTTTTTCACGAGAAGGTTTCAGGCGCGGTGTTCATCGGGAACGCATTCGGCAAGCTGGTGGGCTCGACGCAAGTGGAGGAACTGGGCGAAATTGAGACACCGATTCTGTTGACGTCAACGCTCAACGTCTGGCGCGTGGCAGACGCGTTGGTGGATTACATGCTGGCACTGCCGGGCAACGAAACCGTGCAGTCCATCAACCCCGTGGTGGGGGAAACCAACGACGGTTGGCTGAACGATATTCGTGGAAGGCACGTCGGCCGCGACGAGGTTTTCGCTGCAATTCGCAATGCCAAGACAGGCGCCGTTGAGGAAGGTTCCGTGGGAGCAGGCACGGGGACAGTGGCGTTCGGATTCAAGGGCGGCATTGGAACTTCCTCCAGAAGCCTTCCGGGCGGCTACACGATTGGAGTGCTGGTGCAGACCAACTATGGCGGCCTGCTTACCATTGCCGGCGCGCCTGTTGGGCAAGAGCTCGGGGGGCATTCTCTGCTGGAACAACTGAAAGGCGCGAAGGGATCGGTGATTGTGGTAGTGGCCACCGACGCGCCCGTGGATGCCCGCAACTTGAAGCGCTTGGCCGCGCGCAGCATGCTCGGCTTGGGCCGCACCGGAGCGGCCGGCAATAACGGCAGCGGCGATTATGTCATCGCGTTTTCAACCTCACGTGGGACGAACCTGCTAAGTAACGATTCCATGTCGCCGCTGTTCCTGGCGGCGATCGAAGCCACCGAAGAAGCGGTCTACAATTCGTTGTTTCGCGCCACAACTGTAATGGGTCGCGGTCACACCGTGGAAGCGCTGCCGATCGAGAAGACGCTGGAGATTCTTCGCAGGCATGTCATGCTGAAAAACTAAAAAATGCAAATCGATTTTACGGGTAAACTCGCGGTCGTCACCGGCGGCGCAAACGGGATCGGACTGGCCATCGCGAAAGGGCTGGCGGCTAGCGGGGCGAGCACGTACATCCTGGATCTCGAGCGAGAACGTCCAGCGGAAGTCGCCGCCGCGTTCGGCGCTCACGGCATTGTCGCGGATTGCTCGGACCGGGCTCAGCTCGAGCGAGCCTTCGATTCCCTGCCTTCAGCGCCGGATGTCGTGATGGCAAACGCCGGAATGGTTATTGAGAGCGAGTTCTTGTCGGTTGACCCGAGTGACTGGGACCGCACGATAGCTCTGAATCTCACCGGAACTTTTCATACCGTGCAATTTGCCGCCCGATTGATGAAGACACTCCGACGCGGAGCGATTGTGTTGACCGCTTCCACCAATAGCTTCGATGGCGAGCAGCGTCTCACAGCCTACAACGCCAGCAAGGCTGGGTTGCTGGGATTGCTTCACACTGCGGCGAATGAACTTGGCCCGTATGGCATTCGCGTGAACGCTGTTTGTCCCGGCCTGATCCGCACTCGTCTCACGCAACCTTCCTTCGACAACCCGGCTGTCATTCAGGATTATTTTCGCCACATCGCGCTCGGACGAGGCGGCGAACCCGACGAAGTGGCAAAGGCCGCGCTATTTTTGGCGTCGGACCTGGCATCCTACATCACCGGCGCCACGATGATTGTGGATGGAGGACAGATGGCCGCCAAGTTCGGCAGCTGGAACGAGGATCGGGCCGAGTTTGTTGATGGAACATGGCGCTTGCGCTAAGTGGGGCAAGTCTCCGACTTGCCTTTCTCAGAGTAACGGCGACATTACGGGCAGATTACGATTCCGACTCAATCTTGTACGCTTCTCCACCAGCCGATACACTGCCACTATGGCACTAATCAGCTTTCGTATTGGCGCGTTCCTGATGCTGCTGAGCCTCGCCTGCGCGCAAAATATCGTGGTGGATGCCGCGCCATCCCACGCTGTGAATTCGTTCAGTCCAATGCGGGCGCTTGGCGGCGCTATCGATCGGTTGCGCGGTGGAGACACCAAAGAGGCGAACGAGAAGAATACCGAACGGCTGCTGACTGATCCGGTGCTCAAGGAAATGTTGGGCGCGGGATGGCAAACCGTCACCTATCGCCAGAACACGGAATTGATGATCGAGGCGTGGCATTGGAACGAGCGCGGTACCTGGAGCAACGCGGCCAAGCAGGAAGGTTATTTTACCGGCAGCGCTGAGCTGGGCGAGCCGATTCGACATTCCTGGGCCTATCCGCTTCCTCATCGCGGCGCCACGGAGGGCGACGGCAACGGCTGGTCGCGCCTGACCGATGGCGATCTAAAATCCTACTGGAAAAGCAATCCTTACCTGACCAAGGCCTTCACTGGGGAAGACGACGCGCTGCATCCGCAGTGGGTGATGATTGATCTTGGCGCCAAGGTGGACGTGAACGCGATCAAAATTGCTTGGGCCGACCCTTACGCCAAGCGCTATTACATCCAGTTTTGGACTGGAGAAAAAGAACCGTTTTACGACGGCATCAACAAGGGCGCCTGGCAGACTTTTCCCATGGGAACCATTGTGGATAGCAAGGGCGGGACTCCCACATTGAAGCTGATGAACTGGAAGATCCCCGTGCGATACCTGCGCATCTGGATGACTGAATCGTCCAACACCTGCGACACGCACGGCGCTGAGGACCCGCGCAACTGCGTTGGATACGCGATCAACGAACTCTATATCGGGACCGTTTCGGCCGACGGCCAGTTCATCGACATCGTCAAACACCTGGCCAGCCGCAAGCAGACCATCACCTGGCCGTCGTCAGTGGATCCATGGCACGCTGCTTCAGACCTCGATTACGGAAGAGGCGATCAGATCGGATTCGATTTCTTCTTCAATTGCGGCGTCACGCGCGGACTTCCAGCCATGATTCCGATCGCGATTCTCTACGCGATACCCGAAGATGCAGCCAACGAAATCGCGTACCTCTACAAACGGCAATATCCGATTTCATGGATCGAGATGGGCGAGGAAGCGGATGGACAGCGCGTGCTTCCGGAAGATTACGCCGCTTTGTACATACAATTCGCGAAGGCCATCCACCAACTGGTTCCCCAAGCGCCCTTGGGAGGTCCCGCTTTTGAGGGGACCTCCGGCGATGTCGATTCCTGGGTGGACGCCAATGGAAGAGTCTCGTTCCTGGGCCGGTTCGTGGATTATCTCAAACAACGCGGCCATCTGCAGGATTTCACTTTCTTCTCGTTCGAGCATTATCCGTGCATGGGCAACAAAGCGTGCGTCAACTGGGATTCGTTGACCTGGGAGCCCGCCTTCGTGAACCATGTGGTGCAAGCTTGGAAAGATAACGGGCTGCCTCCGAATGTGCCGTTTTTCATGACCGAAGGCAACGATCTGGATGAAGGTAGTCCGGGCACAGTCAAGAGCGGACTGTGGCTGGCGGATTACGTCGGCTCCATGCTGACAGCGGGCGCCGCGGGCACTTTCTATTTCCACTACATCACAGCGATCGGCGAAGGCGGCCGAGGCGGTTTCCTTTCCATGGATAGCAACGGCCAGGTCAAAAACTATCCGCCGCAGTATCTCGCGACGCAGGTGATTTCGAAGGA
>PMUN01000039.1:0-5604 GCA_003166875.1 Bryobacterales bacterium | reverse complement strand
AAGCGTCGCTTCTTCGCCGGACCAGTGGCCCGGGTAGTTTTTGGAGCGGCGGAGTATCAATGGCATCCCGATCCTGGCGCACCGGAGGGCGGCCGCAGGCGGGCTCAAAGTGGTCACGCGGATCCTGATGGACCTCCATC
This sequence comes from Bryobacterales bacterium, assembly GCA_003166875.1. Taxonomy (GTDB): domain Bacteria; phylum Acidobacteriota; class Terriglobia; order Bryobacterales; family Bryobacteraceae; genus Palsa-89. The sequence goes on along the minus strand of PMUN01000039.1, from coordinate 5,464 downwards.
GAAATCGACGGTGACGGCGGGTGGCGCCGAGACGCAGTACCTGCTTCCGAAGGCGTCGATTGTAGTGCTGCGCGGAAAGTTGGGGAATTAACCAACTCCGTTGAAGACGCCGATTCAATGGCGACCGAATCCCAGGCGTTCACACGAGTGTGAACGCGGCACGCAGGGTGCGTGCGCCACGGGGCCCTTCATCACTTTTGGTGGGCCAGCAGGCCCATGGGAACTCCCTTACGGTCGCGGTTCGGTCACGGACGGTGTCCAGTAATTCTGAAAGCCTATGTAATCCGCCGGCATGTTTCGAAGAATCGTTCGCCGCAGCTCGAGGAAATCAATGTCGCCTTGCCGCTCATACAAGATCTTGCCGCCCGGAGCTATCAGCACCGTGTACGGGACGCCGGCCTTCCATTTGGGATCGAAAGCCGCCTGCAAAGCGTAGGTGTCGTCCGATCCGAAAAGCAAATTGCGGCTGGACGCGTGCTGCTTTTCAAGCATTTTCAGAACACCCGCTTTTTCGTCCGGCATGTTGGTTGAGACCGTGACTAGGTCGAAGTCGCGCACGCGGTACATGCGATACGTGGTCTCTACATCCGGGAATTCATGAACGCACGGGCCGCACCAGGTGGCCCAGAAGCTCACCAGCAACATCTTGCCGGTTGCGTTGGCGCGCAGTTTCTGCAGATCCTCGGCAGTTGCCAAATCGAGGCGCACCGGCTCTGCGTCGATCTTCTTTTGATCGGCTATTCGAGCCTCCATCTTTTCTTTCCATTTGGTGGAGCAGCCGAAAACACCCGTTTGCTCTGCTGGAACAGGTTTTCCATCGAGCAACGCGTCAACCGCATTGCGTGCATCCTCAGACTTCACCAGTTCTACGCGGTAGCTATTATCAAAGCGGCCTTGATAGCGCAGCTTGCGATCCCGGTCGAACACAAAAACATGCGGCGTGGCTTGCGGACCAAGCGCGCGAGCGACGGCCTGCGTTTCGCCATCGTAGAGGTAGGGATAACGCAGGTGCTTGTATTGCACCCGAATCTTCATTTCGTCCAGACTGTCGCTGGTGTCGGCTGAATCCAGCTCATCCACGCGAATCGCGTCCGGATCGTTGGGCTGAATGGCCACCACGGCTACGCCTTTCGGCCCGTATTCATCCGCAAGCTTTTGGACTCGCTGTTCGTAAATGGAGGCGATCGGGCAGTGATTGCACATGAATACGATCGCGAGGACAGGGCTGGCTGCGTAATCGCTGAGTTTGTGAATCTTGCCGTCAACGCCGGAGAGTGAAAAGTCCGGCGCCTGGGACCCGATGGCCAAAATCGGATGCGCTGATTGCGCTAGCGCGGAAAACCCAACGGTCAGAACCGTTAATAATCGCAGCATCTTTCTCATCATGCCAGTTTGCGGGCGAACTCCACTTCTCGCGCGACGTCCGAGTCGATATCGCCTTCCTTTTCGTACTCGATGGCACAAAGCCCGCGATAGGACACTTTGTGCAGTTCCTCCATGACCGCCGGAATCTTGGCGATGCCCTGACCCAGCAAAACATTGTCTTCCCCGCCCGATGCCGCCACATCTTTCAAATGCACCATTTTCAGATAGGGCGCCAACTTCCGGACTGCATCGACGCTGTCGTACCCGCAGGAAGCGATGTGCCCGATATCCAGCGTGGCGCCCATCGTTTTCGATCGGCCGGCTAGCGCTTTTAGCACGTCCTCCGGGCTCTCATAAGCAAATTTCTGCTTGAAGTAATGGTTGTGAATTCCGAACGTCAGGCCCTCGCGCGAGAAGCGCACGTCGATTTTCTCTAACATGTCGCCCGTCGCGTCGCCTGAAATATTCCGCGAGCCCAACAAGGCGGCGAAACGCACGGCATAATCCAGATCCTGATCATTCTTGATGGTAGCTGTATAGTACGAGACGCAACGAATCCCACGTTGGTCGAATTTGCGTTTTGCAGCCTGGCACATTTCATCCGTGGGCGGCTTCATCAACATGAACTCGCCGCGCGACATTTCGATCTCCGTGATGTGCAGCGCAGTGAGCCTGGCGATCATGTCATCTAGAGAATAGCTGTGATAGGTGTAGGTACCGATTCCGATTCTCAACCGAGGGGCGGCCAGCGCAGTTGCTCCCGTGGCGCCGATTCCAGCCGCGATAGTTCGGGCGAATGTTCTGCGTGTCAACATATTCCGTTACGGCGCGGGGCGTGGCGTGACATCGGCATCCGCCAGACCCATCGCCCACTTGATTGCTTCCAGGTACATGGTCTGCATTTCCGGCCGATCCCAATTCTCGACGGGGTGCCCGAGCGTGGAATAATACACCCGGCCCTTGCCGTACATCTTGGCCCACGTTACCGCAAAATCCCGATCCTTCCGATGGACGCGCGGGTTCGAAAGATCCAGCTTGTTCGCATCCAGCCGCATCAGCACGCGGACCTTATCGCGCGAGAAATTCCTGATCTGATAGATCTCGTCCTTAAACACGAAGGCAGAGGGCCATTGCCGCATGCCAGGGAATGAGGGATCTTCCACCAGGATCGGCGCGTCAAAAGTCCCCCAGGGATGCTCATCGTAATAGCCGCCGATCATGTCGCCGTACTCCGGCCAGTCCGTAAACGTGATGGCGGCGCTGTGTATGCCGATGAAGCCCTTGCCGTCGTCATGGACGAATGATAGAAAATCGGCTTTCTTCTGATCGTCCATTTCGAGCGTGCCCCCCGTGTAGAAAAGAACGGCGTCGAAATCGTTCAGGTTCTTGGCGTTGTATTCCAGCTTTTTCTTCGTCAGGGCTTCGCTGTCAGTTCGAATGGTAGTGTCCCACAATCCAGATTCCCGGCCCAGACGTTCAATGGTAGCGAGCGCGTGCGAGACCGATTCATGGCGGTATCCTTTTTCCTCGCCAATGGCGAGCAAGCGCTTCTTGGCCGCGGAGGCACCCGGGTGCGGGATTAACGCGATCCAGAGTAGGGCAAAGTAGATTCGTTTTCTCAACGCTTTTCTATCTTCGCATGCCAACCGGTCGCTTACGCTCGCGGTTCTTCAAAGATGCCTCATGTTTTCGAGAGTGTTACCGAACCGCGACCGTTAGGAAGCCGGTTGTTGGGCCATTTTGCGCTACGCGACCAGTTGATAGCACTTCATCAGGCTGAGCAATTGGCCCAGATCGATGGGCTTCATGAGGTATGCATCGCAGAGCTCCTGGAAGCATTGGATCACTTCCTTGATGTCTTCCACGGCTGTCGTCATGACGATCTTCGCGCCAGAGCTGGAGAGGATGCCGCGGGATTCTTCCAGAACCCGCACTTGCCGAACCGCTTCGCGTCCATCCATTTCGGGCATCATGATGTCCATGCAGATCAAATCATATTTCTGTCCTTGCTCCAAGGCCAAGCGAACCGCCTCCACTGCTTCCTTGCCGTTAACCGCGACGTGACATTCGCCATAACGAGAAAGGAAGGTCTGCAGTAAGAGGCGGCTGGCAAAGTCGTCCTCCACCAGAAGCACCCGCACTTGCTTGGGGCTTGGGTGCACCTCAGAGGCGGAAGCGCTGCTTTTTGCCGCGGCGGCCTGGTGATGCGCGAGTAACCAGCCAAGTGCGGACAGGATATCGGCGATGTCAGCCTGGTTGCTTTCGGCGGCGTTCTGGACCAGTTCGCGTAGGCGGTCAGCGGCGCGCAGCATAACGCGCACACGGTCCGGCGTGGGAACCATTTTGCGGGAGCGGATGAGAGCCAGCACGTCTTCCAACTGGTGCGCAAGCTCACGGACCTTCACCAGCTCAAAATAACCAGCTCCGCCTTTGATGGAATGCACGGCCCGAAAGACACCATTTACCAGTTCCCCATCGATGGCGGCGCCACTCTTTTCGATGACCAGAAGGTCGGTCTCAATGGCGCCCAAATGCTCGACGCACTCGGCCAGATAGTCCTTAGCCAGTTCGTCGTCAAGATTGATCATTGCTTGTTCTCCTCAACGGCAGTGTTGTCACTGGAGCCGACCCATCCGGCCCGCTCGAGAGTGGTTCTGAATCGCGCGAATTCCTCGATCGCGCGGGGAAGCAGCTCGCCGCAAGGTTCCAATTGCCCGGCGGCCGCGGTCCGTTCCATTTCGAGCGCGATCGCGCGCAGGCCTTCCGCCGCAACCGTACCTGCCGCTCCTTTAAGCGCATGCGCCTGCAAGCGAAGGCCACGGGCGTCGGATTCATCCAGCCGCATACGCAAATTGTTCAATTGGGACGGAACATCCTGCAGAAACCCTTTGAGTGTGATGCTGGCCAGTTCCCGATCTCCCCTCAAGCGCCGCAGCAGACCCTCCACATCGAAGACTGTGTGCTGGCCGTGAACCCGTACGGCGTCAGCAGGGCCGGACGCCGCTAGCCACTTGGCAAGCACCTCCTCAAGCCGATCGAGTTCCACCGGTTTCGAGATATAGTCGTTCATCCCCTCGCGAAGGCATCGATCCCGATCGGCCGGCATCGCGTCGGCCGTAACGGCGATGATTGGAATAGCCGGATGAATGGAAGCTCGGATCCGACGCGTTGCCTCGAAGCCGTCCATCACTGGCATCTCGCAGTCCATCAGAACCAGGTCGAAATTCCCTTCGATCACCGCTTGGACGGCCTGGGCGCCATTGGTGACTGCGGTGGCCTTGTATCCGAGCTTCTGAAGTTGCGCCAGACCCACGTCCCGATTGGTGGCATTGTCTTCGGCCAACAGGATTCGCGCCTCACGGACCGTGCGCGTGGGGCCGGCCGGCGCGCTAAGGCGCTGATCCCGAGGCTCGCTCGCAGGTAGCTTTTGGCTGGGAGCGGCCACTTCGAAAACCGCCGTGAACCAGAAGCTGGACCCTTGGCCTTCCCGGCTGTCGACGCCGATGCTTCCCCCCATTAACTCGGCCAGTTGCTTCGAGATAGCCAAGCCCAGCCCCGTGCCGCCGTACTTTCGTGTCGTGGATTCATCGGCTTGCACGAAGGGCGAGAATAGCGCCGCGGATTGATCCAGCCGTATCCCGATTCCCGTATCGGTTATGGTGAAACGAACCGTTGCCATGCGAGCAGCCTTACCATCAAGTGCCGCATCGAGCGATACTTCTCCGCGCTCGGTGAACTTAATGGCATTGGCGACGAGATTGGTCAATATCTGGCGCAAGCGGGAGGCATCGCCATTCAGGAACTGTGGAACTTCAGGCGCCACGCGTGACTGGAAATGAAGCCCCTTAGCAATGGCCTGGACACTGAGAAGCTGGACGACCTCTTCCACCGTCTGGCGCAGGTCGAAGCGGCGTTTCTCGAGGGTGATCTTGCGCGCCTCGATCTTAGAAAAATCCAGGATATCGGCGATGAGAGCCAGCATAGCCCGTCCGCTAGTCAGGGCCACAGTGGCGTATCGCCGTTGCTCGGGAGTGAGCTCTGTTCCGAGTAACAATTGGACCATGCCAGGTACGCCGTTCATCGGCGTGCGGATCTCGTG
>PMUN01000009.1 GCA_003166875.1 Bryobacterales bacterium | reverse complement strand
GTTCACACTCGTGTGAACGCTTGGGCTCGGTCACCAGTGGACCGCGTCTTCAACGGAACCTAATGCAGTGCGTGATACTGGCGGGCGGTTTGGGAACGCGAATGCGTCCTCTAACCGACACCTGCCCCAAAACGTTATTGCCCGTGCGCGGACGGCCATTCGCTCATCACCAACTCCACTGGCTGGCGGCGCAAGGCGTCAGCGAAGTGGTCTATTGCATCGGACACCGTGGAGATTTGATTCGCCGCTACTGGGCCATGGAACCGTGTCCGGTTCGATCCATTCGTTGGGTGGACGAAGGCGAGCGGTTGCGCGGTACCGGCGGAGCGTTGCGGCTAGCGTTCGAGCAAGGCGTGTTGGATGAATCGTTCCTAGTGATCTACGGCGATTCGTTTTTGCCGGTGAGGTTCGCTCCAGTCTGGCAGGCTTTTGAAGCCAGCCATCTGCCCGCGTTGATGACCGTGCTTCGAAACGAAGGCCGCTGGGATTCGAGCAACGTTATCTACAAAGACGGGCGCGTGGTTTTATACGACAAAAATCAAGCGCCCGGTATGAGCTACATCGACTACGGCCTGCTAGCCTTCACGCGTCAGCTTTTCGCGGGCGCGCCATCCGAGGCCTTCGATCTTGCGGCGCTCCTGCACCAGCTCAGTCTCGACGGCCTGTTGGCAGGTTTCGAGGTGTCCGAGCGCTTCTATGAAGTCGGCTCCGCAGCCGGCTTGCTGGAATTGGACCGCTATCTGGCCGACCGCGAACCCGTTCGAGTATGACCGCCGCGTCCCTACCGAACCGCGACCGTACCGCAGTTGTCAACGCCTGCGCCTGCGATGCCTCAACGGTGTCATGGTTAGAATCCCAAGGGCACGCGCCAAAAATCCATCGACGGGCGCCTTCGAAACGTGCCAAGGTGATCCGGAGACAAGCGCCTTTTTCGTTCGATCCCCTTTAGACAAACTTGATTTTCTTGGTAGCTTTGACGATCATCCGCAGCAGCATGCCATGGCTCCAGCGCCGGATGTTGGTTTCGCCCCACACGCGCTCCTGGTATCTCACTGGCAGGTCGACGATCTTCAGATTGTACTTGGCGGCTCCAAACAGTAGGTCGAAATCTCCGAAGGGGTCAATTTCACCGAAATAGGACCGGTTCGCGGCAATCATGCGATAGTGCTGCCTGCTTAGCACCTTGGTGCCACACAGCGAATCCTTGATGTTCTGGCCGAGCAGCCAGCTGAATGCAAGGCTAAAGAACTTGTTGCCCACGTGGTTGAAAAACCGCATGGCCCGATCTTCCATGGGGTATACGAGGCGGACACCGTTGACAAATTCGGCATGTCCCGAGCGCCAGGCTTCATAGAAGCGAGGCAGGTCCTCCGGTGCCACCGTTAGATCGGCATCGAGGATCATCAACACGTCGCCACTGGCTTCCTGGAACCCTTTGCGGACGGCGTCACCTTTCCCTTTTCCGGACTGTTTGAACGCCTTGGCCCGCACCCCCGGGCGGAGGGCAAGTTCCCGTTGAATCGCGCCCCAAGTGTCGTCGGTCGAGTTTCCCTCCACGAAAATCAACTCGGTCCCCGCACCCATTTGAGGAACCCGGTCAACAATCTGGGGAATATTTCCCTCCTCATTCCGAGCGGGCACTACGACAGTGACTACAGGCTCCTGCCAGACAGGTGCCGCCATGGGACGGGCGATTAGGATGTTCGACATCGCCAGCCACCGGAAAGGCGTGAGCTTTACCAAATACCGGTTGGCCAGCTCCTTGAGCCCGGGAGCCCAGAAAGGCCACAGAATCTCATGGGTTTGGCGAATCAGTTCCAGGTTCGAGAGATAGAGCAAATTGCGCAGGTCCTCGACGACCACCCAGTTCTGCGTTAGCAGCTGCTTCGCGATTCCCGCCGCTTCCGCTATGCGTCGCGGGACCTCCCAGAGCCGGCTATAGACGTTCAAGATGACGCGGGTTCCGGGATGGCAATGGCGAGCGATCCGCTCCATCACCTGTTGGATGTCCCAGAGATCATTGACCAGGTCCGCAACGATGATGTAGTCGAACGTTTCACCCAGGTCGAAGGTGTGCGCATCCGCTTCCACAAAATTCAAACCGGGATTGCGTTGGTGACCCAGATCGAGCATTGCGCGGCAAAAGTCTACGCCAACTCCGTAGGAAGGCTTCAGTCCGGCAATCAAATCCCCGCGTCCGCAGCCGATCTCAAGCACGCGCATCCCCGGTGCGATGAGGAACGAGTAGATCTCGACCAGCCGCTGTTGGTACCCGGTTCGAGATCTCTCCCATCGCGGCAGCGTCCTTGCGAACTTAGTCCAATAGCGCCGGCGCTCCTCGGTGTACGCGGCAAACTTGGCCGTCCTTTCGTCCCCCAGCGGCTTCGCAATCGCAGGTTGAAGTTCGCTAACCGTACCTTGGTATGAAGTCCCCATGGGGTCCTTTCCGGGCGAGCCCACTTCCGCTAGAGATGAATCGTCGCCTTTCGCAGTTAACATTAGGCCCGCGCGAACCAATTAACGGCGTTCGATTACGATCAGAGCGAACATCGCTAGGCTACGGATGAAGGGGTCCAGGAGGCGCTCAACTTTACGCAAAACGGGAAAGGAGAAAGAAGGCATTAAATTGCGCGTTGCGATTCCGCCCGATATCAGATAGCGGAAAGGCATAATGCCCCGGATCATCTTGACTCGCAAATCGGGAAACTCCGCCTCCCAGCGCCGCCTGTCGCGCTCGAACACGATCCAGGGCAAGGCTCCGTTGGCCGCTGACAGCCTGCCGCCTTTGGGAAACGCCCATTCTTCCCTCTTGGCGTCAAACGGCTCATGATGCAGATTGGTGTAGACCCAACGCGACCAGGTGGAGACCCAGGGCTCAATCGCCACTACGCGCCCGCCTGGCTTCAGGCACCGCGACGCTTCCGCAAACAGCAGCCGCACGTCTGGCACGTGATGGAGGACGTTGACCATAGTGATGCCGCGCAAGCTGGCGTCGCGGAACGGCATCACTTGGCCGTCGAAAACGATGTGGACGCTACGGAAGAAGCAAACTTCAGAAGTGAGCAATCCCGGCAGGAACTCACTTGAGAATCCAGCTCCGGACCCTAACTCTACAACTAGACCACAGCCGCCCGGCAGCCATTGCGCCAAGAGCGTGTACCATTCCTCGTAAATGCGTTTGAGAAACGGCTTGCTCTGGATAATCGCCCTGTGAAGATCAGTCGTTTCAGGATTGTCCAGGTGTAAGTCCTGATCGGCCGTCAGGGTATGGGCTAGGGTCCGGCGAAGGAACTCGGTCATAGGCGGTTTACGCGAGAGCCCCTTTGGCGAAAAGCAGGTCCAGCCATTCGTCCTCCCGCAGGTTTTTCGGAACTCCGGGCTTCAACTTGCCCCCACGCAACACGGAGTGCGCGTTGTACCCGCGAGACTCAAACCACTCGACCAACTTTCGGGGATCGTAACCCTGCTCCCGCAGCGCCGCAGGCATGTACTCGAGCGACACGACACAATCCGGATTGGCCGCCAGCGTCCGGCCCATTCCCTCGCACACTGCGGGCTCGTAACCCTGTACGTCGATCTTGATGAACCGGACCGGGTGAACACTCTCGCGTTCGACAAAGGAATCGATCGAGACCACTGGCACCTCTACGGTTTCGCCCACGAGGGCATCGGTAAAAATCCGGTGGTCTCCGTGATGCCGGGGGTTTAGCCACAGCCGCACAGTCCCGTTCGCGTTTCCCACTGCGGTACGCGTCGCAACCACTCTGCCGTTCAACCCTCGTTGACGCAGCACTTGTTTGAGCAACGCGAAGTTGAAAGGTTCGGGCTCGAAGCCGTACACCTTTTGTCCGGCATCGGTCGCGCCGGCGAAGAGCACCGAGCAATATCCTACGTTAGCCCCAACATCCAGGATGTGCCCCCCGCGAAAGAGTTCCGGCCTATTCTCTATCAGCGCCGAGTAAGTATCCTCCAAGCGCCGCTTGTAGACGAAATAGGAACTCAGAAAAAGGCGCCGTCCCACGCTCGTGCTCAGGAACCCCGAACTCCGCGCGAGATAGTAGGATTCAGAAAGTAGACTAAAACCGAGCATTGGATACTCTGCTACAGGCATATCGGCTGAACTCAAGGCGAGCAGGAGCGCCTAGGCGATTGAGATATTAGCTCCCATCTGAATGCCTAACCCCCCCGGCTCTATAAGGAGTTCCCATGTGAAGGCCGAACTGATAATATGAGTAATCTGGCTCTAGCCTCGCCCGTAGTCCATTCTGCGGCGGCCGCCGAGCACACCTCTGTTGTAGCGGCGCGCACGCCGATTCTAGTACTGACATGCCTGGCGGTGCTCCTTGGTTGGCTGCCACGGCTGCGCTGGGGTTTCTGGACTGACGAGACCGCTACCTATTGGATGTCCTCCGATGGCTGGCGGGCTGCCATCGAACACACGTGGAACTGGCCGGGTCAATCCATCCTCTACTCGATCCTGGAATCTTTCTTCGTCGTGCACGGCCCTTGGCAGGAAGTAGCGCTGCGAGTCCCTTCTTTTGTGGCAGTGGCAATTGCTGGGTGGCAAGTGAAACGCCTGGCTGAGTTACTGATCGCCAAGGAAGCCGGATGGTATGCCCTGGTTCCCTTCGTCTGTGCCCCGGACGTCATGTCCTTTGCCACAAATGCCCGACCCTATGGGTTGGCTCTGGCCGCCTCCCTGATAAGCTTCCGGTATTTGCTGGAATGGCAGCGGGAAGGCGGAAAGGGGAACGCCGCTTTGTGTCTGCTGGCGTCAATTCTCACAGTACACCTTCACTATGTGTTTGGATTCATCCTGCTGATTCAGGCGGCATATCTATTATCGAGCCGGTGGTGCGGGACTCGTGTCCGTTGGAGCTTGCCTGCCACCGTATCGGCAGCGATACCCCTGAGCCTTCTCTTGATCCTGGGCAGCCTCCGGAACACAGCGCAACAGAAAGTGGACTTCCAATCAACTCCGCCGGAGATCAAACAATGGTTCCAACTGGTTTTTCCTCCGACGCTTCTGTTGGCGCTGGCATTGGGTGCCGCCCTGGCGCTGCTCCTGGTGCCGATGCGCAAGCTAAAATGGAGCCCGGTTCGCATCCCCAGCCCAGTCGCCTGCTTGCTAGCCGCGTGGCTGCTGGTGGCTCCGACGCTGTTCTTCGTGGTGTCGCGATTCACCGCGAATACCATATTCGCCAGCCGATATCTCCTGTTTACCCTGCCGGCGATAGTCCTGATCATTGCTTGGGCGGTCTGTGGGATCGGGACCCTGCGGGCACGTACCATTTGCATGCTCGCGATCTTCGCCGCCAACGTGCTGCATCCAGCCACGCTGTTGTCCGCGTTCCGCGAATCGCCTCTCAGTTGGCGCGAACCGTTGGGCTTGCTGGCCCAGAAGCCTTCGAGCGCCCCGGTTTTCGTCACCAGCGGCTTCGCCCACGCAGAGTTCGGCAACTGGAAGACTGAGGACCCGAAGAATAGTCCGCTGTTTGCACCGTTAGCCGCCTATCCGATTGCGAATCCGGTGATTCCCCTACCCTACCAGTTCTTCCCCGATGTCGAACGTTTCATTGAGGAGAAAACGGCAAAGCTGAGCGCCCAACCCATCGTCTTCCTTCTGACGGAATCCGATTCCGGCCTCACGCCTTGGATGACCAGACATATGGAAAGCCGGGGGTATCGGGCGCACCCGGAAAGCGTGAACGAATTTGTGATAGTCGAATTTTCGCGTCACTAGAATTGAAGCTTCCGGCGCGCGATTTATCGCGCAGCAAGCGGCTAAATCCCTGTCGCTGGCGAATTGCTAATCCCGCCCGATGTTCTTCTGGCAGGCTTTTGAAGCCAGCCATCTGCCCGCGTTGATGACCGTGCTTCGGAACGAAGGCCGCTGGAATCGGAGCAACCAATCTACGCAGACGGGCGCGTGGTTTTATACGACAAAAACCAGGCGCCCGGTATGAGCTACTTCGCCGACGCATCCTCCGAGGTCTTCGATCTTGCCGCGCTCCTGCACCAGCTCAGTCTCGACGGCCAGTTGGCAGGTTACGAAGTGACCGAGCGCTTCTATGAAGTCGGCTCAGCGGCCGGCTTGCTGGAATTGGACCGCTATCTGGCCGACCACGAACCAGTTCGAGTATGACCGCCGCGTCCCTACTACTCAGAGACCGTCTGT
>PMUN01000421.1 GCA_003166875.1 Bryobacterales bacterium | reverse complement strand
ACTGGCTTAAGAATAACATGCCGCTATTCATTGGTGTCTTTCAAGGCTGGCCGGGTTACAGGAAAAAACCCGTTTCTCGTTTCTCGTTTCTCGTTTCTCGTTCATCGCTGGTCCCGATCTCAAGCGCGATGCCGCTGTGTTAGCAACCAGAAACCAGAAACGAGAAACCAGAAACCTTTTTACGATACCAGGGCGTGCGCCACTCGAGTGGCTAATTGATCGAAGCTCAGGATTTCGTACAGCGACGGATCGGACATGATGCGAGCCACCAGCGCGGCGTGCATGGCGTGTCCGGCCCGTTCAGCGATCACGTGGCCGAGCAGCGGCTTGCCGATCAGAGCCAGGTCGCCGATCAGATCGAGGGCTTTGTGCCGGCAACATTCGTCCGGAAACCGGAGACCTTCGGGATTGCGCGCGGTTTCGCGATCGAAGCAGATCGCGTTCTCAAGCGAAGCGCCGCGAATCAGTCCCATATCGCGCATCTGAGCCAGCTCGTGAGCGAATCCAAAGGTGCGCGCCGGCGCAATCTCCTCGGCATAACGTTCCGGCGTCACTTCCATGTCGAGCGCCTGGTGTCCGATCAACGGATGATCGTAGAAGACATCGCAAGTGAGCAGAAATCGGTCGGACGGTAAAATCGAGATGCGCTTTGAGCCGGCTTCGACGGTGACCGGCCGGCGGATTCGCAGGAAGCGCTTGCGTCTCCGATAGGACTTCAATCCCGCGGCGCGAAGAAGGTCAACGTAAGGGCGGCCGCTGCCGTCCAGGATGGGCACTTCGAGATTGTCGATCTCAACATACGCATTGTCGACGCCCATGCTGTAAAACACGCTGAGCAAATGCTCGGTGGTGGAAATCAGCACGCCTTGCCGCATCAAACTGGTGGCGTAACTCACCCGCGCGACGTAGCGCCAGCTGGCGGGGATGGGAAAGTTGTCGAGATCCGTGCGGACGAAAACAATGCCCGTGGACGGCGGCGCTGGAAGAATGCGGATAGAAACCGGAACGCCACTATGCAGGCCGATTCCACGAGCCTCGGCGGGACGTTGCAGGGTGGTTTCAAATCGCACAGACGCCTCCTCGGGGCCGGCTCGTGAAAGCCACGGTATTAGCTTTGTTTGCAAACTAAACGTTCCATTCTAGCAGTGAGTAACACATCCCGCTACCCTTTTGATTTAAAAAGCTTTGTAAAGTTTCGTATGTGGTAAAAGTGCAACACTTCAGCGTGGAGATCGTGGTGGAATCAGGTCGATTCTGGGGTGTAAGATTTTGAGTATGTTGCCTCTAGTCCCCTTGGTCTTCGCGCTGACCGCGCAACAAGCCGAGAGCACGGCCGATGTGGAAATCCCAAGGTGCTGCGTCCCGCATGGCATGAAATTCCGTCGAGTGGCTTGAAGGCGACATCCACGACACCATCGCGATTCATTCGCGGAGCGAGACTGGTGAGCTGACTATTCTCTCAACCATGAATCCAAATTGGGGACCGGTCAAGTCTAGCAAGGAGTGGTTCCGTTCATCCACCCTACCTTCGGGATCGGTGCGCCGATGGCGACGTTCTGAGGGTGAGAGTCGCGATTTCCGAATGACACAAAATCGTCGATCTCGGCGAATGCGGACCGCGCAAGTTTAACCAGCCATCGAGCCAGATCGGTCAAGAGTGCCAACGTGAGCCGACAGGCAGACGACGGTAAAATTGGTCGTGGTTGTTTCTCGACGGGAATGCCTGATGTTTGCTGCGGCTGGGTTGGTCAGAGCTGGGTCTCGGGGGAACGTCGTCGAGCGATGGAAGCAGATCGCCACCGAAACGGACGGCATGGTGGGCGCTGCTGCATTGCACATCGAATCCGGCAAACGGGCCAGCCTGCGCGGCGACGAGCACTTTCCGATGGCGAGCGTTTGCAAACTGCCGATCGCGATGAACATTCTGGCGATGGTAGGCGAAGGGAAGCTGTCTCTCAAAGACAGTATCGAAATCCCGCTCGAGGACGTAGTTCCGGACGTGAGCGAAGTGGCGGAACGCTGGCCGAAGGAGAAGAGCTTCCCGCTGAATGAATTGTTGGAATTGATGATCACCAAAAGCGACAACACCGCCGTCCAAACTCTGTTTCGGATGGGCGGCGCGGGAATGGCCGCACGGTTTCGCCAGTGGCATATCGATGGTATGCGAGTGGATCGCAGCGAGCGGCGGTGCAATCTGGATGCTGCCGGAGTGACCAACATTCCACCGGTCTCTGAATGGACGCCCGGTATGTTCGACGAACTGACGGCGAAGATCACACCGGCCGAACGTCTCCGGGCGATGCGCCGATTCTTGGACGATCCTCGCGATACGGCCACGCCAAATGGAACCATCCAGCTACTGGTCCGGGCCTTCCGGGGCGAATTGCTCTCGGAGGCCTTGACCGCACGCTTGGTGGAGATCCTGAAAGCGACGACCACGGGCCCCGATCGGATTAAGGGATTGCTGCCCGCCGGCACAGTAGTCGCCCACAAGACAGGCACCACTTCGACGGTTGCGGGTTTGAACGGCAGCACGAACGACGTGGGCGTGATCATGCTGCCGAAGGGCGCGGGACGGCTTGCAATCGCGGTCTACGTGAGAGGCAGCACTCGCGACCAGGAGACGAGAGACAGAATCATTGCACGAATCGCCAAGGCGGCGTTTGATTCCTGGGCGCCGGGGTGAGCGACGAGCCACTTAGTGAACCACCGAATCCAGGCGCGCCCGGAACAAAGCTGGCAGTCCGATGCCACGCTGGCAATCGCAGGCGAAAACCAATGCGCGGGAATCCGGCTCCCAGGCCGGCGAGAAGCTGTTGCAAGCCCCTTCGGTCAATTGATACGGTTTCCCTGTGGCGAGATTTTGCATCCAGATCTGGCGCGTGCCACCGCGAGCGAGCGTAAAGGCCAGCCAATTTCCATCGGGCGAGATGGCTGGCTCGGTGTGATCGCCGGCATCGCGCGTGAGTTGTTCCCAGGCTCCGGCGGAGACGGTGGCGAAAATTTGAGAGCTACCGGACGGTCCCGCGGAATAAACCGTTCTTGCGCTGTCCGGAAACCACGCCACATCGTGGACCGGTGTGGGACCATCAAGGGCGCCCTCGGCGCCGTTGCTGTAGATAATAATTCGATGCAGCCCGATAAAGGCAAGCAGGCGGCCGTCTGGAGATATCGCTGGATGCGTGGGTTCGAAGCCGGAAGAAACTAATTGGCTGATTGCTTTGTTTTCCCGATCGTAGACCATGATCTGGGAGTGGCCGCCGGAAACGAGTTCGAAATAGATTGGGCCGCCCTCCACGGCGACGGAGGGATGGAAGGCCTGTCCCTCAAACGGGAAAATCTCGATGCTCGCGTGATTCCAATGCTTCAACAGGTAGCGATTCTCGGCGATCGATTCGTATACAACTCCGTCGGAAGAAACCGTGGGAGTGGCTGAATAGATGGCGTCTTTTTCGAAGGCGACACGCTCGAATTTCTGAGGCGGCTCGCGATGGTAGCTGGCCATGCGGCGCGACGCCGAGATCGCCGACGCAACGATGATGGCGATTGCGGCGAGCGCGGCGATCGATGGGCGAAGATTGCGCCAACAGGGGATTCCGAGAGCGATGTAGACGGCGAGCAGAACCCACACGGTTGGGAAAAACGGTTCCCAGGCGGATGGAAGCGTGATGGTGACCAGAAGATAGGCGGCGATTAACCAGACCTTGCGGCGAAGGTCGGCTTTCTCGAGCAGCAGCGCAATAGGGAGCAGCAGGATTACTGTGACGTAGAACGCGCGGCTGGGCGAGACCAGGACCAGCATGATCAGGAACCAGGCTAGTTCGGTGGGCGTAAGGTTTGTGTTGCGAGGGATCGCGATCAGGCAGAAGACCGGGATTGCCAACGTCACCA
The DNA here is from genome assembly GCA_003166875.1 of Bryobacterales bacterium. Lineage (GTDB taxonomy): Bacteria > Acidobacteriota > Terriglobia > Bryobacterales > Bryobacteraceae > Palsa-89. Next base: position 13,154 of record PMUN01000421.1, on the reverse strand, counting down.
GCGGTTGCAGAAAAAACACTAGAGCTGGGGCGTTGAGGAGCGGGCTCGGATTCAACTCCGGCTCGGCCTCGAACGGATGGCGCAGCATATTCAAGATGGTCGGCATGCCGGCGGCGTAAGGATCCATATGTTCGCCGGCTGCCGCGCGCGGGAGAACGTCGGTGAGGTAGAAGAGATGGTCCTTCCAGCCAAACCACGCGATGGAGCAGAGCGACAGGGCCACGCCTGCCACCAGCATCCCCGCTAGCGGCCGCCAGCGTCGCTTCCACGCGAAGTAGAAAAGAAATGGTCCGGCGTACAGCTTGAGAATGAAGATGGCGCCGAGCAACAAGCCCGCGGAAAACTCGCGCCGCCTGAGTAGCACCCAGAAACTTACTGTCATCAGGAACAGAAGGAAACAATAATACTGGCCGAGCTCAAAGTTTCCAGCCATCGCGTTGTGACCCGCGAGCGCCAGAATGATCAAGCCGGGCACCGGAAGATGAGTGAGCCTGGCCAGTATCCAAATTGCTGCGGCGAGAAATAGCAGGCTCAGCGCGAGCCAGACGCGCTTGGCGGTCATGGGAGCGAGACCTGCGAGCGGCACCACCGGGAGCGCGGTCAGCGGTGTGTGCGGAACATAGCCCCCAAGCTGCAGGCCCCAGCCGGCGTAGTTCATTTGGCGCTGAAACGAAGTCCAGTCGTACAGGTCGCGCAGAGGAAGGCGTTGCCTGAACATCCTCGCGGCGGTGTAGTAGTTGGGGAAATCGGTCTCGACGTGAGTCCAACCGTGGTGAAGCGGAGGGATGAGCAGGAAAACGATCGCGGCCAGGGCAGCGATCCAGAGGAGCCAGCGCCGGGCCATGGACTCAAGCTAGCACGGAGTTATAGATTCTCGGCCATCTCCAGCAATTTGGTCACTGTGTTCCAGTTTCTGGCGGTACCGGACACCTTCAGCGCTCTCTCGAGTANNCGGCCGTCGAGATACATTTCCTCGGGGCCAAACTTGAGCTGAACGATCTTCTCTTTTGACTCCGCGTCCGGCTCGCCGGTTAGGAAACTGACCAACAGTTTGTTCGGCTCAATCCCAGGTCGTTTCGCAAAGGGGTTTCGACGGATGACGTCTTTTAGTTCCGCCGAGGAACGCAGCATGACCCCGGTGCGAAATCCAAAGCTCTTTTCGATCGCGTCTTCGATTCGCTTTTGGAGACGAATCAGATCCTTGGCATCGGTGCGGAAAACGACGTTCCCGCTCTGGACGTAAGTTTGTGCGCCACGCAAACCTAGCGACTCGTAGAGTTCACGGAGTGCATCCATCTTGACCATGTTGTGTCCGGCTACATTGACGGCACGCAGCAGACAGACGATCGCAGCCATAATTACTGAATGTTGATTAGAACGGCGTTGGAAGCATGGCCCTCGGCCGTCACGATGACTTCGGATTGGCCGCTGCCTTTCAACGAGAGCGGCAAGGCGACATTGATTTGGTCGAGGCCGAGAAACGCCGGCTGCGGCCCCGCAAACTGCACAGGAACGCTAACTCCATGGATGGTGCAACTGACGCTGGACGCACCTCCTGCGCCTCGAATTCCCGTGCCGAAAAAAGAAACTACCACCTGCGCATTCGCGCTTAGAACGATGGGCACTGTTGAGCAAACCAGTTCGCATTGGTATACGGCCACTGGAGTCTGCACATTCGAACCGCTCACGCTGACGGCGGTGGCTGCCGCAGGTCCCGTCCCGCTGGAATCCGCGCTGAAAAGAGACGGAGCTACGGCGGTGATGGTGACGTATTCCACCATCGCTGGCGCTGTTCCGTTCAGGATGGTGAGCGTGGCCGCGCCCGCATGCGTGCCGGCTGGGATCTGAAAATTGATTTGACTGGGTGCAGGCGAAGCGAACAATAAAGGCGCTAGCCGCGAGACGCCTTCGCTGTCCTGGACGTTAATCATAAGTCCGGCCAGCGTAGTCGGAACCGGCAGGCCGGCGGAACCACCGAAGCCTGAGATGCCAGGAGCGTGAGCGGAGACCAGGGATTCCGGCGCCAGACCAGGACTCCCGTCTGCCGCCGAAACGCTTGTGAACGATGACAATCCCTTGGGAAAGCCATTTATAAGGAGCGAAGCGAACGGAGAGCCGTTGTTCGCGACTGCCAGATCCAACTTCCCGTTACCGGTGAAGTCGGCGGCCACAACACCAACGGCATTGTTTCCAGCGCCCAATGGAATCGCGGCTGCAAATGTGCCGTCCCCATTTCCGAGCAGCAGCGATACGTCGTTCTGCAACGGAACTTCGAAGTTATTCGCGACGGCGATATCCAATTTGCCATCGGAGTTGAAGTCGCCGAGAGTGACCGCGAATGCGCCTCGTCCAGCCGCCAGACTGGTGGCTGGCTGGAAAGTGCCATCGCCTTTTCCAAGCAGCACGTACACGCTAGCGGCGTTAAGGTTAGCTACCGCAAGATCGGCGTGCTTGTCTCTGTTGAAATCGCCGGAGGCAATTCCTACAAGCGTGCCCGTAAGAGCGATGGATTGGGGAGTTCCGAAAGTTCCATCGCCAGCGCCTAGCAGCAGCCAGACGGTGCTGTTGTTATCCGCGATCGCCAAGTCTAGCTTGCCGTCTCCATTGAAGTCGGCCGCGGTGATTCCGACCAGCGCCATGCCTAAGGACTGAGTGGAAGCGGCTCCAAAAGTGCCGTCTCCATGTCCAAGCAATATAGAAAGCGAGCCTGGCGATTGATTGGAGACAGCAAGGTCGAGCTTGCCATCGCCGTTGAAATCTGCAGCCACGATGCCACCCACCGCACCACCGGCTGGATAACTGACCGCTTTCTGGAACGTGCCGTCTCCATTTCCCAGCAGGACCGAGAGATCTTTGGATTCCGTTTGTCCCGTAATCAAGTCAATCTTTCCATCTCCGTTGAAATCGCCGGCGATCATGGCGAAAACAGCCGTGCCAACGGCGAAACTCTTCGGCGGCTGGAATGTTCCGTCGCCGTTGTTCAGGTAAATCACGACCTGATCGTTCGGAAAACCGCCCATCGAGGCAACCGCAATGTCGATCTTGTGGTCGCCATTAAAATCGGCCGCGACTACCGCCCCTGGCAACAAGGGCGATGGAACTGCAAGATTGAAGAGTTGGTAGGTCGGACTCTGCGCCAGGGCGAGGCTGGAAATCCAGAAGATAATACACGTCGACACCAGGAACCTAGGCTTCACCGTGTTGCCTCCCGCACTCTACGATACCTTAGGAGGATACTTCGGGAACGCGACGAATGTGCCCTTGCTGACGCGCGGGGCTACAATTCGGAGTACGATACAGTTCGATGTAGCCCCGCGCGTAAGCAAGGGGACACGGCGATGCGATTCAGCAGGAGATCATTTCTGGCGGGCGCCAGCGCGTTGAGTTTGCCGCGCCGCTCGAAGGCCCAGTCAATCGAAGCGGCCGTGCACTGTCCCGTGGAATGGGCCTTCACTAGCGCGAAGTCGTACAGCAATCCTTTTTCAGACGTGGATGTGGACGTGATCGTGCGCGATCCGGACGGCGTAGAATTGCGGATTCCAGCGTTTTGGTCCGGTGCGCAGAGCTGGCGTGTCCGATATTCGCCGGCAAAGATCGGGACACATACGTGGCGCACGGTTTCCACAGATCCCTCCAACACGGGTCTCGACGATCAGCAGGGCACGATAGTAGCGGCTCCCTATGCTGGCGCCAATCCACTTTACCGGCACGGTCCGCTGAGAGTAGCCGACGATCATCGTCACTTCGAACATGCTGACGGCACGCCCTTCTTCTGGCTGGCGGACACCTGGTGGATGGGATTGGTGAAGCGGCTGAGGTGGCCCGAAGATTTCCAACTGCTGGCATCGGACCGGCAGCGTAAGGGATTCACCGTGGTGCAGATCGTCGCGGGACTGTACCCCGATATGCCGGAGCGCGATCCGCGTGGAGCGAATGAGGCTGGCTTCCCTTACGATGCAGGCTACTCCGAAATCAATCCTGCTTATTTCGATCGGGCGGATGTGCGCATCCGGCATCTGGTGGAAAGCAATATCGTGCCATGCATTGTCGGTTGCTGGGGCTATTACCTTCCGATTCTCGGCGTCGAAAAAATGAAAAGGCATTGGCGTTATCTGATAGCCCGCTGGGGCGCCTATCCGGCGGTGTGGTGCCTGGCCGGAGAAGGAACCATGCCGTACTATCTTTCGAAACAGCCCGAGCGCGATTCCGCGATGCAGAAGGCCGGCTGGACGGAACTCGCGAAATACGTTCGATCCATCAGCGCTAACAAGAATCCGATCACCATTCATCCGTCCTCAAGCGCGCGAACCACGGTGGAAGATCCAGCGGTGCTGGATTTCGATATGTTGCAGACCGGGCATTCCGATCGCGAGAGCATTCCCAATACCGTGAACAAGGTCACGCGGTCGTATGCCGCGGTTCCCACGATGCCGGTGGTGAATGGCGAGGTCTGTTACGAGGGAATTCAGGAAGCCAGCCGTCAGGAAGTGCAGCGTTTCATGTTCTGGGCGTGCGTATTGAGCGGGGCAGCGGGACACACCTATGGAGCGAACGGCATCTGGCAGGTGAATACTCCCGAGCAGCCATTCGGCGCGTCGCCGCATGGAAGAAGCTGGGGTGACACTCCCTGGCAGACGGCTTATCAATTACCCGGCTCCGCGCAACTCGGCATGGCGAAGGGGCTGCTCGCGAAGTATCCGTGGTGGCGCATGGCGCCGCACCCGGAATGGATTGAACCGCACTGGTCGGAGCAGAATTACATGCAACCCTATGGGGCCGGGATTCCAGGCGACCTGAGAATATTTTATTTTCCTCGGACCGGAAGCGTGAACCACAAGATCGTGCAGCTTGAGCCTGGAGTGCGCTACCGGGCCCTTTGGTGGAATCCGGTGAGCGGCAAGCAGACCGATCTCGGCACGGTAACCGGTGCGGAAGAATGGCATCCGCCCGCACCGCCCATTTTCCAGGATTATGTTCTGGTGATGGAGAAGTCGTAAAGCACCGGCTCCCTCACGGTCGCGGTTCGGTTACGAACGAACGTTACCGAACCGCGAGCGTAAGCGACCGGTTGTTGCAAGCTAGAACAAAAACTTCAAACCTAACTGGAGAATGCGCGGATTATGGGCGCCGCCGGGCCGCATAAAGTTGTTATTGGCCAGGCAGCTTGCGTCGCCGGCATTGAAACCGGATCCGCCAAAACAACTGGTGCCGGTGTTGACGCCGTTCCACTGCGTGTGATTGAACACGTTGAATCCTTCGGCCCGGAACTCAAAGGCCTTGTCCTCCCGGATCTCGAAACGCTTGAACAAACCCATGTCGAAGTTGGTTCGCGGCGGATTCTTCATGACATTGCGCTGCGAGTTGCCGAAGGTCAGGCCTTCCGGCGCGGCAAACGCCGCCGGATTGAAGAGTAGCGGTCCGACGACGCCTTGAATACCGGCCGGAACGCTGGGCGCCGAGTAGGGATTGCCCACGATATCCAGATACGAACCCGCTCCCGTACCGTTGCCTACGCCGGCATTGAAAAGTCCATCGCTGAGGCTGAAGGGAGTGCCGGTCTGAAACGTGGTAAGTCCGGAAAGCTCCCAGCCGCCGAGCAGCGTATGCGTCCAGCCCTTCTGGGTGAAAAAGGGAAGGTCGTAGACATAGCCGAGATTCAGGATGTGACGCTGATCGAAATTCGAGCTGGCCCAGGTGCGGCGGAGATTGTAAGAGTCGACGAAGTTTCCATCGTAGCGGTCCGAGGAATCGTCGAGTGAATGGCTATAGGTGTAAGCCAGATCGAAATTCAGCCGGCCCACGTGACGGCGGACTGAGACTTGCAGCGAGTTGTAGCTCGAATTGGCTTGCGGTTCGAGTGAAGTAATCGAGCCATATCCGTGGTACGGCCGGTATTGGTCCGGCGATGCACCGCAGGCAACCGCGAACTGGGCGGCGGCAGGTCCAGTAGGCACGACGCCGTTGACCGTGCCATTGTTGCAGTCCGCCTGAGTCATGGCTTGTCCCGGCTGGTAGGGGTTCTGCGCCTGTGTGATGGGCAACAACTGGTTTATGTCGCGCTGCAGTGACAGATGCGAACCTTTACTGCCCACGTAAGCGACGGTCATCACGGTCCCGGTCATGATCTGGCGCTGGACGTTTAAATTCCATTGCTGCACGTAGGGCCAGATAGCCTGTCTCGGAATCGAATTCACGCCCAGCGGAAACGCCACGCCTTGTCCACCAATGTTGGTGAAGCCAGTTACGTTGTACTGCGTTGAACTGAGCACATACGGCGGGGTCCCTTCCAGCGACTCCGTGTTGCCCTCGTTTCCATTGGTGTGCTCGAAGAAAATTCCGTATCCGCCGCGAATGGCAGTCTTGCCGTCGCCGAAAGGATCGTAAGCAAAACCGATGCGCGGAGCTGGATTGAAAAGATGACCTTTCATGCATCCGGCAGGGACGCCGCCGACACCGCACTGCACCAGGCCGGTAAAAGGATTTCCACTATTGGGAATGATGGCGCCGGATTGGCCGGTGACTGTACCGTTGACGTCGATCTGCGGCGCGGAGGCCAGGTTGTAAACAGCCGGATCGAAATTGTATGCCTGCTTTAGCTTTTCGCGGTAGGTGCCGAACAGACTTAGGCGCAATCCCAGGTTCAACGTGAGCTTCTTGTTCACACGCCAGTCATCCTGCACATAAGGCTCCACGATCTTATAGCGGTTATAGTATTTCGTCTGTACGTTGGTCTGAGAGAATGAGCCGATCTGGCCAATCAACATATCCGCGAAGGCATTTCCGGTGCTGACTGGTGCGGTATTGTCGAAGCCCAGGATTCCCTGGACGTAAGCGGTGTTGTCTTCGTTCTTTTGCGCGGCGACGAAATAGACCCCGAAGATCATATTGTGATCGCCGATGATCTTGCTCAACTGGTCCTTATAGGTGTAGGTCGGATTCGCGTTGTTCCACGGGAAGTACCCGCTGTCGAGCGAGAAGCCGGAGGTGTCGTAATTGATTCCCCCGGCTACGTTCACCGCAGGCACCAGACCGCCGAAGCCATTGTTGAAGAGACCGGTCATGGTCATGGTGGAGGGGCGTTGTACCGGCCCGACGGCGTTCAGAAAGATGTGATCGGTGGTATAGCTGAACGTAAATTCGTTCAGCAGGGTGGGGGAAATATTGGCGGCGAGGTTGGCCACCATGCTAACGCCGGGTCCCACGAAATTGGTTTGGACCAATGGGAATGACGCCCCATTCCCCCACGTCGGCGTGGGCTGTATCTGGCTCCAGGAATCGTGCGTGAAGCGCACGAACATGCGCATCTTGTCGGAGAAATTCTCATCGATGCGGAACAGTTCCTCCCGCCAATGGGTGGGTAGAGCCGGCGCGGAATTGTAATAGTTGTTCGGTTGATTGGGCAGAGGGAGCAGCGGTAGCAAGGCCTGTGCGTTGATATTCACGGGAACAGTATTGTTGGGAAAATAAGAGCCGGTGGCCGGATTGACGGGGCAATCCGGAAATGCCGAGCTGTTCACGGCGCTTCCAGCCTTGGGGCAAACATCCGAGAAATTGCCTTGGCGCTCTTGAGCGGAAGGGACCTGTTGATTAAACGTCCCGCCCGGTACGATCTCCCTGCGCCACTCCTCAGAATAGAAGAAGAAGGTCTTATTCTTATCCCGATTATAAACTTTGGGAATATAAACGGGACCGCCGACCGTGAAACCGAAATCGTTCTTCTTGTATTCGGGCACCGATGTCTGGAAAAAGTTGCGGGCGTTGAAATCGTCGTTGCGCAGGAACTCGAACAGATCGCCATGAAAGTCCTTGGTTCCCGATTTGGTGACTGTTTCTATAGTGCCGGACGAGTTCCGCCCGTACTGCGCGCCGTAGTTGGAAGTGAGAACGCGGACTTCGGCGATGGCGTCGATATTGGGGTAGACGTTCAAGGTGCCATTGCTGCCATTGTCCATGGTGTCGCCGCCGTCCATCTCCCAATTGTTATATTCCGTGCGGCCGCCGTTGATGCTCATGGCCACACTGCCGGCCACACCCACCGTACCCTCATCCTGGCCGGTCTGATTGCTGACGCCGGGCATGAGCGTCACCAGTTGCGTGAAGTTGCGGCCGTTGAGGACGATTTGGCTGATTTCCTTGCCGGTGACGACGCCGGACAATTCTGACGACTGCGTTTCCACCTGCGCCACCTGCGACCCCTGCACCGTGATTTCGCTGGTCACGGCGCCGAGTTGCAGCACCGCATCGACACGCGCCTTCTGCGCAACCTGCAGGATGATCCCGGTGGCTTCATACTTCTGGAAACCCTTCGCGGTGATGGATAAATCGAAAGTGCCGGTGGGGAGACCCGCTAACAGGTAATCCCCTCCCGAGTTCGTGGTGGTTTTCAGCGAGATTCCCTTTTGGGAATCGCTGAGGATAACCTGCGCACCAGGGATCAGGGCTCCCGTGGCATCGCGTACGGTGCCTGTGATGGAGCCGCTGTTCTGTGCCACGGCAGCCGTAGCCAGACAGACCAAGACCAACAACGCTTTCTGAATAGACATCTGTAGTCCCTTTCCCTACAAACCGGTTTCCGCTATCTTACGGCGAAACTGTTTGGCGGTCAAGTAGATGTTGCTGGTTGTATATGTTGCTGGTTGTGTCGCCGCCTACGCCCGACATGCGCGCGCCACGTCTTCGCAAACTCCCTGAACGCCAGCGGCTTCCCCCAATCCAATCGAGATGGCTGGCGGCCTGGCTGCCTGGGATGCCGCGAAACTGCCGGTGGTTTTGGAAGCCTGCCTGTGGCCGGCTGAATAATTGAGTTGACATTGTATCGCCTCGTTACTCGGGCCTTCATTAGTTGCAGCGCCGGAGCCATCATACAGTACGTTTGGGGGTATCGAAGTAATATGCGTTCGGCATCGTCCTACGCCCGCACGTGCGCGCGCCACATCTTCGCAAATTCCGTGAACGCTAGTGGTTTCCGTTGGCCCAGCAACAGCCGCAGCAGTTCCCATCCCGCCCATATAAAATATGTCACCGTCATCCACCAGCGGATTTGCTGAGCCACCATGCCCCAGAACGGAACATCAGGATTAATAGCAGAAAAGACAAACTGCACGAACCACAATACGAACAGCGCGGCTGCTTCCCACCACGCCAGCTCCATGTTCACCAGGAACAGCATGCCTACCAGTTGCTGGCCGATGGTCATCAGCACTTCGAGTTTCTGTTGTCCATCGAGGGGAATCGAAGTGAGCCTTCCGATGCTGAGCGAAAGCACCACGGGCAACATCGCTACCAGCAGCGTCCACTGATTGATGTTGCTCGAAACCAGATTCATTAGCGCCATCGGGGCTCGATGGACTGTGCGGGCCCAGTAAAAAGTGGAGAGCCCCTCCGGAAATTCGGAGACGAACGGCGCCACCCATTGGACGAAGATGAAGGTGGGGATGCCGAGCCGCGTGGAGATTGCGAACAGGCTGCCGAGAAACGGTTCGGCGCTCAGGTAGATCAGCAATCCGCCAGCCACGAAGAGTCCCCCAATGAGAGCTATGCGTCGAACGCGGGGCGATCGCACAATGGCGCGAGGAACGCGTTCCAGATCGTCGATGCCCTCCTCTTCCTGCGGCGGCATTTTGCCGAGGACGGCCAGATAGGCGGCATAAATTGCCGTCAAAATCACGGCGTCCACCAGGTGCAGCGATCCCTTCAGAACGACGACGGTGATGTAAATGAGCGGAACCAACAACCCCAGCACTTGGACGCTGTGCTCGCCATCGAGCGAGATCCTCTGCATGGGCTTGCCCTCTCGTTTTCGATACACAAAGGCCGCGGAAAAGTAGATCATCGGCCAGCCGAGTCCGGTAAGCAGCCGCAATGCGCCGGTGAGGCTCGCGAACAGAAATGGGACCTGCTGACGCCATGCGAATACGGCTTCCATGGCGAATTCAGGGAGGGTTTGCATCCATGCCAGGATCGCGAGCGCGAACCCTTGCGCGATGAAGAACTGCGCCGATTCCGCAGCCCAGGCGATGATCATCGCGGCGATCAGGATGCCCGGAGCGGCCCACAAGATTGTCTGTGGGCTGGATTCCTGAAGCGTGGGCGCGGCTGCGAACAAGAATAGGACGCCGAGCGAGATCGCTTTCACGACCTATTGAAACCTTACCGGAAAGAGTTGTTCGAGCGGGATGCCGATAAACCACATGGTACAACGATTGTATGCCGTCCTATGTGGTGGAAACACCCGAGCGATGTTATCCCATCCTGGTGGAGCGCGGCGGTGTTTCGAAATTGCGCGAATACATCCCTGCGCGCGCCGGCAAGATATTCTTTGTTTCTACTGAGGATGTTTGGCAATTGCACGGGCGTACAATCGCGAACGCCGTCGGGGACCTGGCGCACGAGAACCTGTTCTTTCCGGGTGGTGAGACGCGCAAGCGATTGGCGGAAGTGGAAGCGCTGGCCGAACAGATGGTTCAAAAGGGGGCGGACCGTGCGAGCTTGGTGGTGGCAGTGGGTGGCGGAATCGTCACCGATGTCGCGGGATTTCTGGCTGCAATATTCATGCGCGGCATTCCCTTGATCCAGATTCCAACGACGCTGCTCGGGCAGGTGGATGCGGCGATCGGCGGAAAAACGGGAGTCAACCTGACGGCCGGCAAGAATCTGATCGGCAGCTTTCACCAGCCGCTGGCGGTGTTGATCGACCCGGCAGTGCTAGGCACGCTGCCGGAGCGTGAGTATCGTGCAGGCCTGTTCGAGATCATCAAGCACGGCGTGATCGCCGATCCGGATTTGTTCTGGCTGATGCGACGCGAACCGGCCCGCGTGATGTCGCAGGAGCCGGCCGTGGTTGACCGCATGATCGGCGACTCAGTTCGATTGAAGGCTCAGGTGGTCTCCGGTGACGAGAAGGAAGAAGATCGCCGGCGCATTTTGAATTTCGGGCATACCTTCGGGCACGCGCTCGAAGCCGAGACGGATTATTCCCGCTTTCTGCATGGCGAAGCGGTGGCATGGGGAATGAAAGCGGCGGCGATACTGAGCGAGAGGGAAGGGATGCTCGCTTGCGCGGACGGGCGAGAAATTGTGCAGTGCGTCAATTCTTACGGACCGTTTCCATCGGTGGCCGGCATCGATCCGGCACGTTTGGCCGGGCGGCTGAAGAGCGACAAGAAAACGGTGAAGGGCAAGATCCATTTCGTGCTGCCGGAGCGGATTGGCGCTGTGAAAATCCGGGCGGATGTTGACGAGCGGTCCGTGCTGGCCGCCATCGAGGAAGCGCTCAGTTGCTAAACATGAACATGCCCTTGTCCCTGTGGCGCACGCACTCGTGCGTNNCGCCGCGCTACGACCTGCTGAATCATCTGCTGTCGATGAATATCGACCGGTATTGGCGGGCGCGAACCGTGGCGAGGGTATCGAGTGTGCTGTCGAAACCCGAAGCGCGCGTATTGGATGTATGCTGCGGCACCGGCGACCTTATGCTAGCTCTGGAGCGTGGGGCGGACCCCCTGGTCCGCAAGCCGACGCCCTCGTCGGCTTTGTCCGGGCGAGATGAGCCGGCCGGCGGGCCGGCAGCGGACCAGGGGGTCCGCCCTACTGTGCTCGGCAGTGATTTTTGTCATCCTATGCTGGTTGCAGCTCAGCATAAGATCGAGCGGGGCCGTTTTCGTTCCAAGCTCTTTGAAGCCGATGCGCTGCGCCTGCCACTGGCCGATTCCTCGCTCGATCTCGTCACCATCGCGTTCGGATTCCGCAATCTGGCGAATTACCAGGCTGGATTCGAAGAGCTTCGGCGAGTGCTGCGTCCCGGTGGACTGGCTGCGATTCTCGAATTCTCCACCCCGCCCAATCGCGTGCTGGCGCGGCTATACAGTTTCTATTCGCGGAACATTTTGCCCACTATCGGCGGATTGATTTCCGGATCGAAGGAAGCTTACTCATACCTGCCCGAATCGGTCCGCAAGTTTTCGGGCGCGGCCGATCTAGCGGACCAGATGCGCGCCGCGGGATTCGCGAATGTTCGCTTTGAACGAATGACGGCCGGCATCGTCGCCCTTCACCTGGGCCAGAGGCTTTGAATCGCGATCGAGGGCGGCGCCGGCCGGCTGGGTTAATTGCTTCACAGTGATGGAAGCCAGCGCCAGCGTCAGCCCGATCATGATGACAACCGAAACCCAGGCGACAGCATTGTAGACGTGCGAATTGGTCCATTCTTTCATCAAGCTCTTTTTGTTGATGAGCATCACCATGTAAATCAGGATCACCGGCAGCAACACGCCATTAAGCACCTGCGATCCCAGAATCATCTTGACCAGCGGAAAGTTCGGCCACAGAATCACGCCCGCGCCCAAAACCACCAGCAGCGTGAACAGCCAGTAAAACTCGGGAGCTTCTTTAAAGCGCTTGTCCACGCCGGATTCGAAGCCGAGACCTTCGCAGACCGTATAAACCGTGGAGAGCGGTAGAATGCAGGCCGCGAAGAAAGATGCATTGAATAGGCCGGCGCTGAACAGGACGTAGGCATATTTGCCGAAAGGTTTCAAGGCGAGCGCGGCATCCTTGGCGTCGTTGATGTCTTTGGGACCGTGCGCCCATATCGCGGCCGCGCAGGACACAATGATGAAGAACGCCACCACATCCGTCAGAATACAGCCCACGATTACTTCGATCCTGGATTGCACGTATTCTTTCGCGGTGATTCCTTTTTCCACGATGGCCGATTGCAAATAGAATTGCATCCAGGGCGCGATGGAAGTGCCAACCATCGCAATCAGCATGGTGATGTAGCCTTCATCGAACATCAGAATCGGCTTGACGCTGTAGATGGCCGCTTCCTTCCAATCGGGCTTCAGTAGAAAGGCCGAGATAATGTAGGTCACATAGAGCGTACACGCCACCAGGAACACCTTCTCGACACTGCGGTAAGTTCCGCGCACCACCAGGAACCAGACCGCGACCGCGCATATAGGTACCGTGATGTAGCGGCTGATATTGAATACTTCGAGCGAACTCGCGATGCCTGCGAATTCCGCGATCACGTTGGTGAAGTTGGTCAGCACCAGCGCGATCATCAGAAAGAATGTGGTTCGGAGGCCGAATTCCTCACGGATCAGGTCGGAGAGGCCTTTGCCGGTCACCGCGCCCATGCGCGAGCACATTTC
>PMUN01000396.1 GCA_003166875.1 Bryobacterales bacterium | reverse complement strand
GATCTACACGAGTCAAGTGGAGACCCGACAAATCGCTCCGACCATTCTGATGGCGTTGGGAATTAATCCAAACTTGCTGCAGGCTGTGTTGCAGGAGAAGACGCAGGTGCTGCCGGGATTGGATTACTAGGAGGAAATCGGGCCGCGGCTGAGAGGGAATGCAGCACCGACTCCCTCACGGTCGNNACGGTCGCGGTTCGGTTACGGTCGCGCGTTGTCCCGGAATCGAACACAGGACGCATAAGGTACATCGCGAATTCAGTGGCTTAGACTGGGCGCCGAGCGGCCAAACACATGCTGTAGCGAGAGAATGGGCTGGCTATGGCAGGATCTGCGTTTCGGTGTTCGGACCATTCTCAAAGACCGTAGTTTTTTTCTCGCTGCCGTTCTGGCGCTGGCGTTAGGCATCGGTTCCACGACGGCTATCTTCAGCGTCATCTACAACGTTCTGCTTAACCCGTTTCCCTATACGGACGGGCAGCGCCTGTACGCGATTACTATTCACGATACGAGCAGCGCTGCGGCCAGCGATGGTGGGTTCAACGGGCGCCAGAGTCTTTCTATTCCTGAGTTCCTGGATTATCAAGAGCAAAATCACATCTTCGATCGCAGCATGGGCGTGTCGGAAGAATCCGTGGTGATGGGCGACTCGGGAACGCCGGAATTGTTCGATGCCGACGCGGTGACGGGGAACACGTTTCAGTTTCTGGGCGTGCCGCCGCTGCTGGGCCGGGGAATCGAGTCTGGCGATGCACTGCCCGGCGCGCCGCCGGTTTTCGTCCTTAGTTACAAAAAGTGGAGGCAGAGGTTTGGGCTGGATGCGGGTATTGTCGGAAAAACATTTATCATGAACGGCAAGCCTACGACGCTGATCGGCATCATGCCGCCGAGGTTCGCCTTCTGGGGCGGCGATTTGTGGATGCCGGCCTCGCTCGACCGGAACGAAGCCGGTGGAAACCGGCGCTATCTGGTTTTGTGGGGGCACTTGAAGCCCGGACTGAGCGCGAAGGCTGCGGAGCCCGACGTGCAGATCCTAGCCAGCCGTTTGTCGAAAATTTATCGCCAGGATTATCCAAAACAGTTCGATGTACATCTGGAATCGCTGGGGCACATCGCGGCGGGACTGGTCCAGAACACGCTGTTCACGCTGCTCGCGGCGGTGGGCCTGTCGCTGTTGATCGCGTGCGCGAACGTGGCGAATCTGCTGCTGGCGAAAGCCACCGCCCGGAAACAGGAAATAGTGCTGCGGATGACGCTGGGCGCCGGGCGATTTCGCGTGATCCGGCAATTGCTGGTGGAAAGCGTGCTGCTGGCACTGGCAGGCGCGGCGACGGGCTGCGTATTCGCTTGGGCCGGGTTGAAGGGCCTAGTGGCGATGGTTCCCATATACACGTTTCCCGACGAAGCTGCGATTGAACTGAACGCTCCGGTTCTTCTGGCGCTCTGTCAATGGCAATAGTGACAGCTCTGATCTTTGGCCTGGCGCCGGCAATGGCAGCTTCCGCGGGTGGTTGGAACGAATGGCTGAAAGCGGGAGGGCGCGGAAACAGCGGCTTTCGGCGCGGCCGTCTCCGCAATTTTCTGATCAGCGGCGAAGTGGCACTATCGCTGTTGCTGCTGTCCGGAGCTGGGCTCCTGATGAGGAGCTTTCTTGCGGAACGCCAGGTGGACATCGGTATTCCCACTGGCCAGTTGCTGACCACACAGTTGAGCTTGCCGCCCAAACAGTATAAAACTACCGAGAGTCAGGCGCGCTTTCTACGTGATTTATTGCCTCGGCTCCAGAATCTGCCGGGAGTGATATCCGCCGCGGGGGCGCTCACGTTGCCGCCGCCCAATGGCGGGATCCCGAGCGATTTCGACGTGGCCGGCCTTACCCACTCGGAGCGATGGAAAGGCGACATGGTGCCGTGTAGTTGGCAGTTCTTCCAAACCGTCCGGCTGCGGCTGATTGCGGGGCGGTTGCCCACTGCGGCCGATGACGATAGAAAGCTGAAGATCGCGGTGATTAATCAAACCATGGCTGAGAAGTATTTCGGCCGGCAGGATCTGTTGGGACGCGAGCTCGATATCGAAGCTCTAAAAAACGCGCCGGAGCCGGTGGCCAACCCGAGGTTCCAGATTGTTGGCGTAGTCTCGGATATGAAGAACGATGGAGTGCGGCGCCCGGCTGTTCCAGAGGCGTATGTTCCTTACACGTTGGCAGGCTACGGCGCGTACGAAGTGTATGTGCGCACGTTTGGGAATCCAGCGGCGCTTTCAACGGCGTTGGAAGGTCAAGTTTTGACACTGGACAGGAACGTGGTTCCGCAGGGGACCACCACGCTCGAGAATGCTCTGGAGGTGAGCATATACGCGCGGCCGCGCTTCGGTTTGATTCTCTTCTCTGTTTTTGCCGGAATTGGTTTGTTGCTGGTTAGCCTCGGCGTGTACAGCGTGATTTCCTACAGCGTGTCGCAGCAGTCGCGCGAAATCGGGATACGCATGGCCTTGGGCGCAAGCGCGGGCGACGTACGGTCGGGAGTGGTCACGGCAGGTTTGCGATTCATCTGCATGGGTGTCGGGATCGGGATGCTGTTTGTGTTTTTGGTGGGGCGCGTACTGGCGAGTCAACTTTTTGGTGTTTCCTGGTACGATCCAATGACGCTCGGCAGCGTGACAGCGGTTCTAGTGGTGGTTGGTCTCGCTTCTTCGTACCTGCCGTCGATTCGCGCGACGCGCGTGGACCCCGCCATCGCCCTCCGTCATGAGTGAGCGTTCGCTGGCGAAAGCGCCTGCCACACCTGTGGTGCTATTCTGCGAACTAAATGTGCCGAAGCATAAAACGACTGCGTAATCCAGGCCAGCCCGCCACTCCGGAGGAATTCAATGCGGCCGCGCTGCAGTTTGTGCGCAAGATCAGCGGCTTCCAGAAGCCATCCAAGGCCAATCAGGAATCCTTCGAACGCGCGGTCACTGAGGTGGCTGAGGCCAGCCGGAAGTTGCTGGAATCGATCACCACCGGCGTAGGGTGAGCGTAAGCACTTTTCCATATCGCCCCCTAAGGTTTAAAGCGAGCCTGCTAGGCGGTTGCCCGCATATTCCATGACCTCGGGGCGATCCGATAGCTGGGAATGGAACGGCTACGCAAGCTTTGGCAGGATCGGGCGTTCTGGAACGGCCTACCCGGCGGCCGGCTCACCGAATACATTTTAATAGGTGCGTATTCCTCGGTGGCGATTCTGTCTCTAGTGATCGCCCTGACGGCCAAGGCAGGCACGTTTTTCGGCCGCGCAGTGGAAAATGCGAACTACGCCGCCAGGCCGGAACTGAAGGTGCTGCTTAAGCAATTCCTGCTGGCGGGCGCCGATTTTAGCGCCGGAGCGATCTTGCTGGTGATCGCGGTGGCGATTGTATATTGGAGCCGTCGAGTGAGAGGGCCGGAGCAAGAGCCGCTGGCGACGCCGGCGCCGCAGGGCCCGCCGTTCCTGTTGTGATGCGGAGGTAGTAGCCACGGATGAACGCGGATGAACGCGGGTAGGACGGCTCGGAATCATAGCTTATCCGCGTGCATCAGCGCTCATCCGCGGCTCGGAAAGACACCCGAGAACGTGATAGCTTTATTAGAGTTCCGTATTAATTCAGCCAACCACCGAGAGGTAACCATCCATGAAGAAGACCGTACTTGTCCTGCTTTCGATCAGTGCTGGTGTAAACTGCTGGGGGCAATTGACGCCTGGTCAAAAGCTCGAAGATTTTCAAAATCTGGCCAGTCTGTACGCGAAACAATATGCCCCCTATCAATGGAAGGAGCAGTTATTCAACTACAACCTTTTTAAGATCAGCCCGTGGGTTGCGATGGTTCAAGCGACGACGGACGACCTGGGCTTTTACGAGATCATGTCCGAATACGTGGCAGCTCTGAACGACGCGCACTCACTCTACTTAAATCCTTCCGATTTCCAGGCTTATCTGGGATTCACGACAGACATTTACGACGGCAAGGTTCTGATTGACTTCATCGACCCGACCGTAATCGCGCCCGGCCAGTATTCCTTTCAGGTCGGCGATGAGGTGGTGATGGTGGACAATCAAACCACGGCCGAAATCATGACGAATTTGTCGCAGTTTTATAGCGATGCAAATCCGGTCTCAACCAGCCGCGATGCGGCCGGTTACATTCCTTTTCGAGCCCAGACCATTGATCCGCTGGCCGAGGCAGTTGGCGCTACGGCGACGGTGGTTATCAAGCGCCAAGCCGGAAATCTGGAGACTTATACGATCCCTTGGGCGCTATCCGGCACGCCGCTCACCAAGGTGGGTCCGGTACCGTTTCCTCAAAAGACCGCGCCGAGACTAGCCACGGCGAACAACATTCCGCCCAACACTCCGGCCTATCGGCTGCCCATGTTCTATCTGCAGAAGAGCCGTTTACCAGTGAAGAAGGCGGTGTTGAATTTTGATGTGCTCCAGCCCATTTTCAATCTTCCATCGGGATTTGTTCAGCGCCTTGGCAACGGACCTAGCGATGTTTTCTTCACGGGTACATATAAGTCAGGCGGCAAGACCATCGGGTACATCCGCATTGCGGACTTTGAGCCAAATGATACAGCGGGCGCGGAGACATCGTTTGACGGTGAGATCGCCTATATGGAACAGAACACGGACGGGCTGGTGGTGGATGTAATGCGCAACCCGGGCGGCCTAGTGTGTTATGCGGAAGATCTGGAGAGCCGTCTGATGACCAAGCCGTTTCACGATGCAGTTTTCGAGCTGCGTCCCCAGCTTGCCGACGTGCAGACGTATCAATATATGGAGCAGCAGGCTGCCGCCAGCGGGGAACCGAACTATGTGATAGAAATACTCCAGCAACAAATCCGTATTGTGATGCGAGCTTATCAACAAGGCGGGTTGACCAGTCCGCTGCCGGTGTGCCAAATCGGCGCTACCCGTGCTCCGAACACAAATTCAAGTGGGAAGCTAGCGATTTATGATAAGCCGATCCTGCTGTTGACGGATTTGTTCAGCGCTTCGGCGGCCGAGCTTTTCGCTTCCATGTTCCAGGATGCCCAGCGGGGCAAGAACTTTGGCACCCGGACTATGGGCGCGGGCGGAGTGGTTTCAGACGGTAACCCAGCGGGCTACTATTCCGAAGGGCAAGCTTCCGTGACCCAGGGGCTGATCATACGGGAGAATCCGGTTACCGTGGCTGGCTATCCGACGGCGCCGTTGTATGAAAATATCGGCGTGCAGGCGGATATTCAGAGCGATTACATGACGACGTCGAACCTCTTGAATGGTGGGGCGGACTACGTGAACGCGTTCACCGCGGCGATTCTAGCGATGATCGGGAAATAAACAAAACCGTTTCTGGTTTCTTGCCGCTCGTTCCCGTTGAGAAAGGCAAGCCGGAGGTGTGCGACATAAATGTAGAGGCTTTCGAGGGCGTAACCGAGATGGAAGCCGCGACCGGGAGGAAGCGATAGTACGAGTGGCGCTCATTCTGCGTTCGGGGTAGCGCTTCCTGCCGGTCGCGGCTCGGTTTTCGTACGTTCCTACATGCGTTTCCACATTTATGTCGTGCAACCGCAAGCCGGACGGCTGCCCTATGCACGGAATTGCTTGTGGTTCAATGAGCTATGAGGCTCTTCTCAGGTGTTGTCGCTAGTTTGATGCTGCTGGCTGCTTCCGCAATGGCGGATAGCCCCACCATTCAGAACAACGATTTCGAGATGCCCGCGATTGGACCGCCCTACGTTTCGTTCGCGGCCGTTCCGGGATGGAGCCATACGGGAGCGACCGGCCTCGGCAATTTGTGCAGGGCCGGATACACCGATGGGGTGGGCACCGTTACGGTCGCCGGGCACGGGAATCAGTTTCTGCTGATGGGGGGCGGAATTGGAAAAGTCTCGGATGCGACTTGGTCGACCGTGATCACAGGCCTGACTCCGGGCGTCACTTACACGTTAGGATTCCTGATGGCTTCGCAATTACCTCGCGTGGCGACGACGGTGACGGTAAGTTTCATGTCCGGTTCGGCCACGCCGGCCGAGAGTTTCATGGTCTCACCATTTGCCTTCGCCTATTTTCAAACATGGGAACAAGAGCAGATGACGTTCACGGCGACGGCGGATCGGGCGCAGTTGGTGTTTTCCATCTTTGAGCAACTATCCGAAATCGGCCTGGACTACGTAACGATAGCGGTGGCCACGCCCCCCTTGTTGACGCCATCGGTTTCGTCGATCAGTTTGCCGATCGGCAACTTACCGCGATTGGCGGCTGGCGCGCCGATGCTAATTTCGGGTGCCGGCTTAGGAACTGGGCCGAGCGACGTAGCCACCGTTAGCATCGGTGGGGAATCGGCGCCGGTGATCAGCTTTCTGAGCGCGAGCAGCCTGCTGGCTCAGGTTCCAGTGGATTTCCCGCCGGGGCCGACCATAGTCACGGTCACGCACAGCGGCATCACCTCAACACCACCTTTCAGCGTACAGGTGGCTGAATTTTCCCCGGCGATTTATTATCCCGGGACGTCCGCGTTTACAGATAGCGGGGGCAATCCAATCACGTCGAACAACTTGGCTATCCCCGGCAAACAGGTGACCTTTTCGGCGATCGGCCTGGGACCCACCAACCCGCCAATGATGACCGGAGTCGCGGCCACCACTGCAGCTCCCACTACGACACCGGTCGAAGTGATGGTAGGGCCCACGATGGTAACACCTGACTTTGCGGGACTCGCGGTTGGATCCGTTACCGACTACCAGGTGACGTTTACGATTCCGTTGGATACTCCGGCAGCTGCGCAGCCGGTCACCATCACGGTTGGCGGCGCTACCAGCAACTCGGTCACGCTGCTGGTGGGACTCGCCTTCCCGCAGATCAACGCGATCGTCAACGGGGCGAGCTTCAAGCCAGGCACGGCGTCGCCGAACTCGTTCGTCAGCATTTTCGGATCGAGCTTTGGAGGTGAGGACACTTCGGCGAACATTTTTCCGGCCACAATTTTCAACCAAGTTTCGGTGATAGTGAATGGAATCGCGGCGCCATTGTATGCCGTGGAAGGCACGACGGGACAGATCAATACTGTGCTGCCTTCCGAGTTGGCCGAGACCGGCACGGCGTATGTGCAGGTGACGAATGCGGAAGGAACCAGCGCGTCGTATCAATTGGCCCTGGCGCCAGACTCAGTGGGACTCTTCCGGATCGGGGATCCATCCAATCCGGGGCGCATGAATGGCGCGGTGCTGTTCGCGAATACGGCGTGGAAGGTGATGCCGTTATCGATGGCCCAAGCGCTTGGGTTACCAAGCTGCGCGACAGTCACGGCGGCCTCGGTGTGCGGCCAACCGGCTCAAGTGGGCGATCAGGTTGAGATTTATCTCACGGGTCTCGGCCGGGCAACGCCCAACGGCGATCCGAACGGCGCGGTGTTGCCCACTGGATCGCTCGCGCCGGCCAATGGCAGCGTGCTTTATAAGACCTTGCAGATTCCGGTGGTAACGATCGGCGGAATTCAGGCGGTGGTGAGTTTTTCGGGAATCGCGCCAGGGAGTGCGGGGCAATATCAGGTCAACGTAGCCATTCCGAGCGGGGTGGCGGCTGGGGATAGCGTGCCGTTGACGGTCACGATGCCGGATGGGAGTGCGGATACGGTGACGATTGCGGTGCAGCAGAAGTAGGGGCAGGCAATTCTTCTTGGCAGGCGGAAGCGCCTGCCCCACTATTTACTGCAGGGCCTTTTCTATGGCTGCGATCACTTCGGGTGAATCGGGTTTCACGGCCGGCTCGAAGCGCGATATTACGGTGCCGTCACGCGCTACCAGGAACTTGGTGAAGTTCCACTTGATCTCGCCGCCGGTGTTGGGATTGGCGCCTTTGTCCGTGAGGAACTGATAAATTGGCGCTTTGTCGTCGCCCTTCACTGAGATCTTCGAGTACATCGGGAAGGTCACGTTATATTTGCGGGAACAGAAAGTCTTGATCTCTTCGTTGGTGCCTGGCTCCTGCGCCATGAAATTATTGGCCGGAAAACCAATCACTACCAGACCCTGATCCTTATACTTTTCATACAGCGCCTCGAGAGCCGTGTATTGTGGGGTGAAACCGCATTTGCTAGCCACGTTGACCACCAGAAGCACTTTACCTTTGTACGCGGCCAACGGGGCTGCTTGGCCGTCGATAGAATTGAGGGTGAAATCGTAGAGGCTGGATGCGGCCAAAAGGCACATGCAGCAGAGTAAACCGACAACGAGATAGCGCATGAATTGATCCTCCCTGATTTCCGGCCAAGTTAGATGAAACGCTTGATCCGGCTACGCATCATTCTATCAAAGGCGAGGAGTACGAATGGCGAAGACCACTGCGAGTCTAAAAAAATATCGAAGCAAGCGAGATTTTAAGGTTACCGGAGAGCCGAAAGGATCGGCGCGAACGAACGGTTCGTCCAAAGAGTTGTTGTACGTCATCCAGAAGCATCAGGCATCGCATCTGCATTACGACTTTCGATTGGAATGGCACGGCGTACTGCTCTCGTGGGCTGTTCCCAAAGGTCCGTCGCTCGATCCTTCCGTGAAGCGACTGGCGGCGCGTGTCGAAGATCATCCGGTTGAGTATGGCGGATTCGAAGGCAGCATTCCGGAGGGCGAATATGGAGGAGGAACCGTGATGCTGTGGGATCGCGGGACATGGACTCCCGAAGTTCCCGATGTCGACGCGGCGCTGAGCAAAGGCGAGTTGAAGTTCACGCTGAATGGCAAGAAGCTGAAAGGATCGTGGGTGCTGGTTCGGACCAAGGGCTACGGCGGATCGAAGAAAGAGAGCTGGCTGCTGATCAAGCATCGGGACCGGTATGCGTCCACCGAAGATGTTCTGGAGAAGAAGCCGAGGTCGGTGATTTCGAATCGGCTGCTGCCCGAAATCGCGGCCGGGTCTCGCGTCCGATGAGCGATCGCATTCCTTTTCGCGTTAAACCGATGTTGGCCACGCTGGTGAAGCAACCTTTCGACAAGCCGGGCTGGGTCTACGAGGAGAAATACGACGGTTACCGGATTCTGGCGTACAAGGAAGGCGGCCGCGTGACTCTGTTATCGCGCAACGCGAACGATCGGACCGAGACATTCTCCGGTGTGGCCAAGGCGGTGGCAAAACTGCCTGGCCGGACGCTGCTGCTGGATGGCGAAGTAGTGGTATTTGATTCCAAGTGGGTCTCTCGCTTCCAGCTTCTGCAGAATTCGGGAAGCGAGCCATCCTACGCAGTGTTCGATTGCCTTTATAAGGACGGCCTGGATCTACGCCGCCAACCGCTGACGATCAGGCGCGCGGTGTTGGATAAACTGTTGGGAAAAACGAGTGGACGCCGCGACCGTATTTTTGCTTCTGCCTTTCTGGCGAGCAATGGACTGAAGGCGTTCGAAGTGGCGAAGAAAAAAAGCTACGAGGGCTTGGTAGCCAAAGACATCTCCGCGCCTTATGTCTCAGGGCGGTCGAACAAGTGGCTGAAAGTGAAGGTGCATCAGGAAGACGAATTCCTGATTGTCGGTTACACGGAGCCGGCGGGTGCGCGCAAACATTTCGGCGCGCTGTTGTTGGGAGCATACGATCACGGGAAGTTGCGATTCGTCGGCAAGGTTGGGACCGGGTTTGATCATAAATCGTTGGCGAACCTTTACCGAATGTTTCAACCGCTGATCCGCGTGAAGCCGGCTGTGGTTGATCCGCCGCGTGAAAGGGATGTGACATATCTAGCGCCGCGCCTGGTGGCTGAGATCGCCTATGAGGAATTGACCGCCGATGGCAAACTTCGCCAGCCCGTATTTCTAGGGTTGCGAGACGACAAGCGCCCGCAAGACGTCAAACTGCCGGAGGCGAAATGAGCATCGAGAAGCTGCTCTCGCATCCGGACAAAGTATTTTGGCCGGAGGAAGGCTACACCAAGCTCGACCTGGCGCGATTCTATAAAGCTGTTTTTCCCAAGCTGAAACCCTATGTCGCGGATCGGATGCTCTCGCTCGAACGGTGTCCCGACGGAATGAGTGGGCAATGCTTCTATCAGAAGCAGGCGCCGAAGGGTTTGCCTGAGGGCACGCCGACCAAGCTGATCCAGCATGAGAAAAAGGATGTGAATTATGTGCTGGGCGGCGCGCTTGCAACCGAAATCGCGCTGGTGAATTTCGGCTGCGTTCCGGTACATGTTTGGGGCAGTCGCGCGAAGAATCCGCATCAGCCGGATTGGATGGTGTTCGATCTGGATCCGGGTTCGGGAGGGTTCGCCGACGCGGCTAAGGCCGGCTTGCTGGTGAAGAATGCGCTGGACGAGCTTAAACTGGTGAGTTTCCCCAAAACTTCCGGGAGCCGGGGGTTGCACATCTTTGTACCGCTTCGCGTGGGGCCGGATTTCGACGAGGTGCGATCGTTTGCGAGCGGGTTATGCGCGCGGCTGGCGGCTGAGCATCGCGATACGCTCACGGTGGAGCAGCGGATTGAGGCGCGCAAGAATCGTGTTTACCTGGATTCTTTTCGGAACGGTTTTGGAGCGACCGTGGTAGCGCCTTACTCCGTGCGGCGGCGTCCCAAAGCGCCTTTCTCCATGCCATTGCGCTGGAGTGAGGTGAAGCCGGGGCTGGATCCTGCCAAGTTTAATCTGGGGAATTATAAGAAGCGTTTGGCGGGTGCGGATCCTTGGGAGGGATTTTTTGAGAGCCGGCAGTCGCTGAAGAAGATCGCCACCGAGCCCCGCGCGTAAGGGTCTGTGAAAAGTTCCGCGTAGGCACCGACTCCCTCAGGGTCGCGGTTCGGTAACGCTCTCTAAACATGAGACGTTCTTTCCGAGCCGCGACCGTGAGGGAGTCGGTGCCGTGGGTTAACTTACCACTCGTTTGTAGAAGGTGCGGGTTCCGAGAATCACCGTGCCGAGGACGCTGGCGCCCAGGGCTAGCAGCACCCACGGGATTCCTAGCGTGGGGATGGGGTGGCCGTGCAGAGGCGGCACCATGGCGTAGCGCAGGCCTTCCGCTGCGTAGGTCAGGGGATTGAAGAGAGTCACGATCTGAAACCAACGAATGGTGCCGAGCGCTCCCCACGGATAATAAGTGCAGCCGGTGAAGAGCAGCGGCGTGAAGATGAGGGTGAACATCAGGCTGATCTGCTCGGGTTTGACGATGGTGCCCATCACGAGACCGATGCCGGCAGCGGCACACGCGGTGAGGATCAGCATGCCGCACAGCAGAGCGATGCGATCCGAGCGGACTGCGTAGTTCGCGCCGAGAACCCACACGGCCAGCGGAAAAATTACAGCGCCGGCGATAACTCCACGGACGGTTGCGAAGAGCACCTTTTCGATTACCACCAACCAGACCGGCAGCGGGGCCAGCAAGCGGTCGTCAATCTCGCGGGCGAATCCAAGGTCGAGCACCAGCGGCAGCGTGACGCCTTGTATCGCGGCCAGCAGCGTTGTGAGTGCGACGATTCCTGGAAGCATCAGCGCTACAAAATTTCCCGCGGACAGGCCGATGTTCGGCAGCACCTTGCCGAAGATGAACAGAAAGAAGAGCGGCTGCATGAGTGCTTGCAGCAGAAAGACGATGAATTCGCGTCCGGTCACCACCATGTCGCGCTCGAGGATGGCGAGCAGCGCGGTTACTGCGAGCGAAAATTTGGATCGCGGACGCATCAGCGCAGGTGTCTCCCGGTGAGGTAAATGAAAACTTCTTCGAGGGTTGCTTGCTTCAAGTGCAGATCGCGAACCTCTGCGCCGGCGGAGAGGACGGCTTGCGCGGCAGAACCGACCAGAGAACTGGCGCTCTGCGCGTAAAGTCTATATGTAACGACGCCGAGTTCTTCTTCAGGTGGCGCAGCGGCGGCCGGAGCGAACTTGGCCCAAGGGCCTGCGGGCGGTCCTGCGGGCTTACCGGCCTGTGCGTTGTTCTCAACTTGCTCTACCTTGGTGACGCCGGGGAGTGTTTGAAGCGACGTTCGCAAACGCTCCTGCGCGGTGGTGTCGCCAGTGTCCGGAATCTTTACGCGGATCTCGAGCGCATTACCGCCGGGGATCATTTTCTTTAACTCCGCCGGCGTGTTGTTGACCAGAATTTTGCCTTGGTCCATGATGGCGACGCGTTCGCACAGGCGATCAGCTTCGTCCATATCGTGTGTGGTGAGCAAAATAGTGAGACCCTGCTGGTTCAAAGCACGGATGCGATCCCACAGGAACAGGCGCGATTGCGGATCAAGATTATTGGTGGGTTCGTCCAGAAATAGAACACTGGGCGAATGCATCAGGGCGCGCGCGATCATCAGGCGCTGCGCCATGCCTCCAGAAAACCTGCTCACCTTGTCGTTCTTGCGCTCGCCGAGACCGAGCTCTTCCAGAAGCTGGTCTGCTTTTGTCTCGCGTTCTTTGCGGCCCACGCTGTGATAGGCGGCGTGAAAGGTGAGAATCTCGCGGACCCTCAGACTTCGATCGAGATTGCTCATCTGCGGAACAACCGCGATGTGCTGCTTGATTCCGATGGGATCGTCGGCCACGTTGAGACCCATGATGGCGGCAGAACCGGCGGTGGGGATCACGCTGGTGATTAGAACGCCGATGCAGGTGGTTTTGCCGGCGCCATTCGGTCCCAGGAGTCCGAAAATCTCACCACGGCGTACTTCGAACGACACGCCGTCCACCGCATTGGTTTTTGATTTCTGGTAGCGCTTCACCAGGTCGCGTACTTCAATCGCTGGTCGAGTTTCGATGGGAGTAGCCACGATGCGTAATTTTCCATGGTGCCACAGGCGCGCGGGTGCGTGCTACTCTTCCCTTCAGTGAGCTAACCGACTCCCTTACGGTCGCGGCTCGGAAAGAGGAAAACATGAAAGGCATCAGTGCGCTCCTGGCATGCTCGGCGTTCGCGGCCGTTCTCACGGCCCAGCAGATCACGCCCCCGAAAACTCATCTCAAAATTGGCGACGAGGCTCCCGACTTTACGCTGAAAGAGGCAGAGTCAAACAAGGATGTGAAGCTTTCCGATTTTCGCGGCAAGAACGTGGTCGTGGTGGCCTTCTTTCCGGCCGCGTTCACTGGTGGTTGAACGAAGGAAATCACCGCGTACCAGTCTGGTATCGCAAAATTCAATGATATGGACGTACAGGTTTTGGCAATCAGCACCGATTTCGGGCCGACTTTAGCGCACTGGAAGAAGGAACTCAACGTCAGCTATCCAATGCTCAGCGACCACATGCGGAAGGTTGCTGAGTTGTATGGCGTGTTGATCCCGGAAATGGGTATCGCCAATCGCACGACGTTTATCGTGGACACGGACGGAAAGATCGTGGATATTCAGGAAGGGAAGGCGGCGCTGGATCCTAGCGGGGCGGAGACGGCGTGTAGTAGGTTAAAGCATAAGTAATTGGCCCAAGCACCGGCTCCCTTACGGTCGCGGTTCGGTAACGCCCTTCCAGCGGACTATTGGTTTTCTTGCGGCTGTTACTTCATCTACTCGGCTGGTGCGGGTGTGGTGGGGGGCTTTGAGCACCAGCTCCGCATCGGTGTCGATCTCGGCCGCGATGGAGATCAGCGCGTCCACAAACAGGTCTAGCTCGGCTTTGCTTTCCGTTTCAGTGGGTTCGATCATCATGGCGCCATGCACGATCAGCGGGAAGCTGACGGTATAGGGATGGAAGCCGTAATCGATCAGGCGCTTGGCGATGTCGCCGGTGTGGACGCCGCGCTTGGTCTGGCGCTCGTCGCTGAAGACGCATTCGTGCATGGTGGGTGCTTTGTGCGGCAGGTCGTAGTAAGGCTCGATCAGCGCGCGGATATAGTTGGCATTGAGCACTGCGTCTAGAGTCGCGTTGCGCAGGCCGTCGCCGCCGTGCGCCATGATGTACGCTAGGGCGCGAACGTGCATGCCGATGTTGCCGTAGAAGGCGCGCACGCGGCCAACGGATTGCGGACGATCGTAATTCCAGGTCCAGCGCTCGCCCACGCGCTCCAGCCGCGGTTTCGGCAGAAACGGAATCAGGTGTTTCTTTACGGCAACCGGTCCTGAACCGGGACCGCCTCCACCATGCGGCGTCGAAAATGTTTTGTGCAGATTGAGATGCATCACGTCGACGCCGAAGTCGCCCGGACGCGCGACGCCTACCAGCGCATTCATGTTGGCGCCGTCCATGTAGACTAGCGCGCCCTTCGAGTGTAGGATTTCGGCGATGCGCGTGATGTTTTCCTCGAAGACGCCGAGCGTGTTGGGATTGGTGATCATCAAGGCGGCGACATCTTCGTCCACCGCGCGCGCCAGCGATTCTACATCCACCATGCCGCGCTCGTTGGACTTGATATTCTCCACTTTGTATCCGGCCATGGTGGCGGTGGCGGGATTGGTGCCGTGCGCCGAATCCGGGATCAGAAGTTTTTTCCTGGCGTTGCCTTGCGATTGAAGCAGCGCGCGGATCAACAGGATGCCGGTGAACTCTCCATGCGCTCCCGCCGCCGGCTGAAGCGTGACTGCGTCCATGCCGGTGATCTCCGCGAGGATTTGTTCGAGCGTTCCCATGACTTCGAGAATGCCTTGCGACAGCGATTCCGGTTGATAGGGGTGCGCCCACGCCAAGCCTTCGATGCGGGCCACCTGCTCATTCACGCGCGGATTATATTTCATGGTGCACGATCCCAGCGGATACAGGCCCAGATCGATGGCGTAGTTGTGCGTGGAAAGGCGCGTGAAGTGACGAATTGCTTCCACTTCGCTCACTTCGGGAAATCCCTCGATTTCACTGCGGGTGTTCGATGCGCCGAGCGCTGCTGCGGGGTCGACGGATGGAACATCCAAGGGCGGCAATTGATAGCCGCGCTTGCCCGGCGAGCTGTTTTCAAACAACAGCGGCTCATTTTGATTGATGTGCTGGCGGACTTTCTTGATCATTTAGCGAACACCTCCGCGACTGCATCCAACTTCTCGCGGCGGGACATTTCCGTGGCGCACAGCAGCATAGTGTTTTTGAGTTCCGGATAATAGCGTTCCAGCGGCAGGCCGCCGATTATTTTCTTGTCAAGCAGCGCCGCATTGATTTGATCGGGCGTGCGGCCGTTGGCTGAGGCCACGAATTCGTTAAAGAAGGGTCCCGAGAACCGTAGCGGTAGTTTACCAGCCAGGTAGTGAGCTTTCGACAGGTTCTGCTGAGCCAGTTCGCGTAAGCCTTCCTTGCCATAAACGGTCATGAAAACGGTGGCCATTAGAGCGATGAGCGCCTGATTGGTGCAGATGTTGGAAGTAGCTTTCTCGCGGCGGATGTGCTGTTCGCGAGTAGCCAGCGTCAGGCAGAATGCTCGGTTGCCGCGCGTATCCTTAGTTTCGCCGACCAGACGGCCTGGGATCTGGCGCATGAATTTTTCCTTGGTAGCGATGATACCGGCGAAAGGTCCGCCATACACGGGCGAGATGGCGAAGGATTGCAGCTCACCGGCGACGATGTCGGCATCGCGCGGAGGTTCCAGCAAGCCGAGCGAGACAGCTTCGGCGAACACAAAGATCAACAGCGCGCCGTGCTTGTGCGCAATTTCGGCTGCGTGACGGACATCCTCGACGATTCCAAAGAAATTCGGCGATTGGATGATCACGGCCGCGGTCCCGCTGTCGATCTTGCTCTCGAGATCGGCTGCGTCGAGCGTTCCTGCGTCTTTGAGATAACCGAATTCTGCCACCGGCATCCCCTGATGTTGCGCGTACGTGAGCAGAACTTCGCGATATTCCGGATGAACCGTGCGAGAGACCAGAATGCGGTCGCGGCCGGTGACCCGCATGGCCATCATGGCGGCTTCTGGAACGGCGGTAGAACCGTCGTACATGGAAGCGTTCGCCACTTCCATGCCCGTCAACTGGCAGATCATGGTCTGGAATTCAAAGATGGTGGTCAGCGTGCCTTGCGAGATTTCGGCTTGATAAGGCGTGTAGGACGTCAGAAACTCGCCGCGGGAAACGACCGTATCCACCAGCACCGGGCGGTAATGATGATAGACGCCGGCGCCCAGGAACGAGGCGAATCCATTGGCGTTTTCGTCACCGCGCGCCCGGAAGTAATCGACGATTTCGTACTCCGATTTCCCAGCGTCGATGGCAAGTGGCCGATTCAGACGGACTTCGGCCGGGAGGTGCGAAAACAAATCCTCCAGAGAGGTTACGCCGATGGCGGACAGCATCTCGCGGCGTTCGAGATCAGACTTCGGTAAATAGCGCAATGGTGGTTAGTGCCCAGCTTCCTCAGCTCCTACATAGTTCTGATAATCTTCGGCGGAGAGCAGACGCTTAATTTCGTCAGGGGCCGACAATTTGATTTTAACAAGCCAGGCGTTGCCGTGCGGATCTTCGTTCAACTTTTCGGGCGCGGTGGAAAGCAGTGCGTTTACTTCAACTACCTCACCGGAAACCGGCGCATAAATATCGGAGACGGCTTTCACGGATTCGACCGACCCCAGAGACTTGCCTTGATCCAACTGGGTGCCTGGTTTGGGGAGATCGACGTAAACAATGTCGCCAAGTTCCTTCTGCGCGTGATCGGTGATGCCGACCACGCCGACATCGCCTTCGACGCGGACCCACTCATGTTCCTTGGTGTAGTGAAAATTTGCTGGATACATTGATTATTTGGCTCGTTTGTAGAATGGCGTTGGAACCGTGATGGCTTCCACGGGTTGATTGCGAATCATGATCTGGATTGGTTGGCCAGGTTTCGCTCTATCGGATGGAAGATAGCACAGTCCGATGTTCTTCGAGAGGGTGGGAGACGGGCCGCCGCTCGATACCCAACCGGCTGGAGCGCCGTCCAAATAAACTTCGTAGCCGTCGCGTCCAATGCCGCGGCCGGTCATCTCGAAACCGACTAGCTTGCGCGTGACGCCTTGCGCTTTCTGCCGGGCGAGCGCGGCTCTGCCTGTGAAATCGCCCTTGTCGAGTTTGACGATCCATGCCAGGTCCGCTTCGTACGGCGTAATCGACGCGTGTATCTCATGACCATACAGCGCCATTTTGGATTCCAGCCGCAGCGTATTGCGCGCGCCCAATCCACAAGGTTTGATGCCGAACTCGGCGCCGGCATCCAGAATCTCATACCAGATTCGCTCGGCTTGATCGGGCGCAATGTAGATCTCGAAGCCGTCCTCGCCGGTGTAGCCGGTGCGAGCAATGAACCAGTCAGCAACTTCCCGCCCAAAGAAGGGCGCGATCGCAAGCGCGGCTTGAGCATCATCGGCTGCGAGGAGCGCTGCGACTCGGTTGCGGGCCTGCGGCCCCTGGACGGCAAGCATCCCCAAATCCTCGCGTTCGCGGACGTGAACGGCGAAGTCTTGCGCGTGGCGGCGGATCCAGGCGAGATCCTTATCGCGGGTCCCGGCGTTTACGACCACGCGAAAGCATGACTCGGTCAGAAAATAGACAATGAGGTCGTCAATCACCCCGCCCGCCTCGTTGAGCATGCAGCCGTACAGGGCTTTTCCTGCCTGGGTGAGCTTGCCGACATCGTTCGCGAACAAATACTTGAGAAACTCCCGCGTTCTGGCGCCGGTCAAGTCAATGATGCACATGTGCGAGACGTCAAAGACGCCCGCCGCGCGGCGCACCGCGTGGTGTTCTGCGATCTGCGAGGCGTACTGCACCGGCATGTCCCAGCCGCCGAAATCGACGATGCGCGCGCCCTGGGAGAGATGCAGTTCGTAGAGCGGTGTATGTCGTCTCACAGGTCCTCCGGTCAAAGAGCACGGACCCGCAAACGAAAAAGGCTGCAGCCGCGTACCTCGCGTCTGCCGCCCCTCTGTCCTGTTACCTGAGAGATCAGGCGCATGCGCGCCGCACCCCTTCGGTGGATGGAAACCTTTAATGGCCCATCACTCTCCAGAGCTCGCCCTTGCGCGACCGTACATCGCGTCGAGGTCTGCCGTTGCTGTTGCCTGAGCGTTTCCGGGCGGGACTTGCGCCTTCGGCGATCCGGCACCCAAGCGGCCGGACTCTCTCTGAACAGACCCATTGCGAGCGAGCACCTTGGATGATAGCAGCACTGGCTCGAGTGCCCAAGGGCGGAGCAGAATGGGGCTAGCCCGCGAAGCCCGCGCAACGGTGTATCCGCATGATTTGGAAGATCCGTATCGCTTTTATCGCAGGCGGCCTTGCCGCCTGCGGCATTGGCTGCTCGGGCTTCTCGGCGCCGCTGGGGGAGATCGAATCGGTGGAGCAGGCGCGCTTTAGCGCGATGGAGCACCAGGATTTGACCGCGCTTAAGCCGATGCTGGCGGATGATCTCATCTACTGCCACTCAAACGGCCGCTGCGAGACGAAGTCACAGCTCCTAGAGTCGATCCGCACGGGCCGCATCCGCTATCACTCGATCGATATCCTCGCGCTGCGGCCACGCACCGCGGCGGGCGCTGTGATTGTCAACGGCTCGATCGCGGTCGATGGCACAATGGATGGTGAGGCAATCAAGATGCAGATGGTTTACATGTCGGTATACGTGCGGCGCGACGGCCAATGGCGTCTGGCTGCATGGCAGGCCGCGCGACTGCCGGTGGCGCACTAAGCGATGATACGCACCCGACGACAAAGCGTTGCGGTACAGATCGGTGCGGTGCGCGTGGGCGCCAGCAGCCCGATCGTCGTGCAGTCGATGACCAACAC
>PMUN01000199.1 GCA_003166875.1 Bryobacterales bacterium | reverse complement strand
GCCGCCCCTATGCCGATCAACGAATGCTAAAACGCTGTGATCCTGATATTGTTCTTCCGCATTTGATCCTCCGATGAAGAGCATTTGTTTATGGTTTTGAGCCGCTAACCGTCAGGCGGCACAATGCGCCACTGATGATGGTATCCGATTCGTCCTGGCAAATGCTATGCGCTTGCATCGGAAACCCACGCGGACGTTTAGTCGCCTATGCTGAGACTGGTCGGAAACGGCGTTGTGGGAGACAGCCCGTTATTAGCATTAACGGCAGCTATTTTATCGGTATGATCCGGTTCTTAGACGGCATGGGCAATTCGCGGAACAGCGAAGCTGCGAGTCGCCAAACTGAATCCAAACCTCCTCCAATCCGACTTCGGGAGCCCCCGCTCGGAAACGTTGACGAAAATGAGCGGGGTTGCTGGAGCCGCGCGTAATAAAGCGTGATCGTCAGTTGGCGGCCGGGCGCTCAATGCGCTCCACGGTGTATACGGGCAAGATATCCTCTTGCCGCTTCAGTTCGAGTCCGGTCGCCCTATGGCGAGATTCCTTGGCCGCGACTTTCGCGGCTGAGCGATGAGGAAATGAGGGCGCTCATGATCGATGTCGTCAACAAAACGTACCGCGCGCTGACGGTCCTGTTCGACAACCGACTCGGCGGTGAGCTAGTCAAGATGTTGGCGCAGCAAGACTTTTTACCTCGTTGGAACGAACCTACCTTGAGCTAAGTCCGCATCTGGCCCACCCCACTGCCGGCCTCTGGCCGCACACCTCTGCCACAAAAGAGCCAACGCCAGACAGTTGAACATCGGCGGACGCTTTTTGGGCGATCGACACGTACCGACCTAGCCCCTGACGCGCCTAAAGACATCCTGAACGTCAACTCCGGCTTCATCATCGCTTACGACATTGTCTATGCGGTCAATGCAATCAAGAAGCATTCAACCGGGCCCCCACGGCCAACGAAGTAGTTCCGTCGTGCAAGGTGGT
This sequence comes from Bryobacterales bacterium, assembly GCA_003166875.1. GTDB lineage: Bacteria > Acidobacteriota > Terriglobia > Bryobacterales > Bryobacteraceae > Palsa-89. Next base: position 10,560 of record PMUN01000199.1, on the reverse strand, counting down.
GCAAGGCGCCCTGGGAACCCTGGCACTCACGGGCACCGTGGTAACCTGGAATCAGTAAGTTGAAGACTGTATTGATGTGCTGCTGGATCAAACCCCACCCGGCCGCCCCAGCCTTTTTTCAATCACTTACAGCCACCCTCGCGCTTGGGGAACACTTCTGGTTGACGTGTACGGCATTTTGCCGTATAATGGTTGATGTCATGGCAGAAGAGACACAACAAACCACAGCCCGACTTGAAGCACGTTTACCGAACGACGTTCACGCGCTGCTGAAGCGCGCTGCGGAAATCGAAGGGCGCACCCTCACCGATTTTGTCGTATCGGCGGCGCGTGAAGCCGCTTGCCGGACCATCGAAGCGACCGAAATTATTCGGCTCTCCGTCGAGGACCAACGGCAAATCGCAGAAGCCCTTCTAAATCCGCCTGAGCCTACCCCTGCCCTGAAGAAAGCTTTTCGGCGGCGCCGTGAACTGCTCGACGTGGAATGACGTTTCCGTTTCGTCTGGAGCCGCTCGGCGGCGAACACGAGCGCTCATTGTTTCATTGCGGCGATGACGCGCTTGATCACTATTTTCAGACGCAAGTAACCCAGGACATCCGACGCCATATCGCTAATTGCTTCGTGGCCGTCGAAGCTGTCACCAGCCATGTTGCCGCCTATTACACGATCTCGGCGGCGAGCATTCCCCTCGTTGATCTTCCCCCGGAAGAAACCAAGCGTTTGCCGCGTTATCCTACCGTGCCCGCGGTTCGCATCGGGCGGCTTGCCGTGGACCAGAGATTTCAGGGGCGTGGCTTGGGTGGGGCGCTCCTGGCCGATGCTGCTAGCCGAACGTTGAAGGCGGACGCCGCCGCATTCACACTTCTGGTGGATGCCAAGAACGAGCAGGCCGTCGCTTTCTACCAGCGCTTCGGATTTCGTGTCCTAGCCAGCCAGCCCCGAACATTATTCCTTCCTCTGGCGACCGCTCAGAAAGTTTTCCTTCAGAAAGACGCTCACTGAGCCGGACCGGCGCGGGTATTGCCGACCATTCAAGATTCGGCTCGACACGAATCATAGAAGGATTCACAATTCCGCCCGATGTTCTTCGGAATTAATTCGCTGCGGAGACTCGGGTACACGCAAGAGCCCGGAATGGGAAGACCTCGCCGAATCGAGACGTGTCTCGGACAATGTTCCGGTTGAAGCAGTCCGTTATGCAGCATTCCCAGGACCTATCTGGCCAACTCGCTCATCCCTTTGTACGAGTCGCCGACGATCCGCTCGCGGCAGCGACCGCAGTCGCGTTTCGGCCCTCGAGTTTGCTTCCATTCGGAAGGCGCCGTTAATGACCATAACGTCAACCAAAACCTCACACTCACTGGATGGCCATTGCAACAGTCGGGCTCGTCTGTCCGGCAACCGTAATAGTCACTGGGACGGGGTTGTCGCCGCGGGCAATCTATCTCGTAACGTCCTCACAGGCGCTTTGTATCCCGATTCATGAGGCGATGGATTCTCGCGACCAGAGCATCGAATTGGGGTTGTCCACGCAAGTGCATGAGCCGCGGCTCGCGAGCCAGGTATACGAGCCACGGCGAGCGCTGCTCGAAGGCCAATTCCCATTGGCGGAAGGCTTCATCCCGATCGCCTAACGCTTCGTGAATCAAACCGATCTCGTAAGGGGATACGTACTTATTTTGTGAGATTTGCTTTAGCTGATCGAGTTGGGCGAGCGCCGCATCCCGGCGCCCGGCGATAGCATGCGCGTGGGCGGCGAAATTTTCACAGACGGTGACGCCCCCGTTGAGCCTCGTGCCTTTTTCTATCTCGCTGAACCCCTCTTCCAGCAAGCCGGACGCGAGCAGTCCCCACCCGAGAAAAACGTGGTGCCATCCAAAACCGGGCTCCTGATTTACCGCGGCGCGGCCTTCCCTCTCGGCCGTCGCGAAATCGTTCTCCATCAGCGAGTGCCAAGAGAGATGAGCGACGGCGAACGGATCGGCAGGATCGAGCTGGAGATACTGGCGGCTGCGTTCCAGAGCTTCTTCGAAGCGTTCCGCCACGCTTAACAAGTGCGCGTACCAGTGAATTGCAGGCCCGTAGCCGGGATTCAGCCGGATCGCCTCGGTAAAGGACCGTTCGGCGGCGCGAAGGTCCCAAGCGAAGTGCAGGAACCCGTATCCGAACGCGCAGTGCCCTTCCGCCAAATTGGGATCCAACTGCAAGGACTTTTCCGCATAGGCGCGGCCTTTGCTGTAAGCATCCTCGGGCGCCAGAATTCCGGCTTCCCAACTTCCCAACGTGTTATAGCAATCGGCCACACTGGCATAGGCCAGCGCGTATTTGGGATCCCTCTGAAGCGCCTCCTGGAAACACTCAATCGCGGCCTGGGTTCCGGCCGGACGCTTGATCAAGTGGTACCGGCCCTTGAGATAAAGGCTATAAGCTTCCGGATCTTCGGTGAACCGCTTGGCGGCGGGAGCCGGCTCTTCGAACGGTTCTCCGAGTAAGTGGCCGCGTAACTTTCCAACAACCGTCGCCGCGATCTCGTCCTGAACCTCGAAAATGTCCGTAAGTTCCCGATCGAACCGTTCGGACCAGAGGGCGCTTCCATCGGCGACCCTGATCAATTGGACATTTATTCGCAAGCTGCGTCCAGAGCTTCGCAAACTCCCTTCGAGCACACTGGCAACGTTCAAGGTGCGTCCGATCTCGCGGACGTCTTTTGTTTGGCCGCGAAAGGAAAATGCCGAGGATCGGGGAGCCACGCGTATTTTGCCCAACTTGTTGAGCGCACCGATCAGTTCCTCGGCCAGTCCATCGCTAAAATACTCATTCTCTTTGTCCTCACCGAGATTAGCGAATGGCAGCACGGCGATGGAGGGGCTGTCGATTGGCGTTTTCCCGACTGGGCTGGTTGGTGCGAGGGGAGCGATTCTCGACGGGCGCGCCGGATTACCTAATCCGTCTTTACAAAGATTGTATAGCTGAATCCCGACTTTGTGTTTTACCTCGTGGACGCCAAGGTCCTCAAGACAGCCATTCCAGTCCCGTAGTTGCTGCAGAACTTCTGCCACAGTGCGGGAGAGCAGGATATGGCCCGCATCGCCACAATCCATTACCCTTTGCGCCATATTAATGCCCCCGCCGACCACGTTGACTCCCTCTTTGATGTCTGAGTGACGGGAGACTGGGCCTTGGTGAATACCCATGCGCAGCCTCATTTCTGAGTGGTTTCTGACTGCAGCGGCAATCTCTAAGGCGCACTTAACTGGTGAGACCGGATCGCGTAGAAAGACGAGTGCCATGCCATCACCCGTCGGAAGCGAGATCAATTCTCGTTTCGCACTTACCTGCGCATACTCTAGACTTTCGCGCACCATTCTCTGGAGGATCGTCACAAGCTCAATTTGTTCCTCTATAGAGCGAAGAGAGTACCCAACAATGTCCATGAACAACACTGAAACAATTTCATAAGTCGGAGGCTGCTCAGCGGTGGTCATGACTCTCAACGACGGAAGTTAAATGTTAGCTTAACAATCCGAGCTCCGCGGCGCTGACTGCTACTTAATAGGATCGACTTTCGAATCATCTGGCCCGCAGGCTTGTTTCAGGGATTGGTGTAATATCGATTCCGCCAGCGTCGGCAGCGATGCGCCTCCTGCGCACTGAAGGACTGCGGTCTTCTTAGGCCCGTTTCTCGAACAGCCTCAACATGGCCGTAGGGAACACACATACTATTCAGGCGCTGAACTCGACAGGTCAACCGGTAACGGGCCTTAGCTGGGCCACCAGCGATCCGACTATAGCGATCTCATAGATGGTGACGATGTTCGGGTGATTCAGCGCCGAGGCGGTTTTGGCCTTTTGCACGAAGCGCCGCTTCCTTTCAGAATCAGAAGCTTCCCACACTTCACCCATGTCGCCGGGGCCCAGGGGTGCAAGGATCTCATAAGGGCAGAGCTAGCGCCCACAGAAAGGGGCATAATGCCTAGTTTGCTAAGTCTACTCGATCAACAAGCCCATAGGGAACGGATGGTGTTGCGAGAAATCAGATTTATCGCAGTACCGGACGGATGACGCGCGACTCGTACATTGGCGCCGGTGGCGCGGGCCAGTTTGGAAGTGGGATCAGTCCCGGGCCGAATAGATCCTCTGAAACGCCGGTCACGTTCGGCTCCGCGCGGGCGCGCAGACACGTTTGCTTGAATGGACGGCGACTTACGAGGACCGATTCGCCCAGGACGCCGTTTGGCGACCATGAGCTGCACAAATCACCATAGCGACAACACGTCTAAGTGGATAGTTCTGCAAAAGAACCATTTGGGGGCTGGCCGGATCGGAATGCGGTATTCTGCGTTTCGGCAAATGAAGCCGAAGCCCCCGGTGGTTGAAGCGGCCACTAAGTCCCAGATCAGTTAGTGACTCGCTGATGTTGTCCCGGATGGCTCGTAATTCAGCATAATCACGGGACTCTTCGAGGTGTCGCCGCTTGAATCTGTCACGATGAGTTGAACCATGTATAGTCCCGGGCCATTCACAAAATCGACGGTAGCCTTGGGATCGTTCGGTGTCTGAAGTAACGCCGGTTTGAGACCGCCCGATACTACCTCGTACAGGTATTGCAAGTTCCCCGATGCGCTGGTCGAGCTGCTGCCGTCCAACACGACGGAGGGCTGATTCGTTAATAGAGTCAGTGGCGTCACAACCGCGCTAGTAACGCTGGCTGCGGCAGCAGGCGATGATAGGTAGCTCGGGCTGGCCAGGAAAGCATGGATCTCGCCACCGCTTGTTACGCCAAACCCTGTGATCTGTCCAAGATCATTGATCGAGGAGGCGGTCAGCAGTTGCAATGGCGAGTCCGCCGGGATGAGAGTGTTGAGGTCCGTCATCACACCGTTTTTCCATAGGAACGGGCGTGGGTTCCCCATCGGCGGTCCGGGCGGGCTTACGGAGTTCCCAATAACATCGCCTTTGCTGTTAATCCCTAGGCCGGCGCTCACAGCGTCGCCGGGAAGTGTGCCGAGGTCCCGCATACCTGTCTCCCAGGCCCACAGGAAGGCGTGATGGATTGTGTTGCCGGTGAGGGCCGAAGTACCAACTGCCTGTCCTCGGTTATTAATCGCGAAGGCGGCATTTCCCACTCCCAGCAGAGCAGGATTTGCCGTCCCGCCCAGGTTGCCGAGATCAGTGACCGTGCCGTTCTCCCACAGAACGGCGTGCGGTGCGGCTGCAAGGCCAGGAAGTTGCGTGTTCGCGCAGGTGCCCGACATCCCGACGGCCTGACCATTGTCGTTGATCCAAAAGGCGACTCCGACGGTGTCGCCGGCCGGCAGACTCAGTTGCCGGATCTGGCCCTGCCCTGGACCCCATATCACGGGTTCATAATCGAGAACTTGCGGCCCGCTACCGTTGAGTGCCACACCGGACGGGCATTTTGGATCGCGAGTGCTGTTTTCTGCGAAACCTGCCACTTCACCTCGATTGTTGATCGAGCCATAACCGGCGTTGACGCCTCCCAGCGTCGGGAGTTGCGTGATCACGCCGTTTTGCCAAAGGAAAACGACACATTGGAGGCCGGTACCGTAACCGCAGAAGTTTTCATTATTGGGATCTTTAGAGGAAGTTTCGGCCCCCACGATAGCCTGGCCGAATTGGTTGACGCCACCCGCTCCACTGTTCGGGCCGCCCAGTCCGGGTGCGCCGATGTCTCCTTCAATTCCCTCATACCAGAGGGTGGCATGCTGCGCGCCGCCAGCGACGGTCGCCAGGCCGGCTACAAAGCCATTGTTGTTCACGTAGTTCGCCTGGCTAAATGGGTTGCCCGTGGGGCCGAGGTCGGTGACGGTATACTTTGGCGGCTGCGCACTTAGAAGTGCCGTGAGCAAGCTGCCCGCGGCAATTAAAGTCTGGATCGATTTCATATGTTCTGCTCCTTCACTCTGAATAGGCGCAGAGTGCGTCACCAGCGGATCACCCAAAAGCTGCCGCGATTTTTTGGCGCCTAAGGGGGCGGTATAATAACAGCCCATAAGCAAGTGCAAAGAGCTCAACCTGGTGAATCGGTTGTAGAAGATGTGAGCACGCTGCTCCGCGCCTGGAGCGGCGGGGATCAGAAGGCGCTGGATCGGCTGACTCCCATAGTTTATGAAGAGCTGCACCGCCTGGCGCGCCGCTATATGAGACGCGAGCGCCCCGGCCACAGCCTCCAGACCACCGCTTTGGTGAATGAGGCCTACACGCGTTTGGTGGATTATAAGCGCATGCAATGGCAGAATCGCGCTCATTTCTTCGCGGTCTCGGCTCAATTGATGCGGCGCATCCTGGTGGAGCACGCGCGGCGCCACAACTTGAAGCGCGGCGGCGGCGTCCAGCACGTCTCGCTCGATGAGGCGGTATTCGTCGGAAGTGATGAGGACGTGGATCTGGTAGCGCTCGACGACGCAATGAACGCCCTGGCGCGACTCGATCCGCGCAAAGTGCAGGTGGTTGAAATGCGCTTCTTTGGCGGCCTCAGTGTCGAAGAGATCGCCGAGGTTCTCAAGGTATCCACGGTCACCGTGAAGCGCGACTGGAGAGCAGCCCGGACCTGGCTCTATCGGGAATTGACTGGCGCGAGTACTGATGCACCCCGAACGATGGAAACAAGTTGACGACGTCCTGCAGTCGGCGCTGGACCTTGCACCTGAAGACCGCGACGCGTTTTTGCGGAGGGCGTGCGCGGGAGATGAAGCGCTGGAGCGCGAGGTCCGGTCCCTACTGACGTTGGATCAACCCGCGGGACACTTCTTGGAGCGTCCCGCGATAGATATTGCCGCGCGTGCCATCGCTCGCCAGCATGGCGAAGGCGGCGATCTCGAGATCGGCGCCACCGTTTCCCACTACCGCATTGTCGGAAAGTTGGGCGGCGGAGGAATGGGAGTGGTCTATAAGGCGGAAGACCCTCGCCTTCACCGTTTCGTCGCTCTCAAATTTTTGTCGGACGAACTAGCCCGCGACCCCGACGCTCTGAACCGTTTCCGGCGCGAGGCCCGCGCGGCTTCCGCCTTGAATCACTCGAACATCTGTACGATTTACGATATCGGCGAACAGGACGGCCGCTCGTACATCGTCATGGAGTTCCTGGATGGAACTACTCTGAAGCATCGTATCGTTCCGCGGGCCGGGGGACGGCTCATCGAAATCGAAACCCTCCTTCCGGTCGCCATCGAAATCGCCGATGGTCTGGATGCGGCGCACGCGGCGGGGATCATCCATCGCGATATCAAGCCTGCGAACATTTTCGTTACTACACGGGATCACGCTAAAATTCTCGATTTTGGACTGGCCAAGACCAGCGCCGCCACCGGCGGTGACGCAGCCGCAGCCGCGGGACCGACTCTTACCATCGAAGCGGAACTGACCGCCGAGGGAAGCGCCCCGGGGACGGTCTCCTACATGTCGCCCGAGCAGGTCCGCGCCAAACCTTTAGACACACGCACGGATTTATTCTCATTTGGAGTGGTGCTCTATGAAATGGCTACCGGCAAACTGCCATTCCGCGGGGAAAGCGCCGGCGCCATTTTCGATTCCATTCTTAACAGTGCTCCAGTGCCTCCGGTCCGCTTGAATCCGGATCTGCCGCCGGAGTTAGAGCGCATCATCGACAAATGTCTGGAGAAGGATCGCAACCTGCGCTACCAGCACGCTTCGGAAATTCGTGCCGATCTACAGCGGCTGAAGCGGGACACGGATTCGAGCCGGGTGGCAATTAGTACGACGCACGGAACCGGACCCGGCATCGCCAAGCGCTGGAAAGTGGTTGTTCCGGCTGTCACCGCCGTGCTGATGCTGACGGCCTTAGGCTACTTCTATCTTCACCGCAACCCAAAACTCACGGACAAGGACACGATCGTGCTGGCCGATTTCACAAACACCACCGGCGACCCCGTGTTTGACGGGACCCTGCGCCAAGGGTTGGCGGTACAGCTTCAACAGTCGCCGTTTCTGAGCCTGGTTTCGGAGCAGCGTATCCAGAAGGAGCTGCGCCTGATGGTGCAGCCGGCGGATGCGCCGCTTACTCCCGCAGTGGCCCGGCAAATCTGCGAGCGAACCAGCAGCGCCGCGGTCCTGGAAGGCTCCATTGCACTGCTGGGAAGCCAGTACGTTCTCGGGCTGACCGCCAAAAACTGCCGCACCGGAGACGTACTCGACGAGGAGCAGGTGCAAGCGGTAAGAAAAGAAAACGTCCTGAATGCCCTCAGTCAAATTGCCAGCAGATTCCGGACGCGTGTCGGTGAATCCCTGGCCACGGTGGAGAAACACGACACTCCGCTCGCAGAGGCGACCACGCCGTCGCTCGAGGCCTTGAAGGTCTACACTACGGCCTGGAAGATTCTCTATTCCACTGGTCCTTCCGGCGCAATTCCCCTTTTCAAGCGCGCCATTGAGATCGACCCAAAATTTGCAGCGGCCCATGCATTCCTGGGGCGCACTTACGGCGATATCGGAAAGTCCGATTTATCCGCGGAGAGCACGACGAGAGCCTATCAACTGCGGGATCGCGCCAGTGACGCTGAGAGGTTTTTTATCACGGCTACTTACGATCAGCAGGTGACGGGAAACTTGGAAAAGGCCGAAGAAACCTACCAGCAGTGGGGGCAAACTTATCCTCGCGAGATCCGGCCGCCATCACTGCTGGCGGGCGCCATTTACCCTGTCTTCGGCAAACATCAAAAGGCCATCGAAGCATGCCAGAGGGCGATTGGGCTCGATCCCGATGTTGTCTTCTGCTATGCGGATCTTGCCACCAGCTATCAATTCCTGAACCGCTTTGCTGAAGCAGAGGCCACCTATGAGCGAGCATCCCAGCGTAAGCTGGAATTCCCTGACCTTCTGATGCAGCGATACGACCTCGCCTTCTTGAGAGGTGACCAAGCGGAAATGGACCGCCAGGTGGCCTTGAGTCAGGGAAATTCCGGAGCGGAAAGCTCGATTTCCAACCATCAAGCTCTTGTGTCGGCATATTCGGGTCACTTGAAACAGGCACGGAACATGTCACAGCGCGCCATGAATCTGGCTCAGCGGGTCGACCTGCAAAGCGCAGCTTTGTTCGAGACTGGCGCAGCGCTGCGAGAAGCCTTCTTCGGGAATACATCTGAGGCCCGCCGGCGCGCAACGGAGATTCTAAAGCGTTCAAAGGATCGGGATGTGGAATATGGCGTGGCCTTCACCCTGGCGCTCTCGGGTGATTCCCCGGTTGCTCAGGAACTAGCCAATGATCTCGGAAAGCGATTCCCCGAGGATACTTCTGTCCAGAGCAGTTACCTGCCTGAGCTTCGCGCGCTTCTCGCCCTGAACCACGGCGAGCCAGCCAAGGCCATCGAAGCGTTACAGGTGGCCATCCCTCATGAGCTCGGCGTGCCTCTCAGTTGGTATAACGGGACCTTCGGGGCGCTCTATCCAATCTACGTGCGTGGCGAGGCTTATCTTGCCTTGCATCAAGGTGCTGAGGCGGCAGCTGAATTCCAGAGAATTCTCGATCATCGCGGGATTGTCGCCAGCGATCCCATCGGTGCCCTCGCGCATTTGCAACTTGGGAGAGCGCTCGCAGTGCCGGGCGGCGATAAGATCAAGNNACGCCGACCCCGACATCCCGATATACCGGCAGGCCAAAGCCGAGTACGCCAAACTGCAGTAGCTCTGCGCGACTTCACGCTTCAGCTTGGAGTCCCGCGCCTGATAACTTCGCCCCAGGCACTCGGAAGCTATCCACTTGGACGTATGACGCGCCACTCGTACGAACGTCCGGGGCATCTTGGACTCCGACCTCGGTACGTGTTGCCGACCATCCACTCTGAGTAGCGGGAACCGCTTCAATGCCGGCGTATTCGTGCGCGATTGCTGGATGGAAGGGCTGTTCTCGACAGTGATTGGTAAACGCTACGACTACTCAGGCTCGATCCCGCGAGCGCCGGTCACCACCGACGTCAGCCGTGGTGCGGCCGGATGGGACGCTAGCAGATCCGTCTGTTGCACGAACGGAACAGCGCCATCTCAAAGAGAGATTTCCGGCCCGAATTCGGTTGACAATCTAAACCGGCTGTTAAGGACGCGGGTATTCGCCTGCCGCGCCAACATCATATTCATGACCACCTGTAGACTCAGAGAAAGCCCGGCGATCGCTAGAGCGAGTAAGCTTAAAAGGCATGATCGCCTTCAAACTGTTGTATGGAGTGCAGCCTTAAAGCTATCGCAACCCCTCAGGAAAGGCCTGCGCAGTGATTCCGCCAGCTCGTGAACCAAAGGGCTTGCAAGCCATTCAACTACCCGTACCGTCGAGCCGCGCGGATATGTCCGTCTTCGCCGCGCTTCAAAAGCGACAGACCACGCGGGAGATCAGCGCTACGCCATTGCCCTTGCAGTTGCTTTCGAATCTTCTTTGGGCCGCATACGGAGTGAATCGCAAGATAGGCCCATTTGGAATCGCTGGCAGAACCGCTGCGTCGGCCAGCAACTCACAGGAGATCGACCTCTATGTCGCCCTGAGCGAGGGCGTATATGTATACGACGCAGTCAATAACCTGCTGGTGCCGACC
>PMUN01000211.1 GCA_003166875.1 Bryobacterales bacterium | reverse complement strand
ACGAGCGGCCCGAGGAAGTCACGGACATGCAGCGCTCAGTCAAGGGCGAAGTAATCAGTTCCACTTTCGATGAGCCCGCCTCGCGCCACGTCCAAGTGGCTGAAATGGTCATCGAAAAAGCCAAACGCCTGGTGGAGCACAAACGCGATGTCGTGATCCTGCTCGATTCCATCACGCGCCTCGCGCGCGCTTATAACACCGTTGTTCCGCCCTCCGGCAAGGTACTATCCGGCGGCGTCGATTCAAACGCATTGCAGCGTCCCAAACGCTTCTTCGGCGCGGCTCGCAATATCGAAGAAGGCGGTTCGCTCACCATCGTGGCGTCCGCGCTGATCGATACCGGCAGCCGCATGGACGACGTCATCTTCGAGGAATTCAAGGGTACCGGCAATATGGAAATCCACTTGGATCGGAAACTGATGGACAAGCGCGTTTTCCCCGCCATCGACATCACCAAGAGCGGAACTAGAAAAGAAGAGCTCCTGGTGCCCAAAGAAGAACTCAACAGGGTCTTCGTCCTACGCCGAGTCTTGAACCCACTGTCCCCAGTCGAAAGCATGGAACTGCTCCTCGACAAACTAGGCAAGACCAGAAGCAACGCCGAATTCCTGTCCGCCATGAGCACCTAACCGTGCTGCACCTCACCCTGCTGCACCTCACCGTGGCGCACGCACTCGTGNNGATCCGCGTCGCCGACGACGGCTGTGGCATGCTCCGCGATGATGCCCTGCTCGCCTTTGAACGCCACGCCACCAGCAAATTGAGCGATGTCAAGGATCTGCTCTCCATCGCGACTCTAGGGTTTAGAGGGGAAGCGCTGCCGTCCATTGCATCAGTCTCGCGCCTGCTGCTCGAAACTCGTTCGGCCGATGAGACCACCGGCGCCGCGGTGGAATTCGCCGGCGGAAAGCTGCTGCGCTGCGATGAATTTCCGGGTCCCGCTGGAACCACCGTCTCAGTTCGCGATTTATTCTTCAATGTTCCGGCACGCAAGAAGTTTTTGCGTTCCGATCAGACCGAGCTGGCGCACATTGCTTCGCTCGCCACGCATTACAGCCTGGCTCATCCGAAGAAGGCATTTCTTTTGCGCCACGGCGGAAATGACCTTTTGGATGTTACGCCGGTCGAGACACTGCGCGAGCGCGTCTATCAGGTGTTCGGCAGCCAGACTTTGGATGAGCTGATCGATCTCGACATGGTGGAGCGCGAGCTCGCGGTGGTGGACGCCGCCGAACCCGAAACCCGCGTTTTTGGCCTCCGTGGATTCATCTCCGCGCCGCAGGTTCAAAAACTCAACCGTAATTCCATTTTTATGTTCGTCAACGGCCGCCTCATTCGCGACCGCCTGCTGATGCACGCGCTCTCGGCCGCCTATCACAACCTGATGCCGCCCGCCTGCTTTCCATTTGCACTGCTGTTTCTGGATTGCGATTGCGAAGAAGTGGACGTCAACGTTCATCCTTCGAAAACCGAAGTCCGATTCCGGCACGGAACATTCGTGCACGATTTTGTTCGGGGCACCATCCGCGAGCGCTTGATCGCCGCGCGCCCGGCTTCGAGTCTCCCAGTCCCGTCACAGCCTCAGCCCGCGGCCGCCCTGCCGTATTCCGACTTCACGCAGCGCATTGAAAATCAGCAGTTCGAGCCGGTTCCTGATGCCAGCATTCCAGCCGAGCGCATCGAGGATCTCCCGGTATTTCATTTGAAAACCTCTGCCGCGCCAGAGCAGCGATTTGATTTCGAGAGTGTCGCGCCTCAGCCGGTCCCGGACACGCATGGCCCTTTGCCCTATGCCGCCGAGACTCCACAAAGTCTTGCGATTCTTTCCGACCTGCGGCCGCTCGGCCAGATTCACGACAGCTTCATCATCGCGGCTGGACGCGATGGCCTCTGGATCATCGATCAGCACGTGGCTCATGAGCGAATCCTGTTCGAAAAGGTTCTTCGGCAACAGGCTGAAAACCGAGTGGAGCGGCAACACCTGTTGATGCCGATTCTGCTGGAATTAACGGCTTCTCAGCAGATTGAATATGCGCACATCGCAAGCGAACTGGAGCGCGCCGGCTTCGATTCCGAGCCTTTCGGCAATCGTACCATCGCCGTAAAGGCGGCTCCGGCCGGCGTGGGCCCGGCCGATATCGAGAAACTGGTTTTCGAAATCCTGGAAATCGCCGAAGGTGAATTGCGGAAGGTATCGGTGGACGATCTGCGCCGCGGCATGGCCGCCAGCATCGCTTGCCGAGCGGCTATCAAAATCAACATGCGGCTGGATCAAAGCAAGATGGAGTGGCTGCTCTCGGAGCTGGCAGCTACTAAGTGTCCCATGAGTTGCCCGCATGGACGCCCCATCGCGCTGCGATACTCGACGCGCGATATACTCAAGAGCTTTCACAGGATCTAGGCCGCGAATGAACGCAAATCTTGCGTCGGAGTTATTCGCGTTTATTTGCGTTCATTCGCGGCTAATAACGCTTACTCCCATTCGATGGTGCCGGGAGGTTTGTGCGTGAGATCGTAAAAGATCCCGCAGATTCCGTCGACCGAGAGGAGTTCATCGGACATCCGCCGCAGAAGTTCATCGGGCATTCGGACCACTTGTGCGGTCATTCCATCGACGGAGTGTATGGGCCGCAGCACGATGGAATCGGGCGCTTGATCGATCCCTAGCGGAATCAGGACTACTGGAAATTGCCAGACCTCACGTTCGAATCCGCTCGCTTCGGATAGACGCCGCACGATTGCATCGGCGTGGCGCAGGCGAGCCAACCGTTCCGGAGTGAGCGTTCCGCGGGTCGATCGCATTTCCGAGATTGCGGTTCGAAGGCTCACTACGCCGACCACCCGATTGATGGTTTCCCACATGCGATTCACTAGCGTGGTTGCAAGTTCATCGGTGGGCAGTTTCTCCAAGGCCAGCACGGAACGGTAGCTGCGCGAATCGCCCTGCACGCCGACCGAGCGGATGGGAAGCAGCCAGCCCGGATCCAGCCGTTTGACGGGCGATTCTGTTTCGGAGCACAGACAGCGAATCGCAAGACCTGGCCCTGGAAAAGGATGCCGGTGCAGAAACTCGCTGGGGATTTCGAGTTCGGCGCCGATCTCGCGCACTTCGTCTTTGTAGAAAGATGCCAGCGGTTCGATAATCCGGCCGGTTTCGATCAGCTTCTGGATTCCGGCCACGCGATTGTGATGCGTCTTGATGACGTCCGCTCTCGCGGTGCCGCCCGATTCGATCGTGTCGGGGTAGATAGTTCCCTGCCCTAGGATCCATCGGCCGTCGAGAAAATGGCCGGTGCTCAATACGCGTTCCTGCACGGCGACGAATTGCTCGCCGATGATATGGCGCTTCTTTTCCGGGTCGCACACGCCTTGAAGCGCCCCGAGAAATTCGCCCTCGGCCTCTTCCACATGAAACGCGGTGGCTCCAAGTTGTTCGAACAGGCGGCTGACGTAGGCGGTCTCACCGTCGCGCATCAGCCCGGTATCCACATAGATGCCGTAGACGCGATCGGCTCCCAAGGCACGCAGGCAGAGCGTGTAGGCGACGGTGGAATCCACGCCGCCGCTGACAAAAAAGAAGACGTTGCGATCGCTCGCAACCGTTCGGATCTCTTTTTCGAGCGGGCCGATGCGATCCTTCGGATTCCAATCCTTCTTACACCCGCAAACTCCGAAAACAAAATTCGAAAGAATTCTGAGCCCTTCGGTGGTGTGCACAACTTCGGGATGGAATTGCACAGAGAGTAGCGGCCGTTCGCGATGGGCCATGGCTGCTATGGAGCAGGTTTCGGTACCCGCGAGAATTTCGAAACCTGGTGGAACGGATTCCACCTGGTCGCGATGATTCATCCAGACTTGCGAATCGCCGTTCAGACCGTCGAACAGCGTGTGCGGTTTAATCCGGTGGAGTACAGCCAAGCCATACTCGCCCTTGTCGCCTTTTCGCACGTGGCCGCCTAGATTGTATGCCATGAGCTGCTGGCCGTAGCAGATGCCGAGCACGGCGCTCGCGGAGGAGAGAATTGCGGGATCGATGCGGGCGCTGTCACTTTCATAGACGCTATCCGGGCCGCCCGATATGATCAACCCGATGCGATCGCGCAGTTCCGACGCGGGCGTATCGCTGGGACGAACTTCCGCGTAGACCCCGAGATCGCGGATCTTTCTAGCGATGAGATGACAGTATTGCCCGCCCGCGTCGAGGACGGTAATTTGAGGAGCAGACTGGTTTTTCAAATTCTATCGGAGCTGATCGCGGTTAGTCCGCTGAACAATCAGCTTTTTCGATTTGTCGAGCAGGGCCTTGGCTTCCGGCATGCTATCGATGGCCTTGAGAACCTCGGGGTCGGCTTCAGCAGCGACCTTCTGCGACTCTTCAAAGCTGAACGCGGTGGCGTACATCTCGCGCTTCAACTGCTGCAGGAGCCAGGTGCGATTCTCTGTCCAGTCGCCTTCGGCGAAAGAGACCTGCTGCTTCAACAGGTATTCGTGAAAATCGTTCAGGACGCTATTATCCGGCTCCCAACCCTTGGGAAGTTTGGTGGAGGGGTGCGCGCCGAACCACTTTGCGACGAAGGTGAAGAAGATAAACCGGTCGTGTTGGAAGAGTCCCTTCTGGAACTTGTTGTACTTCGGTTCATATTTCTCATCCGGCGTTATACCATCGCCGCCATAAACTGGCCGGCCACTGTCGGTGCTCTTCACGTCCAGCGGATTCTTGGTATCAGTGCGCTTTCCGTAATAGTAATCGAGGAACGAGATGTGCGAATAGTCCCGTTGAATAAGACGCCCGCTGGGAGTGTAATAGTGTGCGACGGTAAGAGCCAAACCGGTATTATCCGGAAGCTCATAAACCTGCTGAACCAATCCCTTGCCAAAAGTGTTTTGGCCGAGAATCCAGCCGCGGTCGTGATCCTGCAGCGCGCCGGCCACGATCTCGGCAGCGGAAGCCGAGTAGGGATCCACCAGCACGACCATCGGATAATTCTGCCCATAAGCGCTGCCTCGGGCCACATAGGGCTTCTCGGCCGAAGCACGTCCGTGCTGCGAAACCACAACTTCGCCTTTGCGGAGGTAATGACCGGCCACCGCGACGCCTTCGTTCAACAGTCCGCCGGGATTCTCACGCAGATCGAGGACAAGTCCTTTAATGTTGGGTTCGCCCAAGCGCTTGAGATTGTCTTCCATTTCGCCGCTCGTGTTTTGGTTGAAGGCAGAAACTTTCATGTAAGCGATTCCGGGACGAAGCCAGAACGCCTGCTCGACGCTGTAACGCGGGATCTCGTCGCGCACGATGTCGAAACTGATCGGCTTGTCGGAGCCTTCGCGTCCAACTACCACTTGAACTTTAGTGCCGCGCGGGCCTTTGAGCAGATCGGCGATTTCCTGCGTTGAGAGAGCGTCGGTGTGCTTGTCGTTCACTTGCATGATGACGTCGCCGGGACGGAGACCTGCCCGATAGGCCGGCGATCCGCCGAAGGGAGCGATGACGATGGTTTTGCCGTTGCGTGGACCGACTGTCATGCCGACGCCGAAATAGTGGCCTTGTTGATCGTCACGTAGGTTCTGGAAATCCTTAGGGTCGAAAAAATTGGAGTGGGGATCGAGCGTGCGCAGCATGCCGGGGATGGCGCCCTTGTAAATGCCTGTGTCGGAGTTCACCGGCGTGGCGAAATTCTTTTCCACCAATTCGTAGACCTTAGTGAACTGCTTGATGCTCGACTTGAGATCCTCTTCGGGGCCGGCGGTCGCTGCAGACACGCCTGTGAGGCCGGGTCCAAACACACCGCCGAGAACAGAGCAGAAGACGATAACTAGAAATGCGAATAGAAGGGGCCTTAGCCGACGCGCCATCGGTACCTCGCTACTTTTAGTATAGCGGAGGCGAGTGGGTTTGCGGCAGATACCCGGTGGCAGAGTCCGAAAAACTGAGCCGCGACCGGCAGGAAGCGCTACCCCGAACCCAGAACTAGCAGCGCTCGTGGTATCGCTTCCTTCCGGTCGCGGCTCGGCTACACCGTCGGAATAGTCCACATTTATGTCGCGCAGCTGCTGTGCTGGTACTCGACCGCGCTTGGTCAGATGACTAAATAAGGTCAATCGCGCTCTGGTGCGAACGGATGCGGCGCTGTTGTTACCGGCCTCTTCGGGATGGTGATCCATGTGCCCTTCCTGTAGTTGTTGGAAGGTGGCATTCACATGAAGATTCCGCGATGGGCAGGCTTATTCGTAGTAATGGCGTCGCTGGCGATGGGCCAGGGATTCACAGTGGAGAACGCCGGCATGGGCACTCGCGCGATGGTGAGCAGCAGCGACGATCCGCGGCCTATCACAGCCACAGAGCGTGTCCGGTGGGCTCTCGTCAGTACCCTGGGACCTCAGGCCATTATTGGCCAATCCTTCACCGCCGGGCTCGGAACATGGAAGGACAAGCCGGCCGAATTGGGACCGCACTGGGACGGGTTTGGTGAGCGCGCGGGCTTGGGCCTAAGCGAGGCCGCGGTGAGTCACACCATGGAAGCGGGCTTGGGCGCGATCTGGGGCGAAGATCCTCGATATTCCCGAGATGCGGACGCACCCTTCAAGAATCGATTGGCCCACGTGGTTAAGATGACGTTTCTTGCGCAGAATCGCGCAGGCGGCCTGATGCCTGCCTATGCCCGCTTTATTGCGATTCCGAGCAGCAGTGCGCTCGCGGACACCTGGCGACCGGAGAGCGAGCGCTCTATAGGAAATGTGGGATTGCGCGTAGGGCTGGGAGTGCTAGGCCGGATGGGGACGAACGCGTTCATGGAGTTTTGGCCGGACGTCCGCCGGCGCATCTTCCGAGAAAAGCACGCATCACCAGACTTCGCAAGCTTGCAAGCACACTAAGGCGACGACACCTGCCGGCTGGAAAGCCGGCTGCAGGCAGGATTGCCTGCCCCACGTTAGTTCAGGGACTGTCGCCAATGTCGCCTTCTTCTTTCTTTTGCTTTTCGTCTTCTTTCATCTCGATGACATACTGTTTCTCTGGTTGAGCGAGGGGCTGGAGTTCCAGGAACGAGTTTCCCAAGGTTCCATAGGTCGGAACGTGACCGGTGTATGTGATCAGGTAGCGGTCATCTAGCCAGGCCAGGCCCCGCTTGAGGAAGAAGATGCCCAATATAATGCCCACGTAGACGACAAGGCTGATAAACATGAGCCGCTCGATGAGTTCGAACGGCGATAGCTCCGCGGATTTCAATTGTGCTGCTGCGAATAGATACACTGAGGGCCACCTTTCTAATCCGGCTCCCTTACGGTCGCGGTTCGGTTGGTTTAGGGAAAACTAGGAGGTAGGTGGACCGCGGAAGGTTATGTCCGAAGCGAGTGGTCCGTGGACATACCAAGGCGGCTGGTGGCTGATGCGTCGGTGCGCGGTGACGAGGACTACGATGCTGTACAGAAAAACCGGGAGCAGAGCAGCGGCTTCAAAGTGTCCGATTGGACTTGTGAGGGCTGCGAACAGGATGCAAACGCCAATTGCTAAAGCTACGGCAATAAGAGCGCGGCGATGTCCGCCAATGCTTGGCATCTGGTAGCTCTAGGATAACAGAGGCGGGAAAAACCAGGCAAGGCACCGGCTCCCTCACGGTCGCGGTTCGGAATGGCCAATCGGGGGTGTAGAGACGCGGGATACTTTGCCGGTTTGGGCTTCGCCCAGTGAGATGTGGTTGGTTTCCAGGGTTGTGCCCAGGATCTGGTCGATGGAGATTCGGGCGTTGCTCCAGGTTACCAGGGCGGCGATTTCGGAGGATTGGGCGGCGGCGAGATCGCGCTGGATTTGGGTTACGTTGTAAGGCGTGGAGGCTCCCAGGGCGAATTTTTTCTGTTCGGAATCCAAGAGTTGTTTTTCTAAAATCCGGTTTCTTACGGAGGCGTCATAGCGCGCGCGGGCTTGCTGCAGGGCGACCACGGCATTCATCAGGTCCACTTGGATCTGATTGATGTCTCTCTGGATGCTAAGTTGGGTTTGGCGAAGACTGAGCTGGTCGATGCCGTAATCGGCCTGCGCCTGGCGATTCAATATTGGCGCTTGGAAAAAATACCCTACGGTGTCGGATGGAAAATTGTTACGGAAAACTTGGCCGAGTGCGTTACCAATGCCGCCGGCGAAGTAAGGGTCCGCCGTGACTGGTCTTCCGTTGAAGAGAACTGTTCTACTGGTTCCGGCCAATCCGGCAGCACTTATGCCGACGAACGGTTCCAATGTGGGCAACACTCCGTTCTTGGTTCCGAGAGCATTCACTTGCGCGACCTGATCGTTCAATTTTTCAGCGGCGAGGTCGGCGCGATTGGCCATGGCCTCCTGAAGCATGGTCGGGATGGGCGGGAGATCGTCCTTCTCGGGCATGACGATCTTATCCAACGGCACGATTCGAACATTCCGCAGCGCGGGATCCGCCGAGCCGTTGCGGCTTATCAAATTCTTGAGCTGCACTTCCTGTTGCTCAAGAGTGGTTTGGGAAACGACCAGGTCGCGCTGACTCGCGGCCACTTGAGACTCCGCGGTGGTAATGTCCAATGGCGCGAGCGATCCGATTTGCACTTGCTTCTGGTTGTCGGTGTAAAGCGATTGGGCCAATTCCAAAGAGCTCTGCTTGGCCTTTACGTCTTCGTAATCGGCCGCCAGGTTGTAATAGAGGTTCAAGGCCTGCACTACCGAGTTGATCACCTGCGCTTTGAAATTCAGGTCGGATTGCCGCAGAGCGATCTTGCGCGCCGTGATGCTGCGGGCATTCACGGCCACCCCAAAACCTCGGAGAAGATTTTGCCCGAATTGAATAGAAATGCTGGGAGCCACAGTGGGATTCAAGACATCGGTAGGTGCATTCTCGTTCAAGTAGTGTTCGTTGTAGGCGACCTGACCGCTGGCGCCAGTCAGAAAACCCTCCGTCAGAGTTGCGTTGTAGACGTGGGTGGTGGAGATCAATATGTCAGTTTGGCTCAGCGTGGCGTTGGGCTGGGGCGCTGTGGTATGGCTGAAGATGTTCGACTCCTGAAAAGCGGGGTCCAAGGTTTGCGCAACGGGGCCGACCTGCGAGACGGTGGCGTTGGATGTCCTGTTGGCCGACGTACCTGACGCGGAAGCGACGCCCGCGGCCTGCTCACTTCCCGCCACACCTTGGCCGCTGGCGACGGTACCGGCTGTCGACGCGGCGTTTGGAACACCCGGCAACGCTCCGCCGGCTTGGTACCGCTCCACTTGCCAGGCGGCGTAGATGGGGCTATAGCGGGCCACTTCGATATCGATATTGTTTTCGAGCACCAGGGCGATAGCATCCTGGACGGTGAGATATAGGGTACCGGCGCGAATCAGGTCGTGAAGGCGCGAAGAGTTCGACAGGCGGACGGGTGGAACGTCGGGAGCCAGATACGGCCGCCAGAGAACAGGCGCGGAGGGACGCACAGGCTCGATGGAACCAGACTGGCCCCAGGCGCACGAGAACCAACACGTGTAGCACAATGCTGTGGCCAGGGCTTGGCGTAGGAGCCTTGAAAAAATTGGTTGGCAGGCGGAAGCGCCTGCCCCACTGCGGATCACTGCCGACCTCATTGCTTTTCTCCCTCTGGAAGGTTGGCGGGAAGCGTGGAGGGCCTCGCGACGCGTCCTGCTTTCGCTTCCTCGAGAGAGATGCCGTTCGCTTCGAGCGTGGTGCCCAGAGCCTGATCGAGCTGCACCCGGGCGTGGGTGTAGTTGGCCATGGCTTGCATTACGCTGCTGGCGGCGCTGGCCAGATCGCGCTGGTCCTGCACCACTTGATAGATGGTGCTGGCTCCCAAGGCATTCTTCTTCTGGTCCGCTTCCAAGGTTTGCTGTTGAAGAACGTGTGCCTTCACGGCGGCGTCATAGCGGGCGCGAGCCTGCTGGATGCCGATCACCGCATTCTGCACATCCACCTGAATCTGGTTGATGTTCTTCTGCAGGTTGAGTTCGTTTTGCCGGATTTCAATCAGGCTGGTAACGTAGTCGGCCTGCGCCGCGCGGTTACGAAGCGGGATGTTCAAGGTGAGGCCAGCGGAGTAGTTGGGGAAATTCCGGCGTGCGATCTGCGCCAGCAGGTTGCCGTAGCCGCCTTCCAGGTACGCCAGCGCCGGGTCGGCGGAAACTCCGCTCAAGGCATTGTTGGTCAACTCGGCGAAGGCGTTGAGCGACGGTTTCAGGGAATTCTTGACGCCGATGAGATTCAACCTGTTACTGTCGAGATTGAGGCGGCCCTGCGCGATCTCCACGCGCTTATTGATGGCCTGTTGAACAAGCTGATCGGTGGGTTGGAGCGCTTCGTTGGCGGGCGTGGGGATGGTATCGAGCGGAATGACATGCACGGTGGCCAGCGTGGGATTGCCAACGCCATTGCGGCTGAGAGCGTTCTTGAGCACGATTTCCTGCTGGAGTAAGTTGGTCTCGGAAATAACCAGGTCTTGCTGAGCGGCGTATAGCGTGGATTCGGCGCGGGTAACTTCAATCTCGGCCAGCGCGCCGATGTTTACCTGTTTCTTGTTATCCTCCAGCAGCAATTGAGCCGTTTCCAGCTCGTGCTTTCGCGACAACACATCTTCGTGAAAACTTACCAGATCCCAATACAGGTTAAGAATGGCCGCCACGGTGACGATCACCTGCTGCTTGAATTGCAGATCGGTGACTCTCAAGTTGTTTTTCTGGACCCGGATATTGCGGTCGTTCACCGCGCGGCCGAAGCCTTGCAGCAGGTTTTGCGTCAGTTGAAGATCCAGGCTGCCGCTGGTGTAAGGATTCAAGTCGTATTGCGTGCTGTTCACGTGAGTATGCGAACTGGTGTAGGTCCACAGGCTGGTCAGGCCGAAATCCCAGCTTTGCGAATACTGCGCGAGGTAGGTGCGCAAGTCCACGACGAGCGCAGTCTGTCCGGTCAGGAAAGTGTTGCTGTTCGGGCTGGTGATGTGCTGATAGAGTGCCTCAACAGTAACGCTAGGATCGAACGGCAGTAACTGTGGCCCTAACTGCGTGACGATACCACCGCCGGAACTGACGCCGTTGCCGCCCGAAAGCGTGACGGTATTGCTGGTGCTCACGCCTGTGAGGCTGACGCTTTGGGGACCCTGCGCAACACCAAGGCCGACACTTCGCAACGCATTTCCGCTCAGGGCACGGCGCATGATTTCTTGCTGCAACAACGGGCCATACCGCTGCACTTCAATGTCGATGTTATTTTCGAGCGCCAGCGCGACCACATCCTGCGCCGAGAGATAGAGATTGCCGGCGCGCTCGAGGGACTCCAGCCGGGACGAATTGGCCAGGTTGACGGGCGGAACATCTCTCACCTGATAAGGATGGGTTAGCCATCCCAGGCCGCCCTTGGCCGGATCGATCCGGATCTGAGATTGGGCCACCGCCGGCGAAGCGAGCAGGCAGGCGCACAAAACACAAGCTAGTCCTTGGAATAATTTCATCGCAATGGAGTGTTAACCCTTCTATGATGGCACAGGCAATTGTGGATGGTGACCGGGTGAATAGCTTGATCCCATTGGAAAGTACAACGATCAAAAAGAGAGAGAGGTTCCGTGTGAAGTGGACTTTTGTACCACGGTTTGTGGCCGAGGATCTCACGTTGGCAGGTCGGCGCCAGTCGGGGACCTGGCCCACGGCTGCGGATCAATAACTTGCACGTTAAGAACCCACCAGCAGGCCGACGAGGGCGTCGGCCGCGGACCAGGGGGTCCGCCCCACTCGGAAGAGGGTAGAATGCGTGTTGGGCATGACGGGAGATTTCTTATCCAGGTTTCTGCATCAGCAGGAACTGACGCCTTGGATGATTGCGGTGGCGCTGGGCGTGGCATTCGTTCTGGGCGCCGCGCACGCGCTCACGCCGGGGCATGGCAAGACCATTGTTGCGGCGTACCTGGTGGGTTCGCGCGGAACGCTGAAACACGCCGCTTTTTTGGGCGCGATGGTTACGTTCACTCATACGGTGAGCGTGTTCGTACTGGGACTGGCCACCATGTTCCTCTTCCAATACGTGGTGCCGCAGAATGTGATCCGTGTTTTAGGCGCCATTTCCGGGTTATCGATTGTCGGCATCGGTGGGTGGATGCTTTTTAAGCGATTACGGCACGAACATCAGCATCATCACGGCCATCACCACGATCATCATCACGACCACGATCATCATCACGTGCCGGATGAAGTTTCCTGGTCCGGCTTGGTCGCGCTCGGGGCTAGCGGCGGGCTGGTTCCGTGCGAGTCGGCGCTGGTTTTGTTGCTGAGCGCGATTGCGTTGCGGCGGGCTGGGCTTGGGCTGGTGCTGCTGGTGGCGTTCAGCTTGGGACTCGCAATTGTGTTGATGGGAATCGGTGTGGTGGTGATCTATGCGAAGAATCTACTGGGCGTGCGCATCGGGACATCCGGGAATCCATTTTTCCGATGGGTTCCGGTGGCGTCTGCAGCGGTGGTGCTGATCATTGGCCTGCTGATGACGGGAGTTTCGCTCAACTGGATTCAGCCGGCTATTTAAAACTGCCGGGTTGGCAACCCGCCGCAGGATGCCATCCCAATGTCACTTAGTTTTCCCAAAACTGGGGATTCCGCCGTCATAGTGGGGCAGACCC
>PMUN01000187.1 GCA_003166875.1 Bryobacterales bacterium | reverse complement strand
TGACGCAGCCGGCATGAGTGGATTTAAGCGTGACACCAAATGCATGAGATGAAAATCAATTCAAAAGATTTCCGCGTGCGGCCCGGGGACAAGGTCAAGCTCACCGACTGGCCGACGATTGTGAAGCCCTTCTCGAAGTCGAAGAAGGAGTATCGAAAGCTTCTGGAAGAGCACGTTGTGGAGCTTAGCTCGCTGCAACAGCTTCACTACGCGTCCAACCGCTATGCGTTACTGCTGATTTTTCAAGGGATGGACGCCGGCGGCAAGGATGGCGCTATTCGGCACGTGATGTCCGGCGTCAATCCGCAAGGCTGCCAGGTTTTTAGTTTCAAACAGCCGAGCGCCGACGAGTTGGAACATGATTTTCTTTGGCGCACCACGCGCTGTCTTCCCGAACGCGGGCAGATCGGCATATTCAACCGCTCCTATTACGAAGAAGTGCTGGTGGTTCGGGTGCATCCGGAGATTCTCCGCGCCCAGGGACTTTTCGAAGAATTGCGTGACGAGAAACATTTCTGGGAGAAGCGGTACCGCTCTATCGTGGACCTGGAAAGCCACCTCTACCGCAACGAAACTCGGACCGTTAAATTCTTCCTCCACTTATCGAAGAACGAACAAAAAAAGCGATTCCTGGAGCGCATTGACGACCCGCACAAGAACTGGAAATTCAGCCTCGCCGACATTCACGAGAGGAAATACTGGGGGCAGTACATGCAGGCGTATGAGGAGTGCCTGAAGGCCACTAGCACCCATCACGCACCCTGGTATGTCGTTCCCGCCGATGATAAGGAGAATGCCCGTTTGATCGTTTCCCGGATTGTCCTGGATACGCTCAGTGACCTGAAGATGGCGTATCCCAAGACCACCCCGAAGAGGCGCCAGGAATTAAAATCTATCCGCAAGCTGCTAACGAAGTAGGTGTGAATCATGGCCTCAGCTCCCGTTAAGAATGCTCCGCTCCCGGCCGGGCTCTCGAGCGATGAAGTCCGCCAGCGGACGGAGAAATTCGGTCCAAACGCACTGCCCGACACGTCTCTGCATCCGCTGCGTAGGGCGCTGACCAAATTCTGGGCGCCGGTTCCATGGATGCTTGAAGCTGCGATCGTGCTCGAGATTGCCCTGGGCAAGTACGTCGAGGCCGCGATCATCGCGGTACTCCTGGCCTTCAACGCTGCTCTCGGATTCTTTCAGGAAGGGCGCGCTCAGGCCACTCTTGCCGCGTTGAAGTCGCGGCTCGCGTTGAACGCGTCGGTCCGCCGTGATAACGCTTGGGCCACCGTGCCCGCTGCCGGCTTGGTACCTGGCGACATCGTGAAGCTATCGCTAGGCGCCGTGGTTGCCGCCGACGTGCGTCTGATCGACGGATCAGTGCTGCTTGATCAATCCATGCTCACCGGCGAATCCGTCCCCATCGAAGCTGGCGCGGGGTTCGAAACTTATGCAGGAGCGCTGGTGCGTCGCGGCGAAGCAGTGGCGGAGGTGACGGCCACTGGAGCCCGCACGAAGTTTGGACGCACCGCGGAGCTGGTTCGCACCGCACACGTCGAAAGCACCCAGCAGAAGGCCGTTCTGCGCGTAGTGCGCAATCTCGCCATGGTCAACGGCGTCATCATCGTGTTGCTGGTGGCGTATGCCTACGCTCTCAAGCTGCCGGGGAGTGAGATCATTCCCTTGGTGCTCACCGCGGTTCTGGCGTCCATCCCGGTGGCGCTGCCGGCTACCTTTACGCTTGCAGCGGCACTCGGCGCTAGAGCCCTGGCCAAGTTGGGCGTCCTTCCAACACGACTCTCCGCGGTGGATGAAGCGGCCAGCATCGACGTTCTGTGCGCGGACAAGACCGGCACGCTGACGCAAAACGAATTGATGGTTACCGCCGTCCATGCCATGTCCGGGTTTGACGAATCGCACGTCTTGGGAATCGCCGCCCTTGCGAGTTCGGACGGTGGGCAAGATCCGGTAGACGCCGCCATCCGGGCCGCAGCGGCGAAAAAGGTAGCCTCAGATTTGCCGAAACTGATCACATTCGTTCCGTTCGATCCTGGAACCAAGATGTCGGAGGCGACTGCCGCTGATTCAGACGGTGCCGCGGGCGGCGCCACGGTCCGCGCAGTCAAGGGGGCCTTTGCCGCGGTTGCCAGCCTGACGCAAGCAGCGCCCGACGCATCGAAGACGGCGAGCGACCTTGAGGCGCAGGGCTTCCGCGTTCTGGCCGTCGCAATCGGTCCACCAACGGCGCTGAAGCTTGCTGGAATCATTGCTCTCAGCGATCCGCCGCGGCCGGATTCCGCAGCGTTGATTGCGGAACTGCACACGTTGGGAGTGCGCGCGGTCATGGTGACCGGCGATGCCGCTGCGACGGCGGCCATCGTCGCTCATGCCGTTGGCCTGGACGGAAAAGTCTGTCCACCCGGGCCGATTCCCGCCGATGTGCATGCCGAGGATTTTGCCGTGTTCGCCGGCATTCTCCCGGAAGGAAAGTACGATCTTGTCAAGGCGTTCCAGAAGACTGGCCACACTGTTGGCATGTGCGGCGACGGAGCCAACGACGCACCGGCGCTTCGCCAAGCCCAAATGGGAATCGCAGTGTCCACTGCGACCGACGTTGCCAAGTCCGCGGCCGGCATCGTGTTGACCAAGCCCGGACTCGGCGGCATCGTCGCTTCGGTAAAGGAAGGCCGCGTGACGTTCCAGCGCATCCTCACTTATGCGCTGAACTCGGTGACCAAGAAAACTGTNNATTATCATGCTCACCGGCGATCTTCTCGGCATGTCTTTGACGACGGACAACGTGCGGCCGTCCCCAACTCCCAATGCCTGGCGAATCGGTGCACTGACGATCGCGGGCGTCTTCATGGGAATCTCCGAGTTGGTTTTTTGTACCGCCGTCCTGGCCATCGCGAAATTCCGCCTAGATCTTGGAATCGAAGCGCTGAGCACTGTAGCCTTTGTGGTCATCGTGTTTGGCAATCAAGCAACCACCTATACGAATCGTGAACGCCAACGTATATGGTCCTCTCGTCCAAGCCCGTGGCTCGTCGCGTCGTCTGTAGTCGATTTGACGATCGCCTCAACGCTTGCGATTTTCGGAATCGCCATGGCTCCTCTGCCCATATTCGTTGTGGGAGGAATACTCGTGGCAGCCGCGGTCTTTGCATTCATCGTGGATTTTGCGAAAGTCCCCGTGTTCCATCGCCTCCGGATCGCATAAGTTATGAACACACAATCCAAAGCCTATCTCGTCGGCGGCGGTATCGGATCTCTTGCTGCCGCCGCCTTCATGATCCGTGACGGCAACCTGCCTGGCGGAAATATTTCGATCCTGGAAGCGGCTCTCGTTATGGGCGGAAGCCTGGACGGTGCCGGAGACGCTGCCGCCGGGTATTCCATGCGTGGCGGCCGCATGCTGACAACCGACAACTACGAATGCACCTGGGACCTTTATAAATCAATTCCATCACTCAACCACCCGGGCAAGAGCGTGTTCGACGAAACCGTTGAATTCAACGAGAAGCACAAGTCGAATTCGATGGCGAGGCTCGTGGATCGCCGCCGTGCGAAGGTCCCGGTGACTTCGATGGGGTTCTCCATGCAGGACCGCATGGAATTGCTGAAACTTAGCAAAGTTGACGAAGATACGTTGGCCGCGACTTCGATCACCGACTGGTTTTCGCCTGCGTTCTTCGAGACCGAATTCTGGTACATGTGGTCCACCACATTCGCCTTCCAGCCCTGGCACAGCGCCGTTGAATTCAAGCGTTACATGCTCCGGTTCCTGCTGGAATTTTCCCGTATTGAAACTCTTGCGGGCGTCAAGCGAACTATCTACAACCAGTACGATTCCCTGGTTCTGCCCTTGCAGACGTGGCTGGAAGCCCAAGGGGTCCATTTCGTCATGGACTGCAAAGTCACCGGGCTCGATCACAAGACCGCGGATGGCGAGTTGATCGTGACCGGCATTCATTGTCTGCGGCAGGGAAAAAGCGAAATGGTTGCCGTGAATGACGGTGACTTGGTCTTTCTGCAAAACGGCTCCATGACCGATGCCTCCAGCCTGGGTTCGATGACGAACGCGCCCGCGAAGCTGACCAAGGCAGATAGTGGCGGCTGGACTCTCTGGGAAAAGTTGGCGGAGGGCCGTCCGCAGTTTGGCAATCCCGCAGCCTTCAATAGCTCGATTGCGCAGTCTTGGTGGGAGTCGTTCACCGTCACGCTGAAGAACCCCTCATTCTTCGACAATATGATTCAATTCAGCGGGAATCAGCCGGGCACTGGAGGCCTGGTGACGTTCAAGGACTCGAATTGGCTGATGTCCATTGTGCTGGCCTATCAACCTCACTTCCCCAACCAGCCTGCCGGCGTACAGGTGTTCTGGGGATACGCGTTGTTTCCGGACCGGGTCGGCAATTTCGTTCCCAAGCCGATGGCCGAGTGCAACGGCGCGGAAATCCTTCGGGAACTCTGCGGCCACCTGCGATTCGATCTGGAGACTGTTGCCTCAGCCAACTGCATTCCTTGTAGGATGCCTTACATCACCAGTATGTTCATGCCCCGCGTACGCAGTGATCGGCCGCTGCCGGTTCCTCCCGGATCGAGGAATCTTGCGTTCATCAGCCAGTTCGTCGAGATTCCGGATGACGTTGTCTTCACGGTGGAGTATTCGGTGCGAGCGGCCCAAACGGCCGTTTACAAATTGCTTGGTATCCATCGCGAGATCCCGCCCGTAACGCCCCACGCCAAGTCACTTCATACGCAGTTTGAGGCGCTGATCAAAGCGTTTCGGTGACCATGTCTGGTCAAGTGACCATATTAGGTTACCGGCCGTCAGCGCGGAACCGATGCGAAGCCCATGAATGTCCGTTTTCTGAGTCGGCAGGAGAGGTGCTCTAACAATTGCGAGGTGAACTTATGCGCGGATTTACATTTCTAGTGTTAGCTGCTGTTGCTGGAGTCGGCTTCATCACTATCACCCCCAAAGCGGAGGCTCAGGTCAACGTCGAGATCGGCGTAGCCCCTGTATGCCCCTATGGTTACTATGATGTAGCACCTTATAACTGTGCTCCCACTGGCTACTATGGTCCAGAATGGTTCAACGGAGACGGCTTCATTGGCGCTGGCCCGTGGTTTCACGGCGCTAGTGATTTCCAGGGCAACGTGAACAACCGGTTACATCCAGATCATGGATATAAGGGTCCAACGCCTAAACGTGGCGAGAAACCCGAGGCGTCCAAGCGTGTCGATAGTGCGCACTTCCAAGGAAACGAAGCGCGGGATGGACGCGGTCACGTAGCGGAGGGCAAAAAATAACTAAGTCGAGGAAGTCTGGCGCGGCACGGTACGCGCTGCACTTCTCCTCTTTACGGGGCAAGGCGCGGATCCCGAGTTTCAGTTTCAACTCGTTTGCGATGCGGTCCTCGCCCCAGATCGAATTCTCAGCCGTGATCTCGCAGAGCGACTGCCGAAACCACGGTCCAAAGGGCCGCTGCTCTGCCTAGCGGCCAAGCCATTCATCCAAACCGTCAGCTTGAGCGATGATGCCACGCTGGCTTAGGCGTTGCGCGGTCTCGCGTAGCTGACGTTTGTTGTGCAAGATCAACTCTGCATCAACGAACTCATGGGAAGCTAAAATGTGATGGGCGATAGGTTAATTGGTACGCCCGGTAAGATTCGAACTTACGACCTTTTGCTCCGGAGGCAAACGCTCTATCCAGACTGAGCTACGGGCGCCCTGAGGTCATTATAGCGTTGCTGTAGGCCAACGGAGAGCTGGTGAGCCTTGAGTCTCGGTAACTTCAGTCGCTCGAGGCCTTGTACATGTACTTGATGTTGGGCTTGAAGATGAGCAGGTTGGGAGCGCCTTCGCGGTTGATCTTCAAGCAAGTCTTGTCATACCATTCGATGATGCCTTCCAGGGTCTCTCCATCTTTCAGCACAAACACCATGGGTGTCTTGGCCTGCATCTGTTTCATGTAATAGAAATTTTCCGCATTGGTCTGATCGGGAGGAGCGGACTTCTTTTGATGATTATTGCGGCGGTCCCGCTGATCCTTGATCTCGTTCAAGGACGGACGTATTAATTTACGATTGACAGACTCCACGGCAAGACTCCCTCATTCCAGATGATCCGCTCAGGTCCCGCACGCTTGAAAAATTACTTGGGGCCTTTTGAAGGATTGCTTAGATGCTCAACTAAGCATTATTGAAGCATAACGACGGCCTTCGCCGCAACCTCATGCTTAGCGAGCGTTACCGAACCGCGACCGTGAGGGAGTCGGTGCCTACGCGGATTTTTTTCAGGCCGCGAGCCGGCGCAGTTCCACCACCAGCGCATCCAGGGCAATGTTTTTCTGGATGTTCCGGCGCAGCAACTCGCTCAGATCGTCCACTTTTCTGACAGCGGCGCGGATCCAATCGAAGGAAACATGCGAGGCGAGCGCTTCGATTTCAGTTCGGATGTCGACGTTGCGGATCTCGCCCGTTTTCTGCGCCGCCAGCAGCACATCCTCCAACAGCACGTAGAGAATATTGAGGAAGAAATCGAGCTTTTCCTGTTTGCGCCCCGACATCGCTTCGGCGTGTTTCACCCATTCGGAGAAGGGCGCGCGTCCGGCGGCCGCTTGCAAGAGTTTCAGCATGGCGGAGCGGCGTTCTTCGTAGACGTCCAGATCCATTGCAATGGCCAGCCCGGGACTTCCCGCAGCGAGCGCGATGCGGCGCTCGGCATCGGAAAGGCCACGGTCCGCGGCGAAGGCTTTCATTTCAACAATCGAAAGCGGACCCAAGTGGAAGAACACGGCACGCGATCGGATGGTAGGCAGCAGATCGTAGGGATTCTCGGCCGTCAATATCAGTATCAGATGTTCAGGCGGCTCTTCGAGCGTTTTCAATAACGAGTTCGCAGCCTGCTCATTCGCGCGGTCGATGTGATCGATCAGGAAAACGCGCCGGCTTCCGTGCAATGGTTTAAACTGCGCGCGCTCCTTGAGCATGCGCATTTGCTCGATGGTGATCTGGCGCAACGGCCCGTCGGGCGGGAACGTAATGAAATCCGGATGCGTGGAGAACATCAGCGGATCGTCGTTGCGTTTGTCGGACGGCCACTTTTCGCGGTCGGCAATGATGGCCGCGTTCGATTCCAGACTCAGATCATCTTGGTCGATTTTGCCGGCATCGCCCAGCAGCGTAGCGGCGAACCGGCGTGCCAGCGTGGCCTTGCCCACGCCTTCGGCGCCGTCCAGCAGGATGGTTTGCGGGATGCGCCCCTGGCGCGCCATGCCGAACAGAACTTGCGCGATGGTGGCGTTGCCGTGGAAATTCTCGAACATGCACGCCCATGGTAGCTTACTTGTAAGGAGACGGAACATGAAGAGGCTCATTACGCTGAGCATTGTGACCGCGGCCGTGATTTTGGCGCAGAAACCCGAATCTAAGCAGGTCGAGGTGTTCGGCCAGAGAATTCACTACCTGGAAGCGGGTAGCGGTCCGAACGTGATCCTGCTGCATGGCCTCGGCGCCGACGCCAATAACTGGGTGATGAACACGGCGGCTCTGGCGAAGAGCTTCCACGTGTTTGTTCCGGACCAGATCGGTTTTGGCGAATCGGACAAGCCGCCCATCAACTATCGCGTCGGCACGCTGGTGGATTTTCTGGACGGTTTCTATAAGAAGGTTGGAATAACGAAAGCGACGGTGGTGGGCAATTCGTTGGGCGGCTGGACGGCGATAGCGTTCACACTGGCGCATCCTGACAAAGTTGAGCGCATGGTGTTGGTGGATAGCGCCGGCTTTTCGTTTGAGAAGCTCGGCACGCCGAAGCCCACCATCGAAACCATGGATGGCTTGAATCCGTCCACGGTGGCTGGAAGCAAAACTGTGCTGGCTCTGATTCTCGCCAACAAGGCGCTGGCCACCAATCAGGCGGCGGAGCAGTTGCTTGCCACGCACCTCAGGAACCGAGATGGCTACACCATCGAGCGATTCATTGAGTCCGTTCATCGCGGCGAAGATGTGGTGGACGGCAAACTAGGCGCCATCAAAGTTCCGACATTGATTATCTGGGGACGCGAAGACGCTCTTACGCCTCTGGCCGAAGGCAAGCTGCTCGCGGCCGAAATCGCCGGTTCCGAACTAGTGATTCTGGATAATTGCGGCCACATTCCTCAGTTCGAATGCGCAGCACCGTTCAATGGAACACTGCTCAAGTTCTTGAACTCCGGCACGCCGGGACAGCCGACGGCGAGTAAACAGTAGCGGTCAGGCGGCAGGCGGCAGGCCTGCTGCAGGCACCAGGCGGCAGGCGGCAGAAAACCACGAACCCAGCGGTCTGCTTCCTGCCACCTGCTTCCTGCTTCCTGCTTNNCTGCTTCCTGCCGCCTGCCGCCTGCTTCCTGCTTCCCGCCGCCTGAGCTACAATCGGATTTCATGGCGATTGCGGTCCGCACATGAGGCTGGGAATCGACTTCGGAACCACGCGCACGGTTGTGGCTGCGGTGGATCGTGGGAATTATCCCATCCTTCCGTTTGAAGATCCGGACGGCGCGGTGGTGGATTGGTTTCCGTCGCTCGTCGCGGTCCGAGGCAGCCATCGCCTCTATGGCTGGCAAGCGTGGGCCTGCCAGCAATATCCGAACTGGACCATCATACGATCGTTGAAGCGCGTGCTGCAGGATGCGGGGCCATCCACCATCCTGCAGTTAGGCGACCAGCAAGTTCCGTTAATCCAAGTGCTCAACGAAATGGCAGCGGCGCTGCGGGCTGCGCTGCCGCAAGAACGGTTGGAAGTGGTGCTGGGCGTTCCGGCTAACGCGAATAGCAACCAGCGGTTTCTTACGGTGGAGGCTTTCCGCTCGGCAGGCTGCGATGTGATCGGCCTGCTGAACGAGCCATCCGCCGCCTGCATCGAGTATGGTCACAAGACCAAAATGACCGGCGTGATTCTGGTATACGACCTGGGCGGTGGAACGTTCGACGCGTCGCTGGTAAAGATCGGAGAGAAGACCCACGAGGTGCTGGCCACCGAAGGGATTCCGACCTTGGGCGGGGACGATTTCGACGAACTGCTGGCAGATCTCGCGGTGGAGGAAGAGGACCGCGATGGACTCTCTCAATCCGAGCAGTTCCGTTTGCTGGTAGAGTGCCGGATGAAAAAAGAAGCGCTGCATCCCAACACGCGCAAGATCGTTCTCGACCTGGACAATGTGCGCGAAGGCTGGGGCACTGTCACCGTGCAGGCTGCCGATTATTACGAGCGATGCCGGCATTTGGTGGAGGAAACGTTAAACGTCGTGGAAGATCTGCTGGTCAAAAACGGAGCCGGCGATCTGGAAGCTATGTACGTAACCGGCGGCGGCAGCGAGTTGCCGATCGTGAATCGAATGCTGAAAGAGCGGTTCGGCAAACGCGTCCGGCGATCGGTGCATGCGCGGTCCGCGACCGCAATTGGGCTTGCGATTCAAGCCGACCAGCAAGCCGGCTACGTGCTGAGTGAAAAATTCTCGCGTTATTTCGGCGTATGGCGCGAGACCGACAGCGGGCGGAGAGTGGTTTTCGATCCGCTCTTCACCAAGGGCACAGTGTTACCGCGCGCGAGCGAGAAGCCGCGGGAAATCCGGCGAGAGTACATGCCGGTACACAATATCGGCTACTTCCGCTATATAGAATGCACCTACCTGGTTGAGGATGGACAACCCGGAGGCGATGTTACGGTTTGGGATGAGATCCGATTTCCGTTCGATCCGGCGCTGCAGGCTTCCGAGGGTGCGACGGTGGAGCACTCCGAGGCCGTGACGACCCAGAGAATCGAAGAAAGATATTCAACCGATGCCAACGGAGCGGTTACCGTCACGATAACCAATCTCACGGGCGGCTACTCGCGACAATACCGGTTGGGGCGATGGGCGTCGCCAGAGACAACCCCGTCCAAGCCAAGAGTTCGGCATCGAGCGTATAAGCCGGCATCGTTACGGGCCAAGACTGGCCGCTGATGAGCGAGCTATTCGACCGGATTCGTCGGTCGAAGGTCTACGACCTTGCTCAGCCATATTTCGTCGGCATGCCGCATTATCCAACTCATCCGCCTTTTCTTTTTGGCCTCACCAAGAAACACGGCGACCTGGTGGCGGAAGGCGGAGTCAGCTCTGCCGCGGATTCGATTGCGCTCGGCAGCCACGTCGGCACACACATTGACGCGTTGTGCCATTTTTCGTGCGGCGGAAAGCTCTACGGCGGCATGGAGGCTGCGCTAGTTCAGAGCAATGCCGGGGGCATTCGCGAGCATTCCGTGGACACAATCGCGCCGATCCTGCGCCGTGGCGTGCTGTTGGACGTGGCCGGGCAATTGAACATGGACGCGCTGCCCACCGATTTCGCGATTACGCCAGAACATTTAAAAGCGGCTGCTCGAGCGGAGATCCAGAGTGGCGATGTGGTTCTGCTCAGGACCGGCTGGGCCCGCTATTGGAACGATGCAGCGCGCTACATTACGGGTGGCTCGGGAGCGGTGCCGTCGGGTCCAGGCCCGGAACTGGAAGGCGCGCGCTGGTTGAGCAAGCACGGCGTATTCGCGGCCGGTTCCGATACTGTCGCTTTCGAGAAAGTTCCGGTCGCGAGCATGCCGGTGCACGTGCATTTGCTGGTGGAAAGCGGAATCCACATCATCGAAGCATTGAATCTGGAAGAGCTGGCGCGCGATCACATTTACGAATTCGTTTTCGTGGCCGCGCCACTGAAGATTCGCGGCGGCACGGGATCGCCGATTCGTCCGCTGGCGCTGTGCTAGTCGGCCCCTGCTGAGAAGCCGTGCGAAATCGTCACTGCACGGGTTGGCAGGCGAAAGCGCCTGCCCAACAAGGATGCAATTCGTTGCACATCAATGTGGGGCAGACGCTTTCGTCTGCCAACCCGACGATCTCTCCGAGCAAGGCGAGTATCCGAACAGAATAACCGAACAACGGAATAACCGATGAACGCGGTTAGCGGCTCCCAGCCGCGTCCGCAGTTTCCGGATGCAGTCCGGAGTGCGGCTTGACGCCGTTGTCTTTCCACGCACGCAGCTCGGTGAAACCGGCCGCAACCTCGCTTGGCAGAATGGCGCAGTGTCCGTCGTGCTTCACATATTGCTGCACGAACATTCCCTGGGACCCGGATTGCTCTGTCAGTTCCGGATACCGGTTCGGAATCCGGACCGGAACCAGCGGATCGTAACTGGTGTGAATCGCGAGCATGGGATGCGTCAGCCGACCGGTGGGAGTGTACCAGGCGCGAATGTATTCCGATGCGCGAGCATCGGCGGCGTAGCGCTTCACGCCGTCGTTGAGGGCGTTGTAGTCGTCCGGGCTCTCGTAGATCACGTCGCGGTTGTCAAAAGGATTGCCACCCGCGCGCCGCTGCAGGTCCAGCAGCATGAAAGTGATAAACGTCAACGTGCCGGCCAGATCCTTCGTACTGTGCGCGCCGGAATAGCGGAGCAGCGCGGCGGCTTTCTCTGGCGCGCCGTCGATCACCGCCTGAAGCTGCTTAGCAGCGTCTGGCGTATTCTGATAATCCGCTGGAATTTTATCCGGCCGCGGCAGTGCGCCAGGGAAATAGTAATCGAACACCACGCGAGTGTCGAAAGCACCGCGCTCCATGAAATAAGTTGTGGGAGCGAGCGGGCCGCACAGCGCCAGGCCAGCGTCATAGCTGGTGGGGAAGCGTTCCATAAACATCATGGTCAGGAATCCGCCCATGGAATGTCCGGTAATGAAAGTCTCCTTGGGCTGACCGTACTTGGTGGCGAAGTGCCTCCGCAGAGCTTCGGTATCCGCGACGGCTTCCTGGATGGCCCATCCGCCGGCGGCGTATCCGGACTGTGCCAGCGCGTAACCCTGGTCGGTAAACACCGCGAGCACCGGAGGCAGCGCGCCTTCCTTGTAGCTGACAGCGATCGGACTGTAGCCATGGCAGTACATCACCAGACCACCGTTCCAGTTTGCAGGGATGTCGATGCGGAATTTGGCGCCGTTGATCTCACCCATTTCGACTTTGGGCTCGCCATTCGGTGCGGCCGCGCAGATTGTCGCGCAGGCTAAGAGGGCAGTGATTAGTCTCATCGTGGAGCCTCCGGGATTTACAGAAAGTATATCAGGCGGCAGAAAGCAGGCAGCAGGCGGCAGGATGCAGGCGGCAGGAAGCAACGGCGCTCCTCGTATCGTTTCTGCTTTCTGCTTTCTGCTTTCTGCTTTCTGCTTTCTGCTTTCTGCTTTCTGCTTTCTGCCGCCTGCCGCCTGCCGCCTGCCGCCTTCCGCCTGCCGCCTGCCGCCTGCTTCCTGCCGCCTGACTCAGTATCGTTGCAAAAACGCTTCCAACTCCGGGCCCAGCGCCTTCCGCTTCGCGATGCACAAATCGATTTCTTCCAGGACTTGAGCCAGATTCCTGGGACCCCCGGTGAATGTTTTTACGCGATCCGCGAAGAAGGTTTGGATTCTCTCGCGGTGCGGCGCGTCGCAGAATGCGCCTCCGACGAACGGGAGTACCGCGGCGTAGTCTTCACCCACTTCGCGTGGAATCACGGTCAGGAGTTTATCGATGTTTTGCTGGACAAATTGGAAAGGCAACTCGCGCGTCTCGGGATATCCACGTGGCCCGAACAGCAGTGCATAGAACGATTCACGCGCATCAAACTCCTTGGTGAGCGTTAGCGCCATCGCGCGGCGGGCGATCTCGGGATCGCGAAACGCGCCCAGCGCGCTGATTATCCGCTCGCGCTGCTGTTGATTCGTTTCTTTTATCGCCGCTTCGTGCAAGCGATCGAAGAGCTCATTATTTCCGAACTCCGCGGCCACGCGCAGCACCGCGGAAGTCATGTCGGGAGCAATCGCCGTCCGATCGACCAGCCATTTTCTTGCAAGCTGGTCAGCGTCGGCGATCAGGTCCTGCTGCTCTCCCACGCCCGCCACAAAAGGCACTAACTGGAGGCGCAACAATCGCGCGTCACGGCTTTCATCGGGTTTTGCGATCCATCCCAGTTCCGAGGCGCGCTTACCGAAGACTTCGCGGATAAACCGAGCGCCCTTCTCGCGCAACTCATCGGGCACGGTGTTGTCCTTTAGGATTCCCACAATGCCCGTGACCGCCGACACTATTTCCCGGTTCGTATCCTGGCTGAATTCGGGAACCAGCGCTAGCGCCACGCGCGGTGAAAGGTCGCCGCTATTCACCAGCGATTCCACGTTGCCCAGAACCCCCACGCGTTCCGCCAGACTGAGATGCGTTCCCTGGTCCGCCAAAACCTTGTCCAGCAGCCCGTTTTTGTAATCAACCTGGTAATAGCCGTTTTCGCCGTCATTCGGCTCAATCCAAGCCGGGCAGCTCTTCGCGGATGTCAACACCATTCGGGATCGCGGATCGGAAAGCAGCTCGCATTGATGATGCGTCGAGCCATCGGAATCGTACGCAACGCATACCGGAATCTGCCAGGATTGCTCAGCGGAACCCTGGGAGCCGATCGGCAGCAGGCGCTTCTGCGACAATTCGAGCGCCGGTTTCCCCGTGCAATTGAGCGCCACTGAAACTTCCGGAACGCCGGCTTGATTCAGGAAAGTGTCGAAGGCAGGCGCTATGTTGTGCCCCGCCGCGGAGCTGATCGCGGCCTCGAAATCTCTGGCGGTCGCGGTTCCCCAAGCGTGCTGCTTGAGATACACATGGATGCCCTTCCGGAATTTGTCTTTGCCGATCCAGGTTTCGAACATCTGGATAACCGCTTCACCTTTTTGGTAGGTGATGCCGTCGAAAGCATTCGCAATGTCGTTGTTCGATTCGATGGGCTGGCGGATTTTGCGCGTCGAAACCAAACTGTCCTCGCCCATTGCGAAGAGGCGGTCGTCCACTTTCGTCACGTCGATGTGCCAATCCGGCTTCCATTCGCCCACGATCTTATTCTCCATCCAGGAAGCGAATGCTTCGTTCAGCCAGATGTCGTCCCACCACGCGGTGGTTACCAGATCGCCAAACCACTGGTGCGCCATTTCGTGCGCGGTGACGATGGCGCAATCACGCTGCCGATTGATGGTGTCTTCCTCAGGTTTCGACAGGAGCAAGGTTTCGCCATAGGTGATGAGCCCGGCGTTCTCCATCGCAAAATTGCTGATCGGCATGGCGATGGAATCCAGCTTCTCGTATGGATACGGAATTCCGAAATAATCTTCTAGCAGCTTGAGGAGTTGCGGAACGGACTCGACGGCGTATTTCGCGTTGACACCCTTCCCGCGCGGGGTGATGATACGGAGCGGAACCTTACCGACTTTCCCGGCGTCCACGATATCGAATGGGCCCACCGCCAAAGCCACCAGGTAGCTGGGCAACGGCTTCGATTCTTTGAATTTCACTGCCTTCATTCCGTCCGGCTCATCGGTGTGTGAAAGTTCAGGAGAATTCGCAAGCGCCACATCGTCTTTCGGGACATGCAGCGTCAATTGCCACGGCACTTTGAAGCCCGGCTCATCGAAACAAGGAAAGGCACGCCGCGCATCAGTAGGCTCGAACTGGCTGTAGACATACCACTGGTCAGCCTCCTTCATCTGAAACAGGCCAGCGCTGCTATTCCTGCTGATCTTGCCCTGGTAGGAGACGTGCAGAACGCCTTTCCCGGAAACTGGGTGATCGAATGAAAAGCCTGCAAAATCTTTTCCGCCGTCCAATACTTGTGCTTTCGCCGGAGCGCCGGATGAAGGGCGGAAACTCGCCTCCCGGATTTCCAGATCCGATGCGTTCAGCCAGATGACCGGCGTAGCGGTGCGAATATCGATGTTGATATCCACGGCGCCTTGAAACGTATCGCGATCGGGAATGACGGTCAGATCCACCGCGTAGAGGATGGGCTGAACGTTATCGGGAACGCGCAACTTGGGAGATTCCACGTTGGGTGCGGCCACAGCCGCTAGAGAACAAGTAACAACTAAGAGGAAAAAGTTCATATTGTCCAGTCTGTAACGCACGCACTTTTGCGTGCCGTGTTCGCACTCTTGCGAACACCAACGTCCACAGGAGTGTGCGCTACATCAAACTCTCACCTCAACCGGCGCGGGTGCAATTTCGACCGTGGTCTTCTGCAGCCACACCACCGACAGCGCGCACAAATAGAGTCCAGCTCCCACCAACACCGTAGCGCGGAGGCCAATGTGTATGGCGAGGAAGATCGCGGCCGCCGATCCCAAAACGCTGGATGCCGCATTCAAAGCCCAGGCCCAACGCACGGCTTGCGGGAATCGCGTTTCCAGCCACGTCAAGCCGGTGGGAAAAGGGATGCCCATCAGGAACGCAGCCGGCGCGATCAGGCACACCGTCACCAGAATCTTCGCCTCCAGCGGCCAGCCCACGCCGAATTCGCTGATGGGGGATGCGGCGAATGCAATCACAGAAACCGCGGCCGCCACTCCGATTAGAGTGATGATCAGACGGCTGCGGTGCGCGCCGCGAATCAGTCGCCGGCTATAAAAACTTCCCAATCCGCTCCAGACCAGCATGGAAAAAACGATCACCGTCAAAGCGTAAGTGGGATGGCCGAGGAACAGGATGAACTTCTGAATCAGGGCGACTTGAATCATGATGTACCCGGCCCCCAGGCACACGAAATACAACAGAAATCCTCTGAGACCCTTCTCCATCGGAAGCCGGGCGCGGAGCAGGAGTGGAGGCAGCGCCAGAATCACAACCGTGGCAAGCACGCTCACTCCCAGCAGCTCGATCAGCAGCGGCACAGCGTGGTTGATCTTGGAATCCTCAGCTTCGCCCGGCGCTATCAAGTACCTCATTAGATCGCGGGATTGCACGGTATAGAAAAAAAAAGGCCGGTCATCGCCGACGGGTGAAACATCAAACTGATAATCCGTCAGGAATTTCTCCGGATCCGGGCTCAAAAGAAACTGCGCAAATGCATTGTCCTGTTTCTCGCCCGGAATATACACACGCTGCAAGCTGCCGGTTCCGGCGCCGCTCGCCGCGAGCGCGCGCGAGATATCGGCGCTCGAGACGGGCTTGCGGAAAATCACCACCGTATCCTGCGCGCCCCAGCCGTTCAGCTTCTGGGCGTCCTCTCGCACCACCATCACGTGTCTTGCGGGATCGCTCTCGCCCAGCTCCGCTAGCGCCGCCCGCGCCAACGAGAGCAGACGCAGGGATTCGCGCGGGGGATCGAAACCCCAGCGCGTGAAAGCCATCAATCCATCGTCGGTGAGGTGCTCGAGATAATCCCGGAACGCGTCCGTGGTGTACAGATTATTCTCGGAGAGGGCGAACGCACCCGCCGCGGTGGAAGCCCAGGTATCCACCAGCGTGGCCTGCAGCACCTGATATTTCTCCTGGCTTCGGCGCACAAAGCTCCGTCCGTCTTCCACGAATAAACGGACTTCGGGCCGGAAATAGAGGCGCTTGCTGAGATTGGGGAATCGCTCGCGCATGATCGTGTCCGCGATAATCGGATTGATCTCCACCGCGGTGACATCCTTGCTTCCCGAACCAATCGCGCGAGAGACGTCCCAGCCACCGCCCGGTCCAATGATCAAGGTCTTCGCGCCCGGCCGCAGAACATAAGGGAAGCCGGGCCCCTGGCTGAGCAATTTCTCCTTTTCAGCGGACCCCAGGTGATCCAGATCGAAGTGCGGAATATACGTGGAAGCATCCGCATCAATAAGGATAGAGGCCCAATCCGAACCGGTCACCAACCCGATCCGCGAAAAACTGTTCCACTGTACGAATTGTTCCTTGGGAAGCGGCATTCCCTTGGCATAGTGAATATCGATCGGATGCAGCTTCCAGTTGTAAACGATCAGCGCCACGAACCCCAGGGCCAGGGCCACGGCGGCAACGCGCCCGCGCACCGTGCCAGCCAGGTTGTACCAAATGGCTGCCGACACCGCGAACAAGACCGAGGTGGCCAGCACCGTGTTCGGTCCGCCGAACTGGTTCAGCAACGGAACCAGCGCCAGGCAGCCGCCCGCCGCGCCGAGCAGATCGAAGAAATAGACGCGGTCGACGCGCTGGATCGCTTCGGCGACTGCCAGCGACACAACCGTCCCGGAAAAGAAAAATGGCAGCGCGCTGGCGAAAAAGACCGCGGCCAATGCAGAATTGTCCATCACCGTGCGCGAGAGGATGAAGATCAGGCACCCGACCACCACGAAGCTGTTGACAACAGCGAGCGTTCCCAGCTTGAAATAAATATCGCCACGCCAGCTTGCTACTACGTACGAAAATACGCCGCCTGCGCCCAGGCCGAACAAGGCGATGGAGATGGCAAGAAAAGCGAAGTGATAAAAGAAAACAACCGAGAAGATGCGGGTCAGAGACAATTCGAGGATCAAAGTGGAGAGCGTGGTGAAAGCGACGCCCAAGTACACCTGCGACCACCTGGTCCTGTTCGAATCGGAGGATGAACTAATGCGGGGCAATTCCCTATGTTAGAGGAATGTCAGAGGATCGTGCTGAAGTTCGCATCCAGCCGGCCGCCGGAGCGTAAACGTGCCATCCGGCGGCCCACTCTTCTTCCCTAGAACTTCAGACGGCGAACCAGCCGCCCCGGTTGCGTGGATGTAGCGCACGCTCTTAAGCGTGCCGCGTTCACATTCGTGTGAACGCCCGGAATCTCCCCTGCACTTGTTTTCGCTACATCATTGCCACAGGAGGCGCCGGCTCGTCCGGATGGCCCGCATTGGCCAGCGGCAGGCGCACCAGCAAGACACCCAACAACACGATGACTATGGATCCGAACAAGTACGAGGGATCCGCAAAGATCTTAGGCAGCGGCCACTCAAAGAATCGGAAGGTGGCGATCACCAGTCCCATCAGCGATTCACCCGCGATCAATCCCGACGCGGTCAGTATGCCGACGTTCTCCACACGCGCCTTTTGCGCTTCGTTGAGACCCGCTTTCTTCCGCTGGGAATCGGTCACCCAGCGAAACACGCCGCCCAGAAAAATGGCGAACGTAGTGTTGATGGGAAGGTACATCCCCACCGCCACCAGCATGGGGCTGCGAACTTTCACCATGATCATCACGATGCCAAACATCACTCCCACCACCACCAACGACCAAGGCATATCGCCACCGACAATGCCTTGGGCGAGAGTGGCCATGAGTCCGGCTTGCGGAGCGGAGAGCTTGGGATCGCCGAAGCCGGTCCCACCGTTTTTGATGTTCGCGGCCTGCAGGATGTAGAGCGGCCAGTACATGGCCGCGCTGGCCACCACTACGGCAATCAACTCGGCGATCTGAATCCGCCGCGGAGTTCCGCCCAGGATGTATCCCACTTTGAAATCCTGCAGCAATTCGCCGGCGACGGCCGAGGAGACACAGGCCACTGCCGCAACGCCCAGTACCACGGCCACACCTCCGGGACCGGACACACCCAGCGACACCATCAGCAGCGCGGCAATAATCAAAGTGGTTAGCGTCAGTCCCGAAACGGGGTTGTTGGTGGACCCGATCATTCCCACCAGATACCCCGACACGGTGGCGAAGAAGAACGCGATGATCAGCATGACGACGGCAGCCACCACGCCGGCCATCACCTGGTGCGACAGGTAAATGTACAGCGCGATCATCACCATGAACATGAGCGCAATCAAGCTGAACACCGTCTTCGAGCTCATGTATTGCTCAGTGCGACTGGTCTCGCGCGCTTGGGCGGCGCTTACTTTCAAGTCGGAGATGGCCCGGCGCAGCCCGTCGAAGAGACCTTTTCGCATTTTGAATAAGGTGAAAGCCGCCCCCACCATCATTCCGCCCACCGCAATCGGCCGCACGATGTAGCGCCACACCGCGTTCGCCACGCCAAGCCAGGATTCATCGGTCGAAACACCGGGCAGAAAATCGTGCAGCCGTGGTCCCAGGAAGAAAATCAGAAGCGGAACCATCAAACCCCAGGCCAGAACGCCGCCGGCGAAATTCAGGGACGCCAGCTCCGGGCCGATGATATAACCAACCCCGATGTACGCTGGACTCACGGTTGGGCCGGACGCCATGGTCACGCCGCCGGCTGCCAAGGTGTTTTTGGGATTGCCCAATTTGACGACGCTCTTTCCGAGCTTTCCCACGGGAATGAAAAAGTTCTTGTCGGGCGCGAAGAGTTGGATCTCTCCCAGGAATTGAATCACCGCGCCCAGGCCGATGTTGTAAAACAGAAATTTCGCTGNNAACGGCAAGTCCGGATCTTCCACCATCACTCTTCGCACCAGCGACACAAACAAGACGCCAATGATGCTGCCGACCACCATCAGCGCGGTGGATTTCCAGTAAGCATCCTTGGGAGCGAACGAAGGCCACGCGCCCGCGATCAGGAACGCGGGCAAAGTGAAGATGGCGCCGGCCGCCACGGACTCACCGATGGACCCCGCGGTTCGCGTGATATTTTCTTCGAGAAGAGAGCCTTTGAAGAGCCGCAATACCGCCATGCCGATCACCGCGGCCGGATAGGTGGCCGCGATGGTGATTCCAGCACGCAGGCCCAAGTAAGCGTTTGCCGCACCCAGAATCACTGTGAGCACTAATCCGAGCAGGAGTGCACGTAGCGTGAGCTCGCGCATGTGCACGTGCTCTGGGACAAATGGGCGAAACCGGGGTTGTTCGGTCATCGGTTCACAATCATATCAGGAGATGTGGGCCAGCGCCGTGCGCTGCCGTCCGGCGCACCCATGTGCCCACCCTACTGAACGATGATCGACGTGGTATTCGGGCTCGAGTAACTGCCTACCTGCAGCACCACTTGCACGTTTCCGCTGGAGGCCGCCGCCGGCACGCGAACATTGATTTGGATCAACCCTTGCACGAATCCGGGGGCCGCTCCCGCATACAAAACGTCGGCGGGTTGATTGTCGATCAGGACCTTCACTGGCAGTACCGGCACCGGGTACGGCGTACTCGATGTTATCTGGCCGTTGATCCCGGGTGGATTCATCTCACCCACGCCAGTGGCGTACATTATGACGACGGAACTTCGGGGAGCTGGATCGCCATAGGAATTCTGCTTGCCGTCTTGATTGATGATCGCGCCGATGTCGCCGCCGGTACCGTCCCTCGAGTAAAGAGCCGGGGCTGCCGCAGCTACCGCGATCGGCGTGTTCGGTGAAAACTGGCTTCCATTTTGAACCTGCACTTGAATGTTGGATGCCTGAATGCCGAACGGTACCACCGCGCTCACTTCGTTCTCCGATGCGTAGAGCAGCGGCGCGGAAATACCGTCGAAAAACACTTTTGTATGCGACAGCTTCTGGGCCAATTGTCCGGTGTCGTCAACCACCGGTCCCGCGGGCAACACTGGACCGAGATTTGCGCCGAAGACCGTTACCAACTCGCCGGGAGTTATGGCGCCGCTCAGGAAGCTTGCCGCGCTGGTTATCGCTGTCACCTGCGGCGCGCCCGTCTGGAACGCCGGCGTCCCGGCGGTCAACAAACCGTAAATCACCAACTCGTTCGAGAACGTCGGAACATACACTCGGCCATTGGCCACCATGGGTGGCGCAAACTTCGCGTACCGGCCCAACGCGTCGGTAGGGACCATGTCGCTATTCCAGAATTCGTGCGTCAGATCTAAAGGGTCCAGTGCGTGCAGTGTGCCGGGTTGT
Organism: Bryobacterales bacterium; assembly: GCA_003166875.1. Classification (GTDB taxonomy): domain Bacteria; phylum Acidobacteriota; class Terriglobia; order Bryobacterales; family Bryobacteraceae; genus Palsa-89. The sequence goes on along the minus strand of PMUN01000187.1, from coordinate 1,472 downwards.
TGGGTGAGGTAATAATTCGCCACGGTGTACCACAGGATGGTGCTCCCCGCGCTATTGGAATCTCCCGAAACCGAAAGACCGGCGAAGAGGGTCGGATTTGCCGGCTTGATTTGGGACAGCGCCGTACTATTGATTTGGCCGTTGACAATCTGAAAAGCGTTCAGCACTCCGCCCGTTTCCTGTGCGTACACAATTGGACCGCTCGGATCGTTCCAAAGTGCCGTAGTATGGGTGCCACCTTCATTGGCCTGGATGTTTTGCACCGTGCTGCTATTCTTGGGCCCCAGATGTCCCATCGATTTACTCTCGATCAGAAACATGTCGCCGGACTTGCCGCTGGTGATCAGTTGATTCGTGCTCGGTAGCAGGATCACGCCCGACGAGCCAAGATCGGAATCGTTGTCGTTCAAAGCGGACCAGGTGTCCGGTGTATACCAGTCAAGTAAAGTGAGGTCGGTTCCCGAAAATTTGAGAACTGATTCGCCAAAATTCACCGAGCCGTCGAAATCGCCGTTGCCGGTAGCCACGTAGAGATTTCCGCTGGCGTCGATGGCAGGCGCGCGCCCCGAATGCCAGATAGACGCGCCGTAACCTTCCGGCGACGTCGTAAGGAACGAAATCTGCTTCAGCGTTGAGGCATCGTAACTCATCAGCCAGCCATGCCAGTTGTCCAGATCGCCACGCGAACCGAAACCCAGATACAGTATTCCGTTCGCTAACGCCAGGCCTGGCCGTTGCAGTTCGATGGCTGGATCAAAGGTCAGGGTACCGGCGTGATTTCCCGCACCGTGTCCGGGCACCGCCGCGGAAATCACTACTGGGCCGTTCAGCATTTCGCTCCCGTCCGCGAGCGACAAAGCATGTAAGCGAAATACCGGCGTCGCGCCATCGAGCGTGTCCGAAACGATATAGATCACCTGCCGCGTCAGATCAATCACGGGCGTGCTCAATATGCCCACTTCCGGCAGAATGTCGGTAAAGTTGAGAACCCAGGATGGAACCGAGGGGCCGAAATTCACTGTCCAAAGCGGAGTGGTGGATCCCGGCATGTCAGCGTCGATCGCGTAAACGCTATTGTGCATCGTGACGGCATACACGACATTGTGCAGGCCTTGACCGGTGATCTGTACGCCGGACGCATAGAGCGGCTGGGCGTAGATTTCGCCATCCACGGGAAAGTAGCCGATCTTTCCAAAGCTACCGGAGGTCACATTCTGTTGGTTGAGAATGGTTTCCTGCAGGTTGGCATTGGTTCGCTGGTTGTCATAATTAGCCGTCAGCACGTTCACTTGCGCGGCAAGAGACACAGAAAGAAGGGGTCCGGCGCTAATGAACTTAAGGCATGAATTTCGGAACGGTGAACTGCTCAAGCTTTTATTCTATAGCCCACGCGCTCCGTCAATGCAAGTTTTTGTAAAATGCGCCGCCGCATGCCCATTCCGAGCCGCGACCGGAAGGGAGCGCTACCACGA
>PMUN01000402.1 GCA_003166875.1 Bryobacterales bacterium | reverse complement strand
CTGGGGACTTGGGGCTAGGGACCAGAGAACGGGATTCGGGGCGCGAACGAATGGATCCGTTTCTACCGGCTGTGGAGCGATTCAAGCGCCAGGAGGTGTCAGCGATAGATTGAACGAGCTGCTGTTCGAGCGCGCCTTGGGGTTGGAGATCGGCGAAGAAGCGCTGGGTGTGGGCTTGGTAGGCGGCGTGGTCTTCCGAGGGCAGGACAATGACGTGTCCGGTGAGTCCGTGGCGAAGGGCGTTGAGCGACGAACGTTGTTTGCCGGCGTCGGTGCGGGGGCCCGTGGAGTGCAGCGCGTCGGCCCGGTTGACTACGGCGCGGTGGTCTTGCTCGGCGTCGATCGGGGCTAGGCCGTTGGTGTAGTTAGAGGATGCGTCGGACATTGGAATTGGGCTCCTGATTACTGGCGTAGCACGTGGGGTGGGCTGGGGAACGTTGCTCGTGGTGGATGTTGTTGGTGGAGAAGAGGGGAAAGAGATGGTGGGGGCGTGACGGTCAGGTGCGGTCGAGCAGGAGTTGGAGGCCGGTGCGGATGGAGTCGATTGTATCGGCGGGGAGCTTGCCGATGCGTTCGGCCAGTTCTGTCTTGTCGATAGTTAGGATTTGGGATACGTTGACGACGCTTGCTTTGGGGAGATTGGCGGCGCCTTTTTCGAGAGGGACGTTGCCGGGGGCGCGGGCGCGCGTGAGGTTGGAGGTGATCAGGCAGACGACGGTGGTGGAGAGGCGGCTGCGGTTGAAGACGTCACCTTGGACTACGACGCAGGGGCCGAAGTCGAGCCAATAGACTTCGCCTTGGTGGATTTCGGTCACCAGCGGTCCTTGATGGTGGAACGGAATTTGGCTTTCATGTTTTGGGTGGTGGAGGCTTCGGTTGGATCGGGGTGGTCCGAGTAAGTTTGGTTGAGTTGCTCGAGTATTTGTTCCTGGCGGCGATGGCGGAGGTAGTTTTCGAGGGCGAGTGAGAAGAGGCGGCTACGGCTTAGGCCTAGGGCGCGGGCGGTTTGGTCGGCTTCCTTGAGGAGATTTGTGTCGAGGGAGATGGCGGTTTTCACACTCTTATTTATACCATGATTCCTACCAATGGGAGGTACCATTGGTAGGATTGCCGTTGCCTTTGGATTGGGAGATCCGCTCGGGGCCGGACATGGCTTGCCTTGCCGTCTGTAAGAGTGATTTTGGCGGTCCCAAATAAATGTGTGTCTCTTTCCATAGAGTTTCACGACTTCATTGGGCTGACCTGTGCAGCGTCTGAATCGGGGAGTTAGTCTTACGTGGGTCCACCAGGTTCGCTAGGCTCACGTGTCGGATGTGAGGCGGAGGTCGTGCTGCTCGACTGGGCGGCGGCAGGCGGCCGTACGTAATTTGACTTCACGTATCGAGCAGCCAGAGCAACCAAGCTCCCGACAATTGCCCCTACCAGCATGTAGTCAAAAGACTCCTCGGCGGTAGGAACCAGGAGTTGGTCGGCTCCACGCAGGTTCGTGCCCCTCAAGAGGACGATGTCCAGTGGAAGCCTCCCGACTAGCGGTATAGAAGGACGCAGCAAGAATCCAATGAGTCCTCCAACAAGGACACCAATTACCGGTAGCAGGAATCGGTTTGAACTGTCGTCGTGCATCAGCGTCGCACCGACCGCGGAGTCGCCAAGCCGGGCTGCTTTCCATTCGAGCATCGCGGAACGGAGCATGGTGGCGGCGGCGTAGGTTACCGCGATTACTACCAGCCAGCGCACTGCGGTCAGGTTGAGTGACTTTACGATGAGCGCAGCCACTAGGACGCCGGGGAGTCCACCGAGCGCGAGGCCTAAGGACGCTCTCGGGCTGTAGCTATCCATACGGATGAATCGGGCGCTCGCTACGGGCATGAGGAACGCGCACGATCCCATCATGATGGGGAATGCGGCTTTGGGATCCATGCCGAGCAGGCTGACCAGGATCATGCAGGGTCCATAGAGGCCGATGCCGAGAGTCATGAGCGCACCGAGGAACAGGCTGCCGGCGATGCCCACGCCCAATTTCCAATTTTCCAGAATCATGGACTGGCCACCGCCGGGCATCAACTTCAAGTTGGTCATCACGAAGAGGGACGCGGCCACCAGCAGCGCGATTCCCATCCCGATTTGGACGCGGCGGCGCGACCAACCAGCGACGATGCCAGCGCCGAACCATGCGCCGAGGATCGCCGCGCCGATCAAGGATACCAGCGTCAACATATCCACCTGCACGATGGCGATGAACAGGAAGGCTTCGAGGATGGTGGGCGGCGTGTGGCCGACGTTCAGGGTTCCGGGGATTTTCTCATCGGGAACCAGCCGGAAGAACTTGAAGATGGCGGTGGTGGGAGCGAATGATCCGATACCGAGAGTATCGAAGAAATTGGTGATGCAGCCGATGGCTAGTTCGGCGAGAGAGGGAACTCCGGGAGCGCGGCCTTTGCCTGTAAACCAAATCCAGGCGTAGGCCACGGTAACCACTCCGAGAGCGATGAAGAGCATCCCGCGCGCATTCGGCATGGGAGCAAAGATAGCACAGGTTCGTGGCAGCGCATGGCGCTACCCCACTCGATCAGGCGCGTTCCTGATAGCTTCCGTCGCTGGTGCTGACACGAATCTTTTCGCCTTCGATGATGAACGGCGGCACTTGCACCATCAGGCCGGTCTCGAGCTTGGCGGCTTTGGTGACGTTGGAAACGGAAGCGCCCTTCATCCCCGGTTCAGTTTCGACCACGGTGAGATCGACGGTGGGGGGCAATTCGACGCTGATGGCTTTTCCTTCGTAAAACTCGACGTGGACTTTGAGCTGAGGAACCAGGAACTCGACGCCATCGCCGAGGATGTCGCGCGTGAGGTGCATCTGCTCGAAGGTTTCGGTGTTCATGAAATAGTAGTACTCGCCGTCGTCGTACAAATATTCCATTTCTTGTTCATCGAGCGCGGCGCGTTCGACGCGGTCTTCGGAGGAGAAGCGGTGCTCGGTCATGGACCCGCTGCGCAAGCTGCGCATTTTGACCTGCACGAAGCCGCGCAGGTTGCCGGGGGTGCGGTGCTCCATTTTAAAGATGGAGTAGAGTTCCTTGTTGAACTTGATGACCATGCCCGGACGGAGCTGTGTCGATGCGATCATGAGTGTAAGTTTCAGTCTATCAGTTGGGGGAAGAAGGCAGGGAATTCAGGAGCCGGAATTCAGGAGTCAGAAGGAGGTAGGGCTGCTTGGTTTATAATAGACGGAGTGGCGCTATCGTCTAACGGTTAGGACAGAGCCCTCTCAAGGCTTAAATACGGGTTCGATTCCCGTTAGCGCTACCAATTATATACTGCGTTTTCAATATGTTACAATAACCATTGCGTTCAGACGGGGCTGAAATCTACTACTGTTTCTAATGTTCCAGCAGTTTAGATCGCTGTAATTAAGTATTTGCTCACACATTTTTCGTGATCAGAGCTGGGTCCTTCGGTAGCTGGGTGGAGCTGGCGGGCGCTGGCTCTCTAGACGCTCCGACCTAAGTCTCGGCTAAACCACACAACCAAGGAGACATGCCTCCCGCCGTCTCATTCCGTTAAACAAAGCATGGTGAGATTCATTCGCTATTCGCGAATCGCGAATGCAGAATGGGATATGGCCTTGAAGCCGCAGGATGTATACGTGGTGCTCAAACTTGTTGCTGCTGGTTCGCATCGAGTTCATACTCGCACCTCGCGCTTGAGTTGGTGATGAGCCCTTCCGAGGTGCACGCGAGCGTAAAACGCGCGCGCACGAGTGGTTTACTTCATGGGACTGGTTTGGAGAATCGCCCAAACATGGGAGCGCTGGAGGAGTTTCTCACTCACGGGTTAAGATACGCGTTTCCGGCGGAGCGCGGGGAGCTTACGCGGGGAGTTGCGACCTCGTATGGGGCAGCACCATTGCGTGCTCTGATCGCACCGACGAATGACCCAATTCCCGTCTGGCCGTATGAGGAAGGCAAGCAGCGCGGGGTCTCGCTCGCCCCCTTATATAAGACCGCCCCCAAAGCGGCTTTGCGTGATGAGTCCTTCTACGAGCTGTTAGTACTTGCCGACGCACTCCGTGACGGGCGCGTTCGAGAGCGTAAGATTGCCGAGACTGAATTGCACCGGCGCTTGCGAGAAGCCCATGCCGAATTCAAATCTTGAGCGGCTTATTGCGACTGCCGCGTTATTGCGCCCAATGCTGGGTGACCTCGTGTTTGTGGGAGGAGCTGTCACGAGCCTGCTCGTTACGGATGCAGGCGCGGGCACACCGCGCACGACACTGGATGTAGACGCGATAGATTCTCGGATTCTCCAATCGCTGGTACCGCACAGCTATGGCCGCCGCGACCCGGCACCAGTTGTCTCCGGATTTGGAGATCCGGCTTGTGACTGCACCGAGCTTCCTTGCAACGAAGATCGAAGCATTCAAAGGTCGCGGGCGAGGCGACTTCTATGCAAGCCATGATCTGGAGGATTTGGTGTTCGTCATAGACGGTCGCTCAACCATCGTTGAGGAGGTACAGACTGAGGCGCCCTTGCTCCGCGAGTACCTTCGCACGGAAATCAGGGGGTTGCTGACAACGCCAGGATTCATTGACGCCCTACCTGGCTACCTGCTGCCCGATGCTGCGAGTCAGGCAAGACTCGGGACCGTCCTCCGAAGACTTGAAGCAATTAAGCGGCCTCCTTCACCAGGCGATACTCATGATGCAAGCCGCCCAGCACAGCCGTCTTCACAACACAATAACCGGCGGGCAGCTTGTATCTGTGGTTGCTCGCCGGAACACGGTCCTGCTTGGGTTCCGGAATTCCAGGACCTAATGAGGATTGTGGTCGGCCCCGGTTGTAGTGAAGTCCCCATTCTTTGATCGTCATTTTCAGGTGCCGTTCGTTGAGCGGAATAGGGTGTCCGGCTTCACAATCACCAGCGCATCGCGCCACGCGAACACTCGGCTCAGGGCGGCCATCATCCACCGAGTGGAATCGTCGGCCCGTCGTGGTTTCACCTTCCGCTCCTGGAAGAGCGCTAGTTGCTTCGGAAGGAATAGATTTTCGGCAGCCAGGGTTCTGTGGGAGCGTGCAACGAGGAAAACCAGTTGGATCAAGTCGAACACGGTCAAAGATAACGCTCGAGAGCAGTGTGCAACAGCGCGGAAAACCAATGAGCACGACATGCACGTTTAGGATTGCACGTTACAGCGCGTCACCGAAGCGCGATTTCGTCGCGGACGAAGTTTTTGCGGAGGACAGCGCACCTGCAATTAGAACAGAGGTGTCGATGCCAGTACGAGGCGCGTAGCCAGCCTGGCACCCTTCCCCATCTTGCTGCACAGTTTGTGGGCTGGCTCCAACCGAGCAGAAGGCCACGGATACATTTTTTGCGGAGCACAGGAATTTTGAAATCCATGAGATGCCAAAACCACGGTTGCGATCTCTATTGCAGGAGTTGTCTCAGATAGCGGTCGTCCTGTTCATCGTGAAGGTCGGTATTATCACCAAGTACGTAGCGGTACTGAAAAGCGGCACCGAGGGGAACCGGCCGCTCCATCCAGTTCGTCGGGTCCGTCCGCAGGACGGCTCGGTTGTCCATGGCTTGGATGAGGTCATCCACGTCCCAGTGAAGCGCGAAGCCCGGAATGACTGCGTCCCATAAATTCGTGTTCATGGAGTGTTCGAGAGCGGCCCGCAGGCTGTACGGCGTGCGGTCGAGCCACACCTTGCCGATACGAATATCTACGGCGGCCGCCATCAAAAGCCAAATTCCTTTGACCCCTCTGGCCATGGCCCGGATATTGGCTGGATCAACGTCGCTCCGGGCAGAGAGAAAATCCACCCCTCGCAAGATGTCATGCGCACGCATTGCCGGTAAATTGAGCCCGATCTGGTTAGCCCGGGAGTTCGTCAACCAATTACCCACATAGGGCCGCTCGCCTTCGCCGGGCGAGTCGCGCGGCTCCAATTCGAGGACCACGTGGCCCAAAGCCGCGATCTTTTCCGCTAATGCCGCCGTCGAGGGAATCCAATAACTGCTCATCTTGTCAGCGACGAGCAGTACCGCCGGCTTTCTTCCGCCTGCCGGAGGGAGGTAGAGTCTGCCCCCGATTTCCACGCCGGGCACGCTTCGGAACTTTACGCGAAGACGCCGCCCCTCTGGACCGTTCGATTCTTCCGACATCCTGACCTCTGGCGCGCTGGCATCCGAGGGGACGTTCAGCCGGCGCAATTCGGTCAGCAACTCAGGTATCGTTCCCGGACGTTTCCTGGCCAGATAACCGTCCAAAATTAATTGATAGAGTTTGCGGCTGCCGGGTTCGTCGTCGACGTGCCCGCTTGCGGTAACGAGAAGCTCATGATTGTCGTAGATTCTCACCGGCTCCTCATGAATGTCACCTTTCCCGTCCTTGAGCCAGCGGATCATCCACTCATAAATCGCTTCTCGGGTTTCGAGCGGCGTGCCGTGCGGACCTCCGCCGCTGAAAAAGCGAAGCTTGTTCTCCGCGCCATAAAGACGGAACCAGCGCCTGGCCTCTTCGTAGACGAGTCTTGCGCCGGCGGGCGTGAAATAGTCACCATCGGTCGCCAGGATCAACCACGGCGTGGGCGCGGACAATTCCACGTAATCAGCCATGTCCAGTCCACTCGCAAGCAGGTTGGGAGGGCTCATTTCGGAGTCGGGATCCGGGCCTCGGAATAGCAGCCGGTAGGAATTTATGAAACAAGCGGGCGCTACAGCCTTGATCCGTGGGTCGAGAGCGCCAATGAAGGTAGTCAACGCGCCGCCGCCCGAGCATCCCACCGCGCCGAGCCGTGCGGCGTCCACCTCGGGGCGGCTTACCAGGTAATCGAGCGCCCTCTTGGCATCCCAAATGAAGTAGCGAGCGACGCTCTCGCCCGCCAGAATGGCTTGGCCTCCCGCCTGAATGTGCTCAGGAACGGACCAGCCCGCCAGCGCGTGGCCGACGCGCGCGTCGTAGGTCTGCTCTCTTTCGCCTTGACCCACTGGATCGAAAGTGAGGACCACAAAACCTTTCAACGCCAGATTCGCCGCCAGCCGTTGTCCTTCCGGCTTCCCCTCTTGCGTATGGCCGGCCTGCAAAAGCACGCCGGGATATCGCCCCGGCTGATTGGGCCGGTACAGATCTGCGGTCACGTAGAAGTTTTCGAGACTTTCGAAGATGATTTTCTCAATCGTATATTTTTCGCTTTGAATACGGCCAGTGACTCTCGGGTTCAGGGGACCGCTGTAGTCCGGTAGGCCCCCGATAAGCGCCAGCAGCGTGGTGCGAACCGTTTGCTTACGGCGCTCGGCCTCAGCCACCGTTTGGATTTTCGCAATGGCGTCTTCCCGCCGCTGCAATTGCTGCTGCGCAATCTGGTCCATCCACCGAAGCAGCGGATCTGTCGCGGGCGAATCAGCGGCGAAAGTTCGGGAGTCGAACAGGACGGCCGATAACAATAGAGTCAAGGTAGCTAATCCGCCAAATTTCAAAACACCTCCGCAAGCCTCAGCAGCTTTGCCTCATCATAAAGTGAAACACAGAATATTCGGCCCCGCAGCCACAGCCACGTACTGTTTCCCGGTAATCTCGAAGGTCATGGGCGATGCTTTCATCTGCACATTCGTCTCAAATCGCCACAGCAACTTCCCATCCCGCTCATCCACAGCCTCGAATCCGCCGTTCGGCTTCCCGTAGAAAACCACGCCGCCCGCGGTCGCGAGTACTCCGCTCCAGGTTTTCGCTTTCGCCGGCCCGGGCTGCGGCACCTCCCAAACGATGTTCCCCGTTTCGATGTTCAGCGCCCGCAGAAACCTTTGTCCAGTCTGGTCCGGATAACCTTGCGGGCTCCCCGTGCACTCTTCCAACGCCAGGAAGTAGAACATGCCGGTAACCGGGCTGAACGCCGCAGAGCTCCAGTTCGCGGCATCATCCGGGCATCCCTTCGGGTCGATCACTACGGGCCGTCCGTCCGCGGCTATGCCGGTAGCCCAATCCACTCTGTGCAGGAACTGTTTGGCCAGCAGCAGCTCTCCGCTAGTGCGGTCCAGCACATAGAAATAACCATTCCGATCCGCATGCAGCAATAACTTTCGCTCCCGGCCGTGATAAGTCGCATCCACCAGCAGCGGGGGTTCAGTAGCATCGCGGTCACTCACGTCGTGTGGAGTGAACTGGTAATGCCATTTCAGCTCACCCGTCTTAGGATTTAAAGCCAGGATGCAGTTCGTGTACAAATTGTCTCCACCCCGGTCTCGGTCATCACCATCTGGGAAAGGATTGCCCGTTGGCCAGTACAAGGTATCGGTCGCTTCGTCATAGGAGCCCGTCAGCCAGGTCGACCCACCTCCCCGCAACGGTTCGCTGCCTTGCCAGGTCTGGGATCCCGGTTCTCCTTTTCGCGGCACTGTCCAGTGCCGCCAAATCAATTCCCCGGACTCCGCCTTATAGCAGACAATGAACCCTCGTATCCCCTGGTCGGCTCCTGAAACTCCTGCAATCACGGTGTCCTTCACCACCAGAGGAGCCATTGTTCCCCCATAATGCTGCACCTCTTCAGGCATGGTTTTTTCCCAGACCAGTTCGCCCGTCGCGCGGTGGAGCGCGAGCAGATGCGCATTGTCGGTGACATAGAACACCTTCTCATCGCGGATCGCCACTCCGCGATTCGTTCCTAGCATCGCATCGCCTCCCAGTCCTCGAGTCTGAGGGCGCGAGTACTTCCAAACCTGGTTGCCTGTTAAAGCGTCAATCGCGTACACTTGGTTCGGCCCGGTAACATACATCACTCCACCCGCTTCGAGCGGTGTGACCTCCAACCCAGAGTGGGGAATCGGAAAGATCCACTTCAGGCGCATCCCGCTGACATTCGCCCTATTGATTTCGCTCAGGTGGCTGTACCGGTTCGCGCTCAACTTCCCGTTGTACGTCAGCCAGTCCCCTGGTTCTGGTTTACCCCACGTGACTTGTTTGCCGGTCGCTGGTTTTGCGGTCACTCCGGCATTCAAGCCTCGCACGTAAATAGCGACAGCCTCTAACTCCTCCGCCGGAAGATCGAATGCCGGCATGCCGGAGTCCGGGATTCCCCGCTGCACCAAGCCGCGCAACTGCTCCGCGGACATACCGCTCAGCCGGGGGCTTCCCGCCAACCCCGGCCCCTTTGCGCTACCACGAGCATCGCTTCCATGGCATCCCGCGCACCGCTCGTTGAAGACCCTCTTCCCGTCCGCCGCCCAAACAAGCGTTGCGCAAAGCAGAAACATCGCCAGGACTTGTGCCTTCGTAAACAGCCGGGGCTTTCTCATCATGCGACTGCACCCAGCCCCGGCCCGGTTAGGGATCCTGTTTGCATCAAGCCATCGCGGATTTTAAAAATTCCGGGGAACCGGTCTTCCCAGGGCCGGTTGGCCTCGGGCACGTATTGTCTGGCATTGGCCTCGATCGCCGCGACACCCGGCACGTGAGCGGCAAGTCCGGCGGAATGGATCAACGAAGCCCCCGGGCAGGTCAGGTCCTGCACACAGAGGAACATCTTATGTTTTTGCGCAGCCGCAGCCATCAGCAGCACCTGGCTCTGGCCTTTGCATGCCTTGAGTGCGACTCCGCTGTAGCCCATCGCCCTCGATAGCTCCAGGCTTTCGAGATCAACCAATGATTCATCGATTACGATTGGGATCAGTTTCGCGGCGCGATGCATCACGTTCGCTTGATCCTCCTTCAGGTCTCGCTTGGTTGGCTGCTCGACGTATTGGATCCGGCCAAAACCTTCTTCCGCTCGTTCGCGCAGCTGATGTAGGAACGCGAGCAGGTAATCCACGTTCGGGCACTTCTCGTTGAAGTCTAACGAATAGTGCCACTGTGCCACCTGGCGCGAGCGCTGGGTTTCAGTTGTGACGCGATCTACGGCGACGACGCGGTCCACATCCCAGGAGAGATCCGAACCATTGAGCTTGATCTTGATGTGCGTTACGCCGTTGTAGCGGATCCATTCAGCAAGATTTTCGGGAAGGCCGTCTCCGACTCTTTGGCGGACGTCGCTCGCTGTGACCGGATCCACCGCGCCGACCAAATGATAGAGCGGCATGTAGGCCTTGGGCTTGCGCAATATGTAACGATCCAGAAACTCGCCGCGAAATTCATGGTTTAGGTAAGCCGATAAATCTCGCGGCAAAAACTGCGGCCCGTACGTCTCATAACAACTCACGCCGTGCAACTTGCCATACGCGTCGTGCACCGCGGCGTCGAACGGGCTGAATGTGACTAACGTACAAAGTTTCGGAATCGGAAGCGAAAGCTTGAGGTCGCGCGAAACTTCCGCAGCGGCCTTCAGGTACTCGGGTTCGAGCGCGATATTAATGTCGATCGGATGCCCTGCAACGCCGGCGCTGCGCGTAATAGCTCCGATGCGCCCAGCCAGCGTCTTCATTGCATTCAAGGAGGTGTCGTAAGGAAGCTGTGGAAACGACCAGACATTCCCAAGCGGCATGGATCCGAAACCACGCGAGGTTCGTCCGTCGCCTGCTCGAATGGTGCAATGGACGTTGAGCAGGGTAACGCGTTCCACCACGTTGCCGCCGAACTTCATCGGCGTCCGATACTGAAAGTCCTCGAACTCGAAGGACACATCTTCGATACGAATGGATTTGCTCCTTGCACCCAATAGCAAAGCGGGCGCAGATGAGGCCACCAGTAGAAGACGTCTTCGTGTCATGTGCATTCTTCCAACTATGCGCCCGTGAGGCCTGCTTTCCTCATCAGTTCACGGATGCGCCCCAGGTCGCGTCCTGCATTCCGTGCAAACTGGTCGCGGCTGATGCTGAGTGACCGTTTGCCGTCCTCCGCCCCACCCATTTCGCGATATTCGAAATGCAATTGAAAGGGTCCTCGAAAACCAGGGCGAAGGACCTGGAAGTATTCCGTGAAGTTGACCATGCCATCGCCGATCGGACACCAGCGAGGCCGCCACACCCCATCCGCGCCTTTATCCCAGTAGAAATCCTTCAGCGCGATGCCGCGTGTGAATGGCGCCATTAAACTTGCCGAATTGCGCCAGCCTGCGAGCCCACCTTCGATGGTGGCGTGGGCGATATCGTAATTGACTCCGACAGAATCGGGGTCGAAGCCTTTTAGCACTAAGTACAGATCCCAAATCGAAGCGCCCAGAACGCCGGGACCGGAATGGATGTGATACATCGCGCAAACACCATAAGACTGATTCAGCGCGGCAAGTTCGCGGACCGGCCCACGTGCCGCTTCGAGCTGCTCGGGAATCGATCGGTCAGGGTCGAGCCGAAAGCCGCCCCAACGATAAACGTGAATCCCAAGCGAGCCGATGGTCCGCAGTATTTCCCGCGCGTGCTCGCTTTGCGCCGTAACAATGTCCGTGGTGACCATCGGCACTTCGAGCCCCGCCTTTCGGATCGTTTCCACCGCTCGAGGCAGCTCCTCGGCCGCTCGGGAAGGCTCGATGTGGCCACCCTTGCGGACCGTGAGGTCGATGCCATCGAATCCAATGTCCGCCGCCAATCTCGCCGCATCTGCCACGTTCAGCCACTGTAGATGCTTTGAAAAAATGCAGATCCTGGGAGGGCTGAGTGGAGCGGGTGCGGCGGCGGTGAGCGTTGCGCCGGCAAGGGCCAGCACTTCGCGTCGCGACATGGCCGACATGACTCTTTAAACCTCCACCCGCCGCGTGCTCGCGTTCCACCGAATGCGCCGGTCTTGTCTTAACGATTGATTTGCAAGCTGGGTCACCAGCACAGCTTGAAATCCTTTTTCGATGGGCGCATTCGGCGGCGTACGTGTTCGCACGCAATTCAAGAAGTTTTGCACGTGAGCATTCGTAGCCTCGGAGAATGAACCTGTGATGGTGCTTTCCGGCGATTCCGGCATGGACTGGGTATACACAGAAACAAATTCACGTCCGACGTCCAGGCGGGCCCGATCGCCGTCGAACTGGTTCAGTTGATCGAGGCGCGAAGGATAATGCATCCCCGCGTAGTTTATCGTAAAGACGGCCACAAAATCCTCGGGATATTCGGCGGTGACGATAACTGTTTCCGGCGTGTCGCTCTTCGAGCTGTGGACTCGGCCCGCGGATGCGTTCACTGCGGAGGGAAATCCGACGCCCTGGATCAGGTGAATGCCGTCAAAAATGTGGGCGCCCTGATCGGCCATGATGCCTCCGGAGTAATCGCTGTAGCTGCGCCAGTGATAGAAGCGGTCCGGATCGATCGGACGATGCGGGGCCGGCCCTTGCCACTGCTCCCAATCCAGACGTCCTGTGAGCTGTGTGGCAGGCTTTTCGGAGAGATTGTTGTTGATCCACCAGGATCGCACCAGGCGCACGGAGCCCAGTGCGCCGGAAGCACGAATATCGCGAGCTTTCAGATAGAGATCATAACTTCGGCGCTGCATCCCGACCTGCACGATACTTTTCGATTGCCGCGCGGCATCCATCAGGTCAACGCCCTGTTCTGGTCTCTGGCAGAGCGGTTTCTCGATATATACATCCTTGCCCGCAGCCAGAGCGTCCAGCAGCATCTGGTGGTGCCAGTGCTCGGGCGTCGCGATGACAACGACGTCGATTTCTTTATCCGCCAGCAGGTCTTGATAATTGCGATAAGCTCTCGCGCCCTTTGCGACCGAAAGCCCCGCTTCCAGATTCGGCTCGAATACGTCCGCGACCGCGACCATTCGCACCGCCGTATCCATCATGAAAATCTTCATCAGGAACTGACCGCGGCCTCCGGAGCCGATGATACCTACCCGAATCTGATCGGAAGGCGCCGCTGGCATGTAAAGAACAGATCCCGCAGCGGCTATAAAGGTTCTTCGGTGCACCAGGTTAATAGCTCCTCATCTCTTCGCGGCTGGATGCCCCGAATCCGAGCCGCTGGCCCGAGCCATGGCCAATATCAGATCGGCGCTGAGTGCGGAAGGACACCAGAACCTCTCGATGTGTTCGACTACCAACTCGGTCCCTGCCACGTGCGAGACGAAAGGTTTGCGGGCGGGATTGTACATTGCGTCCGTGAGATCACGCACGAGAACACAATGCAGACCCCACTTCGTCATTTGCTTAATTGCGAAGCTGCGATTCAAAATGCACATGTTCGCATGCACGCCCATGATGAAGAGTGTGTGAATGTTTCGTTGCCGCAGCAGATTGTAAATCTCATCGCCGTTATCGGAAATGGCGTCTTCCGGGCCGATCGAAAGAAGCGGGTTCTCGCGTTTCCAGACTTGATGCTCTTTGTCTCCGGGCGTGTCGCAGCCGCCGTCGGAGTCATCGATCGGAAGCGGTGGATCAGCCAGTACAAGGCTCTCGGGATGCGGAAAGCCGGCAGCCCGCAGCACCACCTGGCGTTGTGGATAGTCTTTGTAAAATCCCATCGTTTCCGACGGCGCGTGGATCACGAGGACGTGCGTCTGCCGAGCTTTGCGCAACACAGGATCCATGCGGCGCGCCAGATCTTCGACACGATTCGTGGCACCCGCACACCAGTGCTTATCCCACATATCACAGACGATGATGGCCGAATCCGCCGGTGCGAAGTCTCCCCGAGCGGTCACTGCTTGCCAGCTATGGCTGTCCTTGAATACTTGCACTCGGGTTCGCAGCGGGACGACGAGCTTCCGAGAGGAAGCAAACGCAATCACGCCGATGCTTACGACCGCGAGGAGGGCGGCAGTGAGGGCTCTCGTGGTGCGCATCATTAGATTTATACACTAGATGCATGCGGATATGCAGCCCGTCGACGACGTCGTGGCATTGGGTCAGTATGGTCCGGAGCTGGATCGCGAGTGTCAGCTGTGTCTTAGAACAATCAGTTATTCCATTTCGTCTTCCGTCTGGAGGCGCTCAGCTTCCGCGAATACGCGCCTGGCCTCGGTGAAGTCACCGGAGTGATGTAGGGCGTCGGCGAGCTTTGAAGCTTTTCCTGGACAGCTCCCGGCATGCCGGCGATCCCTTTTGCAGATTGGGAACGTTTCGGATTCGCTGTCTCCACGGGACCAGTTTTTCGCCTCGGGAGCAAGTCTGATACGCGTTTGAACGAGGAGTTTCCTCGTCCTATTTCCCAATCTTGTACGTGCGCTCGCCCAACCCTGCTATCCTGGCCCGGCTCGCCGATGCACTGGCGCAAGGTCCCGACGGACGTTCAAGTGCTTTGCGGGTGCTTTCAGAGAAACCGGTTTGCTCACACATTGCTCACACCATTGCGTTCCGTAGGGGTTTCATCTGGCCGAAAAGGTCCACCTGCATCCACCTAAAATCAACTACTTAGGACTGGTTCGGACTGGATAGGACAGCGCGAGACGGTTTCGATTCCCGTTAGCGCCACCAATTCCTTATAGACCTACGGGCGTCAGGGTATCACGCGGTATCATCCGCAGTGCAAGCGCTAGTCAGCGAGGACAGACACAAGACATGGAACAGTCAACTAGAATCGTTCTCCAAAAGTTTGTCGAACGGGCCAAGAGCCTGGGGGAGGCTAGTTATCTGGCTGCAGCCGCGAGCACCAAATTGAACTGGGTTGGTCCGCAGTTTTCTGGGCCAAGTCGAGAACAAACGGAGGCCTTTGTAATGCGGCTTCGGTTCTTCATCCAAAACAATGAATCGACATCGTTGGAGAATATTTCCAAGTTGCTGAAAAACGACCCGGCGACGCCGCAGCTGCTGATCGACGACGTTGAGTCGGTTAGGAAAGACTTGGAGACCGCCTTTGCCTCTCTGCCGCCCATCAGAGTTTCGTCAGCCGCCGATCCCACGCCGCCGACGTGGGGGGAGATTTGGAATGTCTTCGTCTACGGAGACCTGGCTCACCAGAACGAAAACAAAAGGAAACGGTTCGAAGCCTGGAAAAATCATCAACCATCGTTCACTCTGCTTAACTACTTCTTGAGCAGGATTTTCGCTGTGTTCGCGAGCGGAATCGTATTCTTAGGTACGCGCTTCGAAGATGAGCTTCAGCAGCCTGGTCTGGCGGTACATAATCCACCTGCCACGAAGTAATCGAATCGCGATCATTGCACACCAGCAATTATTCCCGGCGTTATTACTTTTTGGAAATCATCCCACCGGCTGCTTCATCATCGCGCCCGTGAATAGCGTGGGAGTAAATGTCCTGCGTAACGCGGGGTGAGGAATGCCCCAGGCGCTCCGAGACAGCCGTCTTCTACCCATGCGCGTGGTGGTGTCCTAAAGGTGCGTGAAGCTAAAAATTAGTAAACAACGTCCGCTCGCTGTGCTAACGTGGGACCGATGGCGAAAAGAAACCGCACCGATCTCCGCGCACTTCGTAACATGATTGACGAAGCGCACTTGCTACTCGAAACGACGGAGCTGCCCGAGAATCGATCCAAGCGTGCTCTGGAACTCCTCAGCACTGCGCTGAAGCTGGCGGACCATCTCCTCACCGAATCGCCTGCCGTTACGCTGGGGAAGCTCGGGGGGCAGAAGATCGCAGAACGTGGTTCGGACTACTTCAAGAACCTCGCAGCGAAGCGTAAGACGCATGCTGGCGGAAGACCGCGCAAGCAAGCGGAATAGTCGGAAGTGGGTTTAGAAGTTTGAATCCCCGTAGGGATCTTCAACACGCTCTTCGCTGTCGGGTTTCTCGTAGCTGGATGGATCGGCAAAGTAATAACCTTGCTGGAGCCGCCGATCCACCTCGATGTTTAAGGATCGCCAGTTCTCAAACTCCACCTTAAATCCGCCCTTTTCTGCTGTGATGGATTTTATGTCGCACTCGCTACATACCGCAGCCGGGATACGCTCGTAGCGCCTGCGATGTATCCGCACCGGCTTATGGGATTCCATTGCTGCTCGGCAGTACTGTGCCACGAGATCGTAAGTCTTAATGCTTCTGACTCGAAAATCATCGATCCAGTCATTGTCATACGACTGTGAGTCGCGCCGTGAGCGAAGAAAGAGGTGCAGCATCCCCGAGTCCTCCGAACATCGATAGAATGGGTGTCTTAAAACGAAAAGCCCGGCGCGTGGCCGGGGCTTCTCGATTGGGATCTAGACACCCCCATCGTAAGCCCTCTCGCGTTTCGGCGCAAGAGGGACATGACGTATCCAGAGGATCTATCTCAGCAGGCCCGTGCCAGGATCGTGCAGGCCAAGATCAGAGCGAGACAGGTTTATCTGGAATCTCTTTCGGAGCGGGGAGCGTTTCCGCTGGGGATAATGACTCGTTACGTGATGACCATATTTGCCGCGTTTGCGAAGGAAGCTTGCAGTTTGGCCCGTAGCGGAGTGTGGGGCGTTGATCGCGTGGAGACAGAAGCTTCGAAGTGGATCTACTCGACCGTGCTTTTTGCTGAGGAGGAAGTCGGAATTCAGGGTGAGCGGTTCCGAAGTTTCTTGACCGAGAGTGGCATGGGCATAAAGGGCGAGATTCTCGCGACCCTAAAGCAGGAACCACAATGGATAAAGTACGAACAAGATCTACTTGCGGTATCGGAGATACAAGCTAACGACACACCGCCTGCACTTCCGGAACCACAACGCACTACGAATCAACCCGTTGGCATCCTTCGAAACATGATGGAAGAGGAGGCACGCGAAATGGCTCGAATTCGCGCCAGGCAGCGTGAACAGCCCAAGGCGTCCGGTGGTAGGTCTTTGGCGACCACGAAAAAAGCAAAAGTTGGTAAACGGAAGCGTCTATCAAGTGCGATCACAAGCAAGATAGCAGCACGTAAACTGGAAGCCTTTTTGGAAGCGAGCCCGGTAAATAAGACAGACTTCGCTGGCAAAGTGGGTGTGACACCGAGAACCCTTCTGAGTTTTCGGCGCACGTTCAAGATAAAGCGCGAGACCTTGGGACTCATAGCCAACGAGATGGGGCTAACGATAGAGGAGCTTACGAGAAAGGACTAAATTTCCGTTTCGCTTCCGTTTCTTTTCCGTTGCACTTCCGGCTCACCTTGAATTGCCCCAATTCTCGCAACTTTCGGTTCTGAATCCCTTCCGAAACATATCTGTTTCAATGTGTTTCGCTGTTTTGTTTATTGGTGCATGATGAAGCTGGCCACAGAAAGGGGCCGCGCCAATGCTGTAGATCAGAGCACCACCACAAACGCGACGGGGAGCGGCTTATGTCGCTCCCCTCTTGGCATTTGTCGCGGGCGTGGCGGAACTGGCAGACGCAGCAGACTCTAAATCTGAATCCTTCCACGGAAACTGCGGGTTCGAATCCCGCCGCCCGCACCATTTCATTTTGCCGTGTAAGATATTGAAACGTCAAGTTAAATAGTTTGCCTTGACCGTCACTTTCCTATTGTAAAACAACGGCTGGTCGCTGTATAATTAGATCATGGTTACGGTATCCGGGCAAACGAAAACAATGACTTGCGAAACCTGCAAGATCGATGCCAAGCGCTTCGGTGTTAACCGAAACGGCACGCTCCGCTTTCGTTGCCCGAAGTGCCGGAAGACCTTCAGCGAGCCGCGCAAGTCCCTTCTCGGAAACATGACCGTTTCCACCGAAAAGACTTTGATGATCCTCAACCTGTTCATCGAAGGAACCTCAGTGAGATCCACCGAGCGGCTGACTGGCGTTCACCGCGATACGATTCTGAAAGTTTTGGTAGCCGCTGGCGAGAAGTGCGAAAAGCTCATGGGCCGTCTGATCGTCAACGTGCCGGTAAAAGACGTCGAGTGTGACGAAATTTGGGGTTTCATCCAGAAGAAGGAAGGCCACAAGGGGCCGGAAGAAGCGCACGATAATACCATCGGTGACGCGTACTGTTTCGTTGCAATCGAACGCAACACCAAACTGGTTTTGAACTTTGCGCTGGGACGCCGCGACACTGCGACCACTCAAATTTTTATCGAGGGACTTCGCGCCGCTACTTCTCATCACCGCTTCCAAATCACATGCGATGGGTTTCGTCCCTACGTTCCTGCAATCGCCGATACGCTCGGGGATCGCGTCAGCTTCGCACAACTCATCAAAGTGTACGGCACCACTGAAGAAGGCCGCGAAGCTCGCTACAGTCCCTCAGAAATCGTCGAGACGGAGGTGGTCCCAGTTTTCGGAGATCCCGATCCTGCCCGCATTTGCACAAGCATCGTGGAACGGCAGAACCTAACTATCAGAATGCAGATGCGCCGATTGACGCGACTAACGAATGGGTTTTCAAAAAAGTGGGAGAACCTCTGGGCCGCATACTGCCTGCATTTCGCCTATTACAACTTTTGCCGGATTCACCGCACGTTGCGCGTTACCCCGGCGATGCAGACGGGCATCGCTGATCACGTCTGGGAACTCGCGGAATTACTGGCATAAACACACTACGCCTTTCGCGGCGTAGAATGAGAAGCGGAAGAGCGATTTAGAACCTTCAATCGGCGGCTACCTCTTGGAGTGTTACCAGCACTCAAAGCGGTCTAACAAGCGGCCTGATCGGAGTGTATCATGAGTCGCCTATCTTTATGGCAACAACTTACGACAGCGCCGTGCCGTCCAGTAGGTTGGGGATGTTTCTGGCCGCCACGCGTAGCGCGCTTGCGGTTGTCGGAATTGGCGCGATTATGGGCGTGGCATTCGCTTTATGCTATACACCTTGGCGTCCCCACACACTCAACCTACTCACACGTTCCGTCGTCGCGATGCCATCTTCGGTTTCAAACAACTGGTTCGGGTTTGTCGTTTTCTTCGTTGCGGTTCCGGCCATTACTTTCGGGCTTAAGTGGAAGCGCAAGGGTTGGGACGCTGTGATGGAGCACTGGGACGGGGCCAGGGACGCCGCCATTACGTTGGCTTGCGCATTCGTATTTCTACTGGGTTGGTCAGTTATAAGGACTACATACAACGATCACCAAGCCCTGCTTGATCGGATCAAGACGCTTCACAACGAGAACGTAACATTGGTCAACCCAGCGAGCAGAGATAACCGCATAACTGAACTCGAAGCACAAGTTAAGGAGCTAAAGAAAGGCGTTGGACATGTGCCCATTCGGACACCGGCTAGTGTTCCCTCCGGTCCAACATTAGACCCTGATTCTTTTTATCAGTTCGGAAACGTTGTCGCGACTGTCGATGGAGCAGTACCGGATTTACCGAACGGAAAAATTACATTCGGAAGGATACGACCCAATGAGACTCTTAACCCGGACAAAGACGTTCAGTACAGAGAATGGACACTGCGCTGCATTGATGGAGGGAGACCGTTACCATCCGCCAGGATGCCACCAGGAATGTCTGCTGGCAGGGTCTTTCCGGGAAGTGCAATCGGATGGTCATGCAGTATCGTTGGGAAATAGTGAAAAGTGATTCAGCGCCCATCACGCACCTTTAGGACACTACCATGCGCGTCCGTTGGGATGCGCGGGTAAAATGAAAACATATGGCAACGCCTTGCTTTATGTGCAAGCTTCCGCTCGAATCGGCCCCGGCTCAGGGACCTAGCGGCTTTCAAATGCACTGTCGTCGATGTGGCACTTACCGTGTCACGCACGGAGTCGCCAGAACCCCGTTCGATCCGGGGGACCAATGGCCTTTTCTTTCCGCTGCTACAAGGCAGGCGCATGAACGGGGTCAATGTTTGATGCTTGATCAGGATGGCTGGAGGAAGCTAGCGGAAGAACACTCGAATAGCAGTGTTGAAAAGATGAAGGATCTTGTGATTCATCGTATTGGTTCACGAACAAGACCTGGCGGATTCGAAACTCTTGATCCTGAAATTGACTTCCCGTTGTTTGATATGAAGTCGGCAGGTGAGCTTTCGAACGTGACCAAGCAACTTTGTGATCTAGGCTTCTTGGTCACTCCTGAAGTTCAACGTGCCGCTACGTTTTCGCTGACGGCCCAAGGATGGAATAGGTTTTCCGAAATGAGCAAGATAGAACCAATCGAAACGTACAAAATCTGGTTTAAGCCGGTCACAAAGGACAAGGAGCCGCCGACGTATCAGGTGTATTTGTCGCGACTTCCCCAATTCAGCCAACTATATGCGGTGACCGTGGTGCCGCTCAACCGGGACTCTCCAGTACCGAAAGACGAATCGCATTTCTGGAATCGCACGAGCCAGCACGCCGCAGAGGCAGTGAAGCTTCTTGTAAATGAGGAGCTCCAGTCGCTGAACAATGATCAACCGATGCACATCTCGGACGAGCGATTGATCAAAAGATCGGTCTCCTGAAAACAGACACCACGTTTAGGGCAGGGTATCACCAGGGCATCACGTCGGGAGTACACGGCCCCGTTCGGCCCGGCCCTAGCGTTCCCGTTGCACCCAAACTCAAACACTTAGACCGTATCAGACCCAACTGTACTGACACTCTACACGTTCGATTCCCGTTAGCGCTACCAAACCTTCGATTCTTCAATAATTTACAGACTGGGATCGACAGCGAGTGACAACGCGCCGCAAACGCGGACAGGCTCAGTGTTAGTTTGGTGATAGGCGACAATTAGAACTCCCGGCTAACGACAATT
>PMUN01000091.1:38941-43084 GCA_003166875.1 Bryobacterales bacterium | reverse complement strand
GAGTGTGAACGCGGCACGCGTGAGTGCGTGCGCTACAGCCCAACCTTTTCGAGAAATTCCTTGGCTACGTCGCGCACCTGTTTGTGTTCGGCGTCCACCGCGTAGTTCATGGCCCGCATGGCGTCGTCTGAAATTTTTCCGGACAGCTCCGAAAGAGCCTTCCGGACATCCGGATTTGCCGCCAGGAGCTCAGAGCGCACCACGATACAGGCCTGATAAGGAGGAAAAGCTTGTTTGTCATCTTTGAGGACTTTGACATCCAACTTAGTAAGTGCGCCATCCGTTGTATTGGCCGCAACCATACTTACCTGCTTGCCGAGCAGCGCGGTATAAAGCAGTCCCAGATCCATGCTTTTAGGCACCGCGGTCCATTTGATGGAATATGTTCCATTCACGGCGGGGAAGCCATCGGGACGCGTCATGAATTCATAGCCCGCACCAAGCGCGAAGCCGGCGGGATCGGCTGCGGCGTCGCTCAATGTTTCAAGATGACGTGCGCGCGCGTCTGCTCCACGCACCGTCATGGCGAACGAACTGTTGAAGCCGAGAGGATCCAACACGTCCAACCGCAAGCCGGATGCATATTCGGTGCGCACACGATCCAGAACAACAGCCGGATCGGTGACCCCGCTACGCTTCAGGATATTGGTAAAAGCAGTGCCCGTATATTCCGGATACATATCGATGTCGCCGGAGAGCAGCGCCTGATGAGCCAGCAGAGTGCCGCCCAGATTCAGTTTACGTTCCACCGGCTGATGCAGCCGCTTCTCAAGGTGTTGCGCGATAATCTCGCCCAGAATTACCTGTTCGGTGAAGTTCTTCGAGCCGATCGCGATCCGGTGTTTCGACGAACAGCCGGTAATCAGCAGAACGGCGGCTAGGCCGGCGAGAATCGTTTTTCGATCCAACTTAATCCTCCGTCCGATATCAAAGCCAGCATAGCGGCCGGTACGGCCCCTGCAAGTATCTCCGTGGTGTCGACAGATGCGATGCCCCGAAAAATAAACACGCCCAGCCCTCCGCCACCGATGGCAGCGGCGATCGTAGCTGTCCCGATGGTAGTGACGGTGGCAATGCGTATGCCGGCCAGAATGATCGGCGCCGCAAGCGGAAGCTCCACCTGCCATAGCAACTGACCGCTGGTCATCCCCATGGCGATAGCAGATTCGCGCACCGCCGCATCCACTCCCAGAATGCCGGCCAGCGTGTTGCGCAGAATCGGCAGCAGCGCGTAAAGTACCAGCGCCACAATAGCGGTACGCTTGCCTATGCCGCCTATCAGTGGAATCGGTATGAGAAAACCGAACAGCGCCAGGCTGGGGACAGTTTGCATCACGTTGGCAAAACCCAGCACCCACCCGCGCAGGGCCGTTCGTCGGGTGAGCAATATCCCAAGCGGAATCCCAATCGCGAGCGCGAACGCCATGGAGATCAGCACCAGCACGGTATGCTCGGCGGTGAGATCGATGATGTCCTGCAGGAGACCGTCGCGAGGCATAAACAATTTACTGGCCACGGATGGACACGGATTCACACGGATGCTTATCTGTGTCCATCCGTGTTTATCCGTGGCTCAAAATTCAGCACTTCTAGAAACGCACGCGTCTCCGGCGCCTGCGATCTCAAAAACTCTTCGGGTGTCGCCAAGATCTCCAGTCTCCCACGATCCAGCACCGCGATGCGAGTGCTGAGCCGAAGCGCCTCGCCGACATCATGAGTAACGAAAATGGAGGTTTTCTGCAGTGTGTTCCGCAAGCCAAGAAACTGGTCCTGCAGCTCACGGCGAGTCACTGGATCGAGCGCGCCAAAAGGTTCGTCGAACAGCAATAGCCTGGGGTTGGCCGCCAGAGCTCGCGCCACGCCCACTCTCTGCCGCTGGCCGCCCGACAGCTCGCGCGGGCGTCGATCCGCAAATTGTCCCGGATCGAGCCCTACCTGTTCCAGCAGTTCCCTGGTCCGCGATGCGATCCGCTCCGGCGGCCATCCCTCCAGGCGCGGAACCAGGCCGACGTTTTCTCCGATGGTGAAATGCGGGAACAGTCCGACCTCTTGAATCACATAACCGATGCTGCGCCGCAATGCAATGACGTTCCAGGCGGTGGTGGGTCGTCCGTCCACCAGTACTTCGCCGCTGGATGGAAACAGCAGTCCGTTCACCAGCTTTAGCGCGGTGGTTTTTCCAGAGCCACTGCGTCCCAATAGCACCAGCGTTTCGCCGGGTTCGATGCGGAAGCTCAGTTTGTCCAGAATCAGGCTGTCGCGAATGCGATAGCAAACCTCGCGAAACTCAACGGCCGCGGACCCGGCCGCTGGCGTCAATGCGCTACCCACAAGCTCTCAACGAACGGCCAGTCAGGATCCACCCATTGTGCCTGGACGCGAAAACCAGTCCGCCCAGCCATCTCGCAAAGCTCATCGAGTTCAAACTTGTGCGAGGATTCTGTCCAGATGGTTTCTCCAGCTTGGAATTGAACCGTGAGATCAGCTTCGACGATGAACGCCGTTTGATCTACGCGTGAGCGCAGATGCATCTCGACGCGCCGCTCAGCTTCGTTCCAGCGGGCTTCGTGCTGGAAATTGCGCAAATCGAAATTGCCGCCCAGCTCGCGATTGATGCGTCCCAGCAGATTCAGGTTAAATGCGGCAGTCAAGCCGATAGGGTCGTCGTAGGCGCGCAACATTTGGTCGCGATCCTTGACGAGGTCTGCTCCAATCAGAAGCGCGTCGCCAGGCCGCAGCGAGCGGCGCAAAGCCTGTAGAAAATCCACCGCGCGCAGCCGCTCGAAGTTTCCGATGGTACTCCCAAGAAACAGGATGAGCAACGGTTGCTCGGCCGGCCGCCTACCAACGGCGCTTGCCATGCCATCCAGATAAGACTGCGCCAGCGGGTAGACTTCAGCAACGTCGGCCAGATCCTGCTGGCAGCGTGCCAGAGCTTTCGGCGACACATCAATGGGAACATAACGTACCTTGGAGCGCGAAATCGTGAACGCTTCGAGGATATGCCGTGTCTTTTCGCCGGTGCCACTGCCCAACTCGATCACTGCTGCCGGAGCTGGGATCACTTGAGCAATGTCTCGCGCGTGCGAGCTTAAGAGCCGTTCATCGGCGCGCGTGAGCCCGTATTCAGGAAGACGTGTGATGGCTTCAAACAATGCGCTGCCAAGCTCGTCATAAAGATATTTCGAGTGCAGTTCCTTCTGCGGCTTGCTCAAATCGGCGCACACCTCGGCGGCGAATTCCCGCAGGTGGGCCTCCGTCAGCGCGTCAGTTCTCGGCGCGTCAGTTTTCAACCAGGCGGAAGCTGGCGTAGACATAAGGGTAGTCGGGACGAAACCAATTCCGGAAAGATCGCCGCAGAAAACAGGACGCGGTCCGCGGCGATCCGCCTTTCAATACATAATGCTCTTCGTCGAAGAAATTCTTGGAGTAGCCGGAATAGAAGGGGAACGGTTCGAAGCCCGGAAACGGCCCGAACAGCGTCGCGGTCCACTCCCATCCATTTCCCACCATTTGCGAAACGCCGAAGGCGCTGTCGCCGGCGGGATTTCGCGTGACGTCGATTGGATCCCACGAGTGGAAATCGAAATTCCCGTGCGTGATATCTGGAGCGGAATCACCCCAAGGATATTTGCGCTCATCGCCGGAAGGCGTCCCGAACGCAGCCCTGTGAAACTGAGCTTCCGTAGGCAGCGTCTTGCCGGCCCACCCCGCATAGGCACTCGCTTCGGCGTAGGTCACATACACAGGCGTGTTCGCCGGCAGCGGAATTTCAGCGAACATGCCTTTGTGGAACCATTCGCCGTCGCGCTCGAACCAAAAATGCGGAGCTTTGGCGCCGGCTCGCACGAAATCGAGATATTCGCCGTTGGTGACTTTGTACTTGCCGATGGCGAAGCCGGGTACGTTCACCTGATGCTGGTTGAATTCGTTATCCCAGCCGAATTCACCAGCCTTTTGGCCAAGAGTCGCGTAGCCCGTCGGGATCTCGATCATCTTCGCCGGCGGCGCTAGCGTGCTGTGGATGGAATCCAACTGAGCCGGGATCTTCTGATCGTAAGGTAAATTGTGGAACAGATAAGCCAGCGTCTCGGCATGCATCAAGCGATGCTCCAGCGCCACATGCGCGATTTGCTCCGGAGC